>DASURX010000192.1:0-5796 GCA_036375355.1 Candidatus Limnocylindria bacterium
ACCCGCTCCCCGAGGCCGGAGGGAGGACGGTATCCGCCCGATGTCTCGAGGTCGATCAGCTCGGGATCGTCCATGCGGCCCTCTCCCGTCGGCCACCCACGAGCGGAGTATGCGCACGAGGCGCGGACAGTCAATCAGGCGCGTGACGCTCCTCGCGCATCGCCCCTTCGGCGGCCAGCAGATCGTTCGTGCGCAGGACTCCGGAGCGCAGCGCGTCCAGGGCGCCGAAGAGCGCCTCGGTGTCGACGCTCGCCTCGTCCAGCTGGGTGAGCAGCGATCGGTACGCGGCGGTGAACGCGGGGATCACCGTCTCGAGCCGCGCGCGGCCCGCATCGGTCAGGGCCAGCAGGCGGGCGCGGCGATCCGCGGGGTGCGGGCGACGCTCGATCTCCCCTGCCTCGATGAGCGGCGCGAGCATGGTGGCCACCGTCGTCACCGGGAGGCCGAAGTAGCGCGCGGCCTGGCTCATCGTCCGCGGACCGTTGCCGAACAGGTAGCTGCACAGGGCGTACTCCTCGCCGCTCATGTCGGTCCCGGCCAGCGCGAGGCGCATGAAGTGGCGCGCCGCCTGGTTGGCGAGGAAGAGCTGGTACAGCAGCGTCATGCGGCGCGGCGCATCGGTGGACATCGGTCCGAATGAACCTCATTTCTTACGAATCCGTAAGAGATGCAACGGATCCGTCCCAAATGTAAGCCATATCCGAGGTGGACCGATGCGACCTTTGATCCTCGCCCGCGGCACCCCCATCGCCGTGGCCCTGCTGCTCGCCGCATGCAGCGGCTCCGGCACGCCGTCGGCAACGACGGCGGCGGCATCCGCCTCTCCCTCCGCGGCGGGAGAAGCGCCATCGGTCTCCTTCAGCTGGCCCGATGGAGACCAGCCGGTGGTGACCCGCGAGCTGACCGGCATCGACGAGAGCTTCATCAATCCGGGAGCGGTCCTGGAGCACGAGAACCGGCTGCACATGTTCGCCAACGTCTTCACCGCCTGGCCCGGTCGGGTCAGCATCCCGCACCTCGTCTCCGACGATGGCGTCAACTGGAGCGTCGACCCGGCCGAGCCGGTGCTGACCAGCGACGATATCCCGCTCACGTCAAACGGGGCCGACGTCTCGACCGGCTTCGTCACCGATGACGGCACCTGGGTCCTCATCTTCGAGACGGTGACGACCACCGAGCCGTGGGTCCTTGGACAGGCGACCGCACCCGACCCGGCCGGTCCCTGGACGATCGATCCGCAGCCGATCCTGGAGCTGGGTCCAGCCGGCTCGTGGGACGCGGCCGGCCACTCCTGGCCGTCCGTGGTGCGCACCGACGCTGGCTACCTGATGTTCTTCACCGGACTGGACGAGCGCGGCGCCAACGGCGCCGGATCCATCGGTCTGGCAACCTCGTCGGATGGCAAGTCCTGGGTCAAGCGGGACGAGCCGGTCATGACGGCGCAGGCTGACTGGGAGGACGGATCCCTGGATCGCCCGCGCGTGGTGAGCGCCGGCCAGGGGCTGCTCATGGTCTACGCCGGGCGGGACCTGACGAAGCGCGGCGTCGCGCGGTCGACCGACGGGCAGGCCTGGCAGCGCGACGGAGACGGCCCGGCGATCACGCAGGACGACTTCCCCGCCGACGGGCGCTGCTGGGATGCGGCGCTCATCAACCGCAACGGAGCGTTGACCTACTACCTCGAGATCGGCAGTGCATCGGCCGGTCGCGGCACGCAGGTGTATCGGGCCGTCGCGGAGCTTCCGCCAGGCTGAGTGCCCGCGCGGAACGGCGGGGCGCGGAACGGCGGGGGCGCGGAACGCGCCCTTCGGGACCCGGTGCTAGAGTCCGCCGGTGGCCGACCGGGTAATGGTCCTCGCGGAGGGACTCCAGAAGCACTACGGCAAGACGCACGCGCTGCGCGGCGTCGACTTCGACGTGCGGGAGGGCACGATCCTCGCCCTGCTCGGGCCGAACGGCGCTGGCAAGACGACCGCCGTGCGCATCCTCACCACCCTGATCAGGGCCGACGCCGGCCACGCCGAGGTCGCGGGGATCGACGTCGCGCGCCACCCGGCGCAGGTCAGGGAGCGGATCGGTCTGGCCGGCCAGTACGCCGCTCTCGACGAGCTGCTGACCGGGCGTGAGAACCTGGTCATGATCGGTCGCCTCTTCCGGCTGCCGCCCGCTACGGCGCGGCAACGCGCGGGCGAGCTGCTGGCACGCTTCGACCTGGAGGACGCCGCCGACCGCGTCACGAAGACGTACTCGGGCGGCATGCGCCGCAGGCTCGACCTCGCGGGCGCGCTGGTCGCCACGCCACCGGTGCTCTTCCTCGATGAGCCGACGACGGGGCTCGACCCGCGCAGCCGCCTGTCGATGTGGGACCTGATCGGCGACCTGGCACGCGCCGGCACGACGGTGCTGATGACCACCCAGTACCTGGAGGAGGCCGATCGCCTGGCGGACGACATCGTCGTCATCGACCACGGCAGGCTCATCGCCCGCGGCACGGCGTCCGAGCTGAAGCGGCGCACCGGCGGCGAGCGGCTGGAGGTCATCGTCAGCGAGGCCGGTCAGCTCCAGCGAGCGGCGGAGACGCTCTCGCGGCTGACCGAGGAGCCCGCCAACGTCGACCCGCCGCAGCGTCGGGTCAGCGTGCCGGTCGAGTCGCACGGTGGCTTCCTGACGCGCGCGGTGCGCGAGCTGGACGGCGCGGGGGTGGCCGTCGACGACATCGGCTACCGGCGGCCGACGCTCGACGAGGTCTTCCTGGCGCTCACCGGGCAGCCGACCACGCCATCGGGCCCGGACGAGGAGGCGGCGGCATGACGATGCGCTGGTGGCTGGTCGACACGTTCGAGATGGTGCGGCGCAACCTGCTGCACATCCGCCGCACTCCCGAGCTGCTGCTGGACGTGACCTTGTCGCCGATCATGTTCGTGCTCCTGTTCCGCTACGTCTTCGGCGGTGCGATCGACGTGGGCGACACGAGCTACGTCAACTTCCTGATGGCCGGCATCTTCGTCCAGACCATCGCCTTTGCCGGCGTCTACTCCGGGGTGCTGCTGGCGAACGACCTGAAGAACGGCATGATCGACCGATTCCGCTCGCTCCCGATGTCGCAGTCGTCGGTCCTGGTCGGCCGCACCACCACCGACCTGCTGCGTGCCATGCTGGCGGTCGCGGTCATGTGGATCGTCGGGCTGCTGGTCGGGTTTCGGCCGCAGGGCGACGTCGCGGGCGCGCTGGCCGCAATCGGGCTCATGCTGGCGTTCGGGTTCGCGCTCTCGTGGGTCGGCGTCGCAATGGGAGCCTTCGTGCGCACCCCGGAGGCGCTGCAGGGCCTCATCTTCATGACCGTCTTCCCGCTGACCTTCGCGAGCAGCGCGTTCGTCCCAACCGACACGATGCCGGACTGGCTGCGGGTCTTCGCGGACCACCAGCCGATGACGCTGGTGATCAACGCCGTGCGGAACTACCTGCTGACCGGCTCGGGCGGGCCCGATGCCATTCCCGCGCTGATCTGGTCGTTCGGCTTCCTGGCCGTGTTCTTCCCCGTCGCGCTGTGGCTGTATCGGCGTCGCACGAGCCAGTAGCCGGCGCGCGACCTGCGCCTCAGCGACGCTCGAGCTCCGCGATCCACTCCTCCAGGCGCGGGAGATGCTCGTTGATGTGGTCCGGGCCCGCCTTGTGGACCCAGAACTCGGCGGCGGGCGTGATCTCGGGCAGCTCGGCCCACGCGCGCAGGAGCTCGGCATGCGCCGATGCCGCCTGGAGGTGGACGGTCTCGAACGGGATGCCGTGCATGGCCGCCAGGAAGCGCTCGTTGGCCGCGTCCACGTCCAGCTCGCCCTCGCGGTAGGTGCCGGCCGCGATCTGGCGCAGCGTGGCCGCCCCCTCGGCCATCCACGTCCCCAGGTGCGCGACCGCGTCCTTGGCAGTCCAGCCCTCCTCGAAGTAGCCGGGCACCTCGGCCATCTCCGGCCGGATGCGCAGCATCACGTCGTGCAGCTTCCGCCAGGTCTCCGCCTCGCCCGGCAACGCGCGTTCCGCCATGCGCCGATGGTACGCCCTCACGTCCCGGGCGGCTCCGGCGCGCCCGCGACGCGGCCCGATGGCGCTTGCGGCGCCGAGTACGCTCATGCTCGGGAGGGACCATCCAATGGCCGATGACCAGCGCAGCGGGCCGGCCGCGCTCCCGCCTCGGGGGGATGCGAAGACCGAGGAGTTCTGGCGGAACTACCTCACCAATGGCGACGCCACGGAGCGCAAGGTGCGGGCCGTCTTCCGCGCGATCCCCAGCAGCCCGCGCTGCAAGCTGTGCGCGGCGCCGTTCGGCGGGATCGGGGCTCCGATCATGCGGATGATGGGCAAGCGCCCTTCCGACAAGGACCCGCAGGTCTGCAACTCGTGCTTCGCGTTCATCGCCAAGCACCATGGCGGGGCGGAGATCGAGCTCAGCCTGCTGTTCGCCGACATCCGCGGCTCCACCGCGCTCGCCGAGCGCATGTCGCCGACGGCGTTCCGGGCGCTGCTCGACCGCTTCTACCGGGTCGGGTCCGACGTGGTCATCGGCCATGACGGCGGCCTGGACAAGTTCGTGGGCGACGAGCTGATCGCCTTCTACTTCCCGATGATGGCGGGCGAGCAGCACGCGGCACGCGCCGTGGAGAGCGCCACGGCCCTGCTGCGTGCCACCGGTCATGACGATCCAGCCGGGCCCTGGGCGCCTCTCGGCGTGGGCGTGCACACCGGGATGGCGTGGGTCGGCGCAGTGGGCGACGATTCGCACACCGAGATCACGGCGCTGGGCGATGCGGTCAACGTCACCGCCCGGCTCGCCTCGCTGGCCGAGCAGGGCGAGGTCCTGGTGACGACCGATGCCGCCCGGGCCGCTGGCCTGCAGCATGACCTGCCCGCGCGGACGCTCGAGCTGAAGGGCAAGGAGCTGCCGACCGACGTCGTGAGCCTGCGGGTCGCGCCGGGCGCATAGGCGGGGCGGGCGCGGCGACGGCCCCTACTCGCGGGCGCGGGCCAGGGTGAGCCCCACCAGCCGTGCCACCACCAGCGCGATGTACATCAGCCCCGCCACCTGCTCGATCATCACCAGGGCGCGAGCGTGCGGCAGCACCGGCGCCACGTCCGACAGCCCGGTGCTGGTCAGGTTCGTGAACGACAGGAACAGCAGCTCCATCCAGCTCCGCGGCTCGCTGGACGACAGGGCAGCAACGAAGGAACCGGGCCAGATGACCTGGATCGCGCCGTACAGGTAGGCGAACGCCCAGGCAACCACGGTGAACGTCGCGCCGGTTGCGAACAGCTCATCGGTGGTGACCACCCGGTCCGCGAACATGTAGCGAATCAGGCCGTAGGTCGTGTAGAGGTAGAACGCACCGTGCAGGACCGATGACCACAGGACGATGCCCTGCTGCCCCGGGTTCATCGCCTCGAGCACGGTGAGGATCACCACCGGCAGGCCGAGCAGCATGGCGACCCACGTCAGCGCCGGCGTCGACCGCGTGGTCCACACCGCCAGCACCAGCACGAACAGCCCGAACAGCGAGACCAATGCCCGGCCGGTGGGCGACTCACCGAAGAACGGGTAGAGGACCACGCCCAGCAGCTGCGCCCCGAGCAGGACGGCGGAAGGGTGATGCCAGGCCGCCAGCAGCCAGCGCCACCGGGGCGCAGCGTCGGTCATGCCGGCACTCTATCTCAGTTCGGCGGGACGTCCTCCACCCTCACCGTGACGGCCTCCGGCGCGCGGCGGCCCAGCAGGCGGCGCTGCCCGAACTGGCTGTTGGTCAGCGCGAT
>DASURX010000193.1:0-2879 GCA_036375355.1 Candidatus Limnocylindria bacterium
CTCAGCAGCGCGGCAACCGCGACGGTGAGGATGATGGGGAACTGGGAGGACTGGGCGGCATCAGGGTCCATGCCGTGCGAGTTCTCCAGGAAGAAGACCGCGAAGGCCTGCAGCGAGACCATGGCGGTGAGCACCAGCAGGCGGCTGATCAGCAGCCAGACGTAGTCATGGTGCGCCAGCAGGTCGGTGCCCCAGGCACCGAGCGCCCGCTGGCGCAGCGTCCTGTCGCTGGGCGGCGCGGGCCGATCCGGCACCCAGATCACGGTGATCAGCATGGTGACCACCTCGACCAGGGCGATGACCGCGAACAGGCCGAGCGTGATCTCCGGGAAGCCGAGCGCGCCGGGCAGGACCGCCACGAAGAGGATCGCGATCCCCGGGCCTAGCAGGTTTCCGGCGATGTTGGCCGCACCGAGCAGGCCCGAGGCGATCCCCACCTGCCTGCCCGGCACGAGATCGGGGACGTACCCCTGGTACGGGCCCTGCGCGAAGTTGCTGCTGAACTGCAGCAGCGCCACGGCGGCCACGAAGGCCCAGTAGCTCTCGTTCCAGAAGGCCCACGCGGCGAAGGCCAGGAAGACGAGGTCCATCAGGGTGCCAGCCAGGATGTAGGGCTTGCGGCGACCCATGCGCGCGGTGGTGTGGTCGCTGATCGAGCCCATGGTGGGCTGCACCACGATGGCGATGATCACGCCGGCGGTGGTGATGACCCCGATGGCCAGCGCTGCGAGCGGGTGGCTGGCATCGCCAAGCACGCCGTCGGACTCGACCAGGCGTGGGATCACGCTGAAGGTGAAGGCGCCCCACAGGGTGGTGATCGCCAGCCAGTAGGCGCTCACCGCGAGAAGGCGCCCCCAGCTCAGCGGCGTCTTGGGACGGCCGAACTCGTCGCGGTCGTCGGCCGCGGTGGGCGCCGGCTCGGCTACGGGCGCGCCGTTCATCGCCGCAGAGCGTACTCACCTCCGCTGCGGAGGGACTGCGGTATCCTGCCGCGGCCCCATGGCCGAAGCTGCGTCGCGGCGGTTCCCGTCGCTCACCTACCCGGATGCGCGCCGGTACATCGCGGCACGCTTCCTGGTCGGCGTGGCGGTGCAGATGCAGACGGTGGCCGTCGGCTGGCAGGTGTACGACGTCACCCACAACCCGCTGGACCTGGGGCTCATCGGCCTGTCGCAGTTCCTGCCGTTCGTGGTGCTGGTGCTGCCCGCCGGCCACGTGGCGGACCGTTTCGACCGGCGACGGATCCTGTTGGCCTGCTACCTGCTGGCGGCAGTGGCCTCCGGGCTGCTGCTGATCCTCAGCCTGGCTGGCTCGCGGGACGTGCTGCCGGTCTTCGCGGTCATGTCGCTGTTCGGCGTGGTGCGCGCCTTCAACATGCCGACCACGCAGGCCCTGCTGCCCAACCTGGTGCCGCGCGAGGCCTTCGGCAACGCGGTCGCCATCAACACGTCGCTCTCCCAGCTGGCGACGATCGGTGGACCGTCGGTGGCGGGCGGCCTGATCCTGCTCGGCACGCCGGTCGTCTACGCGTCGGTCGCCGTGCTGATCCTCGTCTCCGCGGCGCTCGTGGCGGGGCTGCGCACGGGCGCCGACCACGCCCAGCGCGAGCCGGTGGACCTCCGCAGCCTGCTGTCTGGGATCAGCTTCGTGCGTCGCAACCAGCCGGTCCTGGGCTCCATCTCGCTCGACCTGTTCGCGGTCCTGTTCGGTGGCGCGGTGGCCCTGCTGCCGGCGTACGCCACCGACGTCCTGCACGTCGGTCCCACTGGCCTCGGCTTCCTGCGGGCGGCTCCGGCGGTGGGCGCGGCGCTGGCGGGGGTGGGGCTGGCCTGGAGACCGATCCGCACCGGAGTCGGGCGCTGGCTGTTCGGCAGCGTCGCTCTGTTCGGCCTGGCGACGATCGTCTTCGGCGCCTCGACCTCCTTCGGCCTGTCCCTGCTGGCGCTGGTGATCCTCGGCAGCGCCGACATGATCAGCATGTACGTCCGCCACCTGCTGGTGCAGCTCCAGACGCCCGACTTCATCCGCGGCCGCGTGAGCGCGGTGAACGCCGTCTTCATTGGGGCCTCCAACGAGCTGGGCGAATTCGAGTCTGGCGTGACGGCGGCCTGGTTCGGCCTGGTTCCGGCCGTCCTGATCGGCGGGGCCGGCACGCTATTCGTCGCCGCGGGCTGGGCGCGTCTCTTCCCGATGCTGTGGCGGCTGGACGAGTTCCCGGGGCCGGCCGACGAGGCCGTGGAGGTTGCCGCCGCCGCACGCGCGCCGGTCGGGGCTCACGGGCGACCCGGGGTAGAATCCGCCGAGTGAGCGATCCGGCCAGCTTCAACATCGGCCCCATCCCCATCCACATCTACGGCCTCTTCATCGCCACGGGCGTGCTGCTGGCCGGGCTGCTGGGCTCGCGCGAGGCGAAGCGGCGCGGCGAGGACCCCGAGATCGGCTGGTCCATGCTGCTGCCGGTCCTGGTGCTGGCCGTGCTCGGCGCGCGGATCTACCACGTCATCCACCAGTGGGACTACTACTCGCAGAACCCCGAGCTCATCCTGGCGATCTGGAACGGCGGCCTCGGCATCCCGGGCGCAGTTGCCGGGGGGGCGGTGGCGATCCTCGCCTACTGCCGCTGGAAGAAGCTGAACACGCTGCGCTGGCTGGACATCTTCGCCTCGGCCATCCTGCTGGGCCAGGCCGTGGGCCGGCTCGGCAACTTCTACAACCAGGAGCTGTGCGGGCCGCCGACCACCCTGCCGTGGGGCATCCCCATCGACGCCGCCCACCGCATCGGCGAATGGACCGATCTGTCCCGGTTCCCGGAAGCCACCACCCGCTTCCACCCGCTGTTCGCGTACGAGGCAGTGCTGAACCTGGTGGGCCTGGCGATC
>DASURX010000194.1:0-2571 GCA_036375355.1 Candidatus Limnocylindria bacterium
GATCTGCTCGACCAGGTCGCGGGTGATCGGCCGCGCGCTCGCCTGGAAGCCGGAGGCGGCACCCGCGTCGAAGACAAAGATGCGGGTGCGGAAGTACTCGTCCCCGCCGTCGACCAGCACGTTCAGCTTCTCGGCCAGGGCGCCCATCACCGTCAGCGCGAACACGCCGATCACGATCCCCAGGATCGTGAGGGAGGTGCGCAGCTTGCGGCGCAGGATGTTCCGGATCGCTTCGCTCATGGGCGACGCAGATGCTAGCCGCCCTTCGCCGATCACGCCGAAGCGGGTTCTCGGCACCGATTCGGCCGTACCATCGGTCCATGGCAGAAGAACGCCTCATCTCGACCGCGCGCCCCTGGCAGGGGCGCCTGATCGCCGTCCGGGTGGACGAGGTGGAGCTCGACAGCGGGCGGCGGACGAGCCGGGAGGTGGTGGAGCACCCCGGCGCGGTCGGCATCCTGGCCTGGGACGGCGAGCGCCTCGCCCTGGTGCGCCAGTGGCGGCACGCTGCCGGCGGCGCGCTGCTCGAGATCCCGGCCGGCACGCTGGATCCCGGCGAGGAGCCGCTGGCCACCGCGCGGCGTGAGCTGGCCGAGGAGTGCGAGCTTGCCGCCGACGAGTGGGAGCCCGGTCCCTCCTTCTTCACCGCGCCCGGCTTCTGCACCGAGCGCCTGGCGCTGTTCCTGGCCACCGGGCTGCACGCCGCAACGGCCCCGGAGACCCCCGACGACGAGGAGCTGAGCCTGAGCTGGTCGACGCTGGACGAGGCACGGGCGGCGATCGACGCCGGGGCGATCGTCGATGCCAAGTCGATCGCCGGCATCCTCTGGCTGGCCCGACGGATCGGCCGCTAGGGGGCCGCCCCGGCATACCGCTTGCGTAGGGGCGTCGCTCGATGGCAGTCAACGGCAACGTCCCGACCGACCCCGAGGAGGCCGCCGAGGAGGCCGGCCTGCGCTACGTGACCGATGACGGCCCGGGCATCGGCCGCAGGCGCGCCGGCAAGGGCTTCAGCTACACCCTGCCCGACGGCGGCCGCCTGGCCGACCGCCGCCACCTGGCCTGGATCAAGTCGCTCGCCATCCCGCCGGCCTGGACCGATGTCTGGATCTGCCCCTCGCGGCGCGGCCACATCCAGGCCACCGGCCGCGACGCACGAGGGCGCAAGCAATACCGCTACCACCCCGAGTGGCGGCGCGTGCGGGACGAGGCCAAGTACGAGCGCATGATCGCCTTCGGACAGGCGCTGCCCAGGATCCGAACGCGCGTCGAGCACGACCTGGCCTTGCCCGGCCTGCCGCGCGAGCGCGTGCTCGCCGCGGTGGTGCGGCTGCTCGAGAAGACGCGCGTGCGGGTCGGGAACGAGGAGTACGCCCGCGAGAACCGATCATTCGGCCTGACCACGCTGCGCAACCATCACGCAAAGGTCGACAACGGGCGCATCCGCCTCCGCTTCCGGGGCAAGGCCGGCAAGGTGCACGACGTCGACGTCACCGATCGGCGCCTGGCACGCATCGTGGCGCGCGCGCAGGACCTGCCGGGACAGGCGCTCTTCACCTACCTCGACGACGATGACGAGCCGCGGGTGGTCGACTCGGGCGACGTCAACGACTACCTGCGCGAGATCTCCGGCGAGGACTTCACCGCCAAGGACTTCCGGACCTGGGCCGGGACGGTGCTCGCCGCCTGGGCGCTGAAGGAGCTGGAGGCGTTCGACTCGGAGGCGCAGGCCAAGCGCAACGTGGTGCGGGCCGTGGAGACCGTGGCCGAGCGCCTCGGCAACACGCCGGCGGTGTCACGCAAGTCGTACGTGCATCCCACCGTCATCGACGCCTACCTGGACGGCGACGTCGTGCGCGAGGCGCGGCGCGACGCCGACGAGCAGCTGCGCGAGGAGCTGGCCGAGCTGTCGCCGGAAGAGGCGGCGGTGCTGGCCCTGCTGCGCAAGCGCCTCGCCGCCGAGGAGGCACGCGGCAAGGGCAGCCGGCGCTCGAAGCGCGCCTAGGCCGCCCGCTCGACGCGCCGCAGGGCGCGCTGGTAGTCCTCGTTGTCCGGCTTCAGGAAGACCGCCATGCGCAGGTGGCGGCGCGCGGTGCCGCGGTCGCCCAGGCGCGCCCGCGAGAGGCCCAGCCCGAAGTGCGCGTAGTCGGCCAGCGGGTTGGCATCCACCATCGCCTGGAATCGCTCGGCCGCGGCGGCGTGGTCGCCCTGCTCGTAGTAGGCACGGCCCAGGGCCTCCAGGATCGAGGCCTTCCCCGGCTCCATGGCCAGGCAGCGCTCCAGCAGCACCGCGGCCGCCCCGGGATGGTGTTGCGACAGCAGGCGCGAGCCGCGCTGGAAGAGGCCGTACGCGCTCTCGCGCTCGTCCGGCTGGGGCGGGCCAGTATCGCGGTCACGAGGGCTCATCGGTCCGGCGAAGCCGTCAGGCGTGCAGGTCGATGCGCTGCAGGCGCGGGTTCTCGGTGCGCCCCGGGATGCGTCCGCGCTTCGCGATGGGCCTGCCGTCGACCTCCTTGATGTCGCCGGTGAAGTCGACGGGACTCGCGTCGCTGATGGCCGATCCGACGGCGA
>DASURX010000195.1:0-16096 GCA_036375355.1 Candidatus Limnocylindria bacterium
TCGTTCGGTGGCGTGCACGCGGTGGCCGGCGTGAGCACGAACCTGTACGCCGGCGAGGTCGTTGGGCTCGTCGGGCACAACGGCGCCGGCAAGACGACGCTGATGAAGGTCCTCTCCGGCGCCCTGCCCGCCGATTCGGGCGAAATCCGGATTGACGGCAGGCCCGTCACGATCTCCAACCCGCGTGACGCTCAGCGCCTGGGCATCGAGACGATCTACCAGACGCTGGCATTGGCCGACAACATCGATGCCGCGGCCAACCTCTTCCTGGGCCGCGAGATCGCGTCGCTGATCGGCGGTCTGAACGACCGTGCCATGGAGTCGGAGACCCGCAAGGTCATGAACCGCCTGAACCCGAACTTCCGCAACTTCAAGGCGCCGGTCAAGTACCTGTCCGGCGGCCAGCGGCAGTCGGTGGCCATCGCCCGGGCGGTGTACTTCGACGCACGGATCCTGATCATGGACGAGCCGACGGCGTCCCTCGGGCCGGCCGAGACTGCGCAGGTCCGTGACCTGATTCGCCAGCTGAAGTCGGACGGCATCGGCATCTTCCTGATCAGCCACGACATCCACGACGTGTTCGACATGTCCGATCGAATCAGCGTCATGTATCAGGGCAAGCTGGTTGAGACCGTGCAGCGCACGGGCGTCACCCCCGATGATCTGCTCGGCATGATCATCATGGGCCGCAAGGCGCCCATTCACGACGGCGCCGCCTCGGCCACGAAGTAGCGCCGGGAACGGACGCAGGCTAGCCCTTCGCCGACCAGATCCGCCGGTTGACCAGGTTCTCGAGCGCCTCCTGCCTGCCCGATACCGGCCGCGGATCGATCCCGCCCGCGGCCACGCGCTCGGCCAGGTCGGCAAGCGACAGGCTCCCGGCCAGGATCTCGGAGCCGATGCCCGAGCCCCAGCCCGCGTAGCGCTCCTCCACGTGGCTGCGGAGGTCGCCGTGCTCGACCAGGTCGGCGGCCACCAGCAGAGCCCGCGCCAGCGTGTCGATCCCGCCGATGTGGGCGTGGAACAGGTCGTCGCGCGACAGGCTCTGGCGGCGCAGCTTGGTGTCGAAGTTGAAGCCGCCGGTCGTGAACCCGCCGCCGCGCAGGATCTCGTACAGCGCCAGCGACAGCTCGTCGACCGAGTTCGGGAACTGGTCGGTGTCCCAGCCGTTCTGGTAGTCGCCCCGGTTGATGTCGACGCTGCCGAAGACGCCCAGCGCCAGGGCGGTCGCGATCTCGTGCTGGAAGCTATGCCCCGCCAGGGTGGCGTGATTGGCCTCGATGTTGACCCGGTACTCGTCCTCCAGCCCGTGGCGCGCCAGGAACCCGGCGACGGTGGCGCTGTCGTAGTCGTACTGGTGCTTGGTCGGCTCCTGCGGCTTCGGCTCGATCAGGAGCGTACCGGTAAAGCCGATGCGGTGCTTGTGCTCCGCGACCAGCGTCAGGAAGCGGGCGAACTGCGCTTCCTCGCGCGCCAGGTCGGTGTTCAGCAGTGTCTCGTAGCCCTCGCGCCCGCCCCACAGCACGTAGTTCGCGCCGCCGAGACGATGCGTCGCCTCCAGCATCAGCTTGACCTGGGCGGCCGCGTAGGCGAAGGCCTCCGGGTCGGGGTTGGTCGAAGCCCCCGCCGCGTAGCGCGGGTGACTGAACAGGTTGGCGGTGCCCCACAGCAGCCGGGCGCCGGTGCGGTCCATGTGCGACGCGATCTCCTCGACCATGGCATCGAGGTTGGCGCGGGTCTGCGCGAAGTCGCGCCCCTCGGGCGCCACGTCGCGGTCGTGGAAGGTGAAGAAGGGCGCTCCCAGCTTGGCGATGAACTCGAAGGCGGCCGCGATTTTGGTGCGCGCCGCCTCCATCGGGTCGGCCTCGGACGCCAGCCAGGGGCGGTCGAAGGTGCCGACGCCGAAGACGTCGGAGCCCGGCCAGTTGAAGGAGTGCCACAGGCAGACGGCGATGCGCAGCTGGTCGTCCATGCGCTTGCCGAGCACCATGCGGTCGGGGTCGTAGACCTTGAAGGCGAAGGGGTCGTCGCTGTCCAGCCCGCGGAACGGGATTCGCTCCGGGACGTTCGAGAAGAAGTCAGGCTCCACGATCGTCATCCTCAGCGTGGGCGCTGCGCCCGAACGAGCCGGCGCGCGCGTCTCGGTCGAAGGTAGCACACTTTTGTGCAGGAGCTTCACAAATACGCCTGCGCGTGCCTGAGAGGCTAGACTTGGACCGATGCCTCCCCGCCGAGCATTCCTCGGGATCGACTGCGGGACGCAGTCGACCAAGGCGCTGCTGGTCGATGTCGAGACCGAAGCGGTGCTGGCCATCGGCCGTGCCCAGCATCGGCTGATCGAGGCTGCCGACGGCACCCGCGAGCAGGATCCGGCCTGGTGGATCGACGCCACCGTGGCCGCCGTGCGGGAGGCGATGGCCGCGGCGCCGGGCGGCGTCGAGATCGCCGGGATCGGCGTCTCCGGCCAGCAGCACGGCCTGGTGGCGCTGGATGCCGCCGACCGTCCCACCCGGCCGGCCAAGCTCTGGAACGACACCACCACTGCCGCCGAGTGCGACCGGCTGACCGATGCGCTGGGCGGCCCGCAGCGCGTGCTGGAGCTCACCGGCAACCTGTTCCTGCCCGGCTACACGGCCCCCAAGGTGGCCTGGCTGCGCCAACACGAGCCCGACGCGTATGCCGCCTCGCGGCGCTTCTGCCTGCCGCACGACTACCTGAACCTGTGGCTCACCGGCACCTTCGCCACCGAGCCCGGCGACGCCTCGGGCACGGCCTACCTGGATGCGCGAGAACGGCGGTACCAGGCGGACGTGCTCGCCGCGCTGGACCCGGATCGCGACTGGGACGCGACCCTTCCGCCGCTGGTGGATTCGTTGTCGACTATCGGCTCACTCCGGCAAGAGGTAGCGGCGATGCTCGGCCTCCCTGCCGGCACGCCGGTGTCGGCGGGGGGCGGCGACAACATGTGCGCGGCGATCGGGGTCGGGGCTGTGGTCGAGGGCCCGGTCGTCGTCAGCCTGGGCACCTCGGGAACGGCCTTCGCCTTCAGCTCGGGACCGGCCCTCGATCCGCTGGGCGAGGCGGCCGCCTTCTGCAGCTCATCGGGCGGGTGGCTGCCGCTGGTCTGCACCCTGAACTGCACCGGCGCCAGCGAGTGGATCCGCGGGCTGGCCGGCATGACCCGCGAGGCGTTTGAGGCCGCGATGGCCCAGGCGCAACCCGGAGCGCGCGGCGTGACGTTCCTGCCCTACCTCGACGGCGAGCGCACGCCGAACCTTCCCGCGGCAGCCGGCGCGTTCGAAGGCATCCGCGCCGAGCACGGGCTGCCGGACCTGGTCCGCGCAGTGGTCGAGGGCGTCACCTTCGGCCTGGTCTACGCCACCGGCGCCCTCGAGCGGGCGGGCGTGCGGCCGGCGGAGATCACCCTGGTCGGTGGCGGTGCGGCATCCGACGCCTGGGCGCAGCTGTGCGCCGATGCCTTCGCGCTCCCGGTGCGCCGCGACGCGAACACCGAGGCGGCGGCGCTCGGCGCCGCGCGCCAGGCCGCCCACGTGACCGATGGCGTGCCGCTGGCCGGACGGGCCGATGCCGCGGGCGATCGGTTCCTGCCGCGCCCCAGCCCGGAGCTTGACGCGGCGGGGGAGCGCCTGGCCGCCATGCGCCGCGCAGCGATCGCGGGCGCGATCGGCGGGCGGTGAGCGACCCGACCGGGTCCCGATCACCGAGGAGCCGGCCTCGGATCGGGGCCGGCCCTGTGGTTCTCCCCATCGGGACTGCGGTTGCCAGCCCGCTATTGCGGCCCTGGTGCGCTGAGCTACCGTCACGACGTGTGGAAACGCCGCAGCGCTCCTGACGCTCTCGCGGGCATGAGAAGGCGGCGTACCCTCCGAGGTGTTCAGGCCACAGAAGGAGCATGCCGCGATGGAAACCTACCACGCCCTGACCCAGGTCGCACCCTCTCACGCGCCGACCGCGACCGACGACGAGCAGCGCGCGATCGCCGTTAAGGCTCTCGCTCCACAGCCCGAGCCCGACGAGGCTGGCGACCAGCCGGCCGCCATCGTGAACCAGGCGCTGGAGGAGCTCGCCCGCGAGGGAGCGCGCCGCATGCGGGAGCGTGCACCGGCGACCGAGGTCGACGAGTTCCTGGGCCGCCAACGCTTCGTCGATGGCGTGTACGTGCCGCGGTCGGCGGCAGTGTCCGCGGCATGACGAACTTGAGCGCGGTCGCAACTCAGTGGACACCACACCCACGGGAAGTCACATCTAGTCCGAATGGCTCTTGACGTGCAAGCGCGGCTAGATGCCAGAGTGGCCATGCGCTGACCCGGGCACCGCTACGCTCAAGCGCGGCGCAGTCGACGCGGTATCGGAGGGACCACAGTGAACCGCGCGCGATGCTCAGCCGTCGGCTTGGCGATTTGCCTCTCGTTGGGTGCAATGGGTCCTGTCGGAGCGGCGAAGCCAACCCCAACCCCAACTCCAACACCGGCTCCGAACCCAGACGACGGGATCATGTGGGATGGCCAGCACGAGACCGTCGTGCCGAGTTCCGATAGCCGCGGTCTGGCCAGCGTCGATGGAACGGGCGAGCTATCCGAGCCTCCCTTCATAGGGTCGGAGCCAGTAGGCGAGGTGCAGTCGACGAGTAGCGGCATGTTGGTGCCGTCGAGTGTTGGCGACGCTGAGCCGAACATCATCTTCGGATCCGACAACCGGGTGGCGGTTGGGAACAACAACACGACCTACCCATACCGCACCATCGTGTACATCGAGACCGGCGGAGGCGGCTGGTGCTCGGGTTACCTCTATGGCCCTCGGGCGGTCACGACCGCGGCGCACTGCCTCTACGACAACGGGCACTGGAAGGCGATTGGGAAGATCTATGCCGGGCGGAACGGCACCAGCAAGCCCTACGGCTCGTGTGGCTGGGAGCTGCTCTTCGTGCCGTCCGGCTGGAAGCAATACGAAGAGACCCAGTGGAAGTACGACTACGGCGCGATCGTCCTCACATGCACCGTCGGGAACACCGTTGGTTGGCTCGGATACTCGACCTGCACGACCGGTTGCCTCGGGACCTCGATCAACCTTGAGGGGTATCCGAACGATAAGGCGGCGGCCACCATGTGGCGATCGCCTGGCAAGATCACCGATGTCTCGACTGACATCCTCCATTTCGATGCCGACACTAAGCCTGGCAATAGTGGTGGCGGATTACGGAAGGCGGATAACTACGTTGTGGGCATCAACAGTCACGACTCCAGCCTCCTTTACTTCAACGCCGCAGTGAGAATCACTACCACCATTTTCAACAATCTGAAGTCGTGGCGGGACGCAAGGCTCGTCGGATGATGAGAGGCCAGGCACTTCTTACTGCCATCGTCCTCGCGGCCCTTGTTGGTGGCTGCCAATTCAGCGATCCCAACGCGCCAGCCGTGCACCGCTCGGGTGATCCGCGGGGTACCCCCGGAAACCGTGATGGAGTGGTGACCGGCACCGTCACGAACGCTGAAGGGCAGCCGATCGAGGGTGCCGTGCTCGACTTCGCCCGCGTCGACGGCCTACCCATGAACGAGATGGGCTTGGCGAGTCTCGAGGACGGGACGTTCGAGCGTGACCTCGCTCCCACCTCCTACAAGCTGGTGGTCCGCGCCGAAGGATACGTGGACTACACCGACGAGGTCCAAGTGGACGCGGGGGTTCGCCTCGAGCTCGACATCGTCCTTACGTCAGAGTGAGCCCGGGAGGCTCAACGTGGAAGCAAGGCCCTGCGGCGATCGGCCGCAGGGCCTTGAAACGCATCTTGACGAAAGCTCGGTGCGCTCGGTCAACTCTCTTTCACATCTCAGTACACAATTCGTGCAGCCATGAATGCCGCACGGCTGCGTGAGCGCGGGTCGGTCGCGCCGTCCTTCCTGGATCCGGTGCTCGCCGTCGTCGAGCGGGTGGACCGGGGGCTGCGCCACATCCGGCCGGTGCAGCCTGGCGGGATCCTGGGCCTGGAACGCCGGCGTCATCGAGGCGCGCGCGTGGTGCTGACCGACGGTACCGAGGTCCGCCGGGGAGACCCGGTCGGCGTCGTGCACCTGGACAACGCGCTCGTGGCGGCGCGGGGACGGAGCGGCTGGCAGACCGACAGCTATGGACGCTCGCTCGCAGACCTGGCCGCGCTCGCCGCGCAGCACGCGGCGCTTTCCGCGGCAGAACGTCCCGTCGCCTACACCGGCGTGACGCTGCTGGCCGCCTTCGCGCGTCGCGCGGGCTTCGAGGTGCGGGCCAGGTCGCGGAGCTGGCGCGTGCGCCTGGACGACTGGTACCTGCGTTCGCTGCTGGCCCGCTGGGCGGGGCGCGAGCGCCTCGCGCGCGGCCATCGGCCGCTCGCGACCCGGGAGGTGTGGCTGTCCGGGACGGCGCTGCTGGGCCGCTACGGTTCCGCGCCTCCGCCGGAGTAAGGCCAGCTGCGGCCGATGCCGAGGTGCCCGAGCACCCATCGGCCCAACATCAGCAGCATGCCGATGCGCAGCGGCCCGCGGTGCAGGCGGCGCGGCGAGGTGGCGATCCACTCGGCACGCAGGTGCCCGACCTTCACCCCGGCGCGGCGCGCCCGGACCAGGAGGTCGAGATCCTCGGCGTGGTTCAACCGTTCATCAAAGCCGCCCAGCGCGTCGAACAGCTCGCGGTCGACCCAGAACATGTTGGCCCGGATGCCCACCAGCCGCTTGCCGTTCTCGATGACCCAGAAGAAGCCGCGGTCGATTGGGTCGCGGCCGTCGGCCACGACGCGGATGCTGGCCGCCCGCTCGCCCTGCTCGCGTCGACGCACGACTGCGGCGAGCAGGCCGGGCGACATGCGCGAGTCGGCGTCCATGAAGACGAGCGCCGCGCCGCGCGCCGCCCGGGCGCCGACGTTCTTGGCCCGCGCCACGCCGGGCGGGACGTGGTCCAGCAGCTCGACGCGCGGCCCGCCGCGGGCGGCCAACGCGCGGGCACGCTCCGCGGCGACCATCACGGTCCGGTCGCGGGAGCCGTTACTCACGACGATCGCCTCGAGTCGCGCCGGCTCGAGCGACTGGGCCGCGATCGAGTCGAGCGCGGCGGGCAGCAGCCGCTCCTCGTTGCGGGCGGGCAGGACGACGCTGATCTCCGGATCACTCATGCAGGATGGACCGATAGGTGGCCGGCGTCAGCCGTCGCGCGAGGCGCTCCAGCTCGGCCAGGGTACGCGCGCAGCGCCGGCTGCCGCGCGCACCCTGCGGATGGAGGAAGACGCGCCGCGCGGGAGCGTGCAGGGCCGTGGCCAGGGGACGCGTCACGATCGCGGAGCCGATGCCGACGAGCGCCTCCTGCAGCGGCCCGGCGCCCATGTAGCCGGTGGGTGGCAGGGTGACGCGTCGGCCGCTGCTCAGGTCGTCGAGGCCGCGCAGCGTGACCAGGTACGCGAAGCCAGCGCGCCGAAGGGCAGTCCGCAGTCCAGGCGCCGCCAGCCAGGCCGGCGGGCAGAAGCCGCCGCGGTCCACGCCCAGCGCGTCGAGCCAGGCGCCGCCGAATTCCAGGCGCTCCGTCATTTCGGCCGGAGCCAGCGCGGCGAACTCGTCCGTGCCGCCCGCGAAGAGGCGGCTCCGCGCCCGGTCGAGCAGGCCGCCCCGCGCGGATCCCTCGCGGCGATGAGTCCAGCCGTGCAGCACGACCTCCGACCCGCGCTGCGCCTCATCCGCAACCAAAGTCCGGAGCGCGTCGCCGGCGTGCGCCGGGACGACCTTCAGCACGCGGGCCCGGATCCCGGCATCGGTCAGGCGATCCAGCAACCAGCGCGCCTCGGCGATCGTCGCCGCTCCCACGTCATGCACCGCCACGATGAGCACCCTGGGCCGGAGTGTAACGGCACGCGCTCCCGGGGCACCGGGCGCCGCGCGGCCGGCACCAGCTGGGTGCGCCGGCGGCACGCACCGTGCCGTCGGCCGACGGGAGGCCGGGTTGGCCTAGCCCTCCTCGGCGCTCTCCTCGCCGCCGGCCGGGGTCTCGGCGCCCTCGCCGGCCTCAGCCTCGCCCTCTGCAGCCTCTTCCTCGGCCGCCTCGACCGGCTCCTCCTCGACCTCGACCCGCGGCGGCATGACGCGCGCCACGATCTCGTCGGGATCGGTCAGCACCGTGACGCGCTCGGGCACGGGCAGGTCGCGGACGTGGATCGCCGCCTCGAGGTCGACCAGCGGCGAGACGTCGACGACGAACTCGTGCGGCAGGTCCGAGGGCAGGGCGCGGACGCGCAGCGTGTCCAGGCTGGTCAACAGGTAGCCGCCGGTCATCTCCACGCCCGGCGCCTCGCCGGTGTAGACGACCGGAATCTCGACCACCATCTCGTGGGTCATGTCCGGCGCGAAGAAGTCGACGTGCAGCACGCGGCCGGTCAGCGGGTGGCGCTGGACGTTCTTGATGACCGCGCTGGTTGGGCGCCCTCCGGCGACGGAGACGCCGACGACGGTGGTGCGTCCCGCCTCGCGGTAGAGCGCGTCGAAGGCCTTGGCGTCCAGCTGGACGGGGACCGAGCCCGCCTTCTTGCCGAAGAGCACGCCCGGCACGATCCCGGCGTTGCGCAGGCGCTTGGTGTGCTTGCCGGTGACGTCGCGCGCGTCGACGGCGATCTGCAGGTCCATGGGGGCGAATCGATCCTCGAGCGTGCGTCCGCGCACGCGCGGACGGCGGTTGGCTGCTGACGGTGCGAGGCGAGATCGTACCAGTGGACCGATGGAGCGGCAAGGAGGCCGATGCTGGGCATCGGCCCACATCGGTCTATCATCCACAGCCGAGATGGCCGGCACGATCATGATCGTCGAGGATGAGCCCGCGGTCGCCCGCGGGGTCCAGGTGGCGCTGGAGCGCGAGAGCTACGACGCCGTCATCGTGCCGACCGGCGAGGAGGCGCTCTCCCGGCTGGCCGAGGTCTCGCCGGACCTCGTCCTGCTCGACGTGCGGCTGCCCGGCATCGATGGCTTCGAGGTCTGCCGTCAGATGCGCCGCGAGACGCGCGCCCCGATCCTCTTCCTGACGGCGCGCGCCGACGAGGTCGACAAGGTCGTCGGCCTGGAGATCGGCGCCGACGACTACCTGGTCAAGCCCTTCAGCGTGCGAGAGCTGGTGAGCCGCGTGAAGGCGCTGCTGCGCCGCGCCTACGGGGAGCTCGCCGACACGCAGACCGGTCGCACGCTGCGCCGCGGAGACCTCGTCATTGACCTGGAGCGCCGGCGCGTCACGCGCGACGGGGAGCGGATCGCGCTGACCACCACCGAGTTCGACCTGCTGCGCCACCTCGCCAGCCGCCCGGGCCGCGTCTACACGCGAACGCAGCTCCTGGAGCTGGTCCGTGACTACGAGGCGCTCGAGGCCGACGAGCGAACGATCAACGTCCACATCAGCCACATCCGCGAGAAGATCGAGCCCGATCCCGCCCAGCCGCGCTACATCAAGACCGTCCGGGGCGTGGGCTATGCATTCAGCGAGGACTGACGTCGCCGCGCCGGCCGCCGCGCCGGCCGCGTCGCGCTCCTCGGTGCGCCAGCGCGCCACGTCGCCCCTGCGCTGGCTGACCCGCCTCAACGTCCGCCTGGTGCTGGCACTGGCGGGCGTGGCGCTGCTGGCCATGCTGGTCTCCGGCGTCGCTCTCTGGCAGATCCTGCCCGGCTACTTCCGCGAGCAGGCGCGGCTGCGTGCCGAGACCGGCGAGCAGGCGACCGCGCTGTACGTGCAGCAGTACGTGGACGCCAACCCCACGCAGGCCATCGCGCGTGAGGTGCGCGACACGCAGCTGATCCAGGTCGCTGCCCAGTTCGCCGCCGACCAGATCGTGCAGGGCACCATCACGATCACCTACGGCGACGGCTCGCTGGCGGCACGCGCCTCCCCGAGCGACCCCGCCCGCCAGGCCCTCGAGGCGCAGGGCCTGCGTCCGGACCCGGAGGTGCAGCCGCGACGCGTGCGCGCCCTGCTGGACATTCCGTTCAGCGAGGTGGACCAGATCCTCAACTACGTCGTCTCCGAGCCGTACACCAACCGCCAGACGACGCTGGCGCGGGTGTGGGACGCGCTGGTTGGAGGTGGGATCGTGGCGCTGATCGTGTCGCTGATCGTCGGCTGCCTCGGTGCGCGCGCGCTGACCAGCCCGCTGGCCCGGCTGCGCGCGGTCTCCAGCCGCTTCGCCCATGGCGAGCTGGACGCGCGCGCCGCCTCGTCCAACGTGCTCGAGGTCGACGAGCTGGGGCGCCAGTTCAACGTGATGGCCGATCGGCTGGGCGAGTCGCTGCGCCTCCTGCAGGCCGATCGCGATCGGCTTCGCGAGTTCGTGGCCGACGTCTCCCACGAGCTGCGCACGCCGATCGCGGCGCTGCGCACCTTCACCGAGCTGCAGCGCGAGGGGCACATCGACGAGGAGCAGCGCCGCGAGTTCCTGGACCGCTCCACCGAGCAGATCAACCGCCTGGAGTGGATGAGCACCAACCTGCTCGACCTGTCGCGCATCGACGCCGGCATCTTCCCGATGGACGTGCGCTGGGGCGACCTGCGCGACCCGGTGCGCTCGGTGGTCGAGGCCCACTCCGAGCAGGCGGAGCAGCGCGGCGTCTCGCTGTCGGTCGAGGTGCCGACCAGCCCGATCATGCTGCGCTTCGATCGCGAACGGATCGTCCAGCTGCTCTCCAACCTGGTCGGCAACGGCCTGAAGTTCACGCCGCGCGGCGGGGAGGTGCGCATCGGCGCACGCGATGCCGGCCCGGACGCGATCGTGGAGGTCGCCGACTCGGGACCGGGCATCCGCGAGGACGAGCTACCGCACGTCTTCGACCGCTTCTTCCGCGGCACCAACGTCGGCGAGGCGCGCGCCTCGGGCAGCGGACTGGGCCTCTCGATCGCGCGCTCGATCGTCGAGATGCACGGCGGCGAGATCACCGTCACCAGCGCGCCGGGCCAGGGTGCCGTGTTCCGCGTGCGCCTCCCGCACGAGCCGCACGAGCCGCCTCCGGCGGCCGGCAGGGCCGAAGCGCAAGGTCAATGAAACTTCACGCGGGCACGCTGCTTCGCGCAACGCGAGCGGGGCAGCATGGTGATCGACCGCCCGCCGGCCCTTCACCAATGGAACCGATACACCGATGACCAGCCAGCCTTCCGAATACGACGCGACGCAGCCCATGGAGGTGCGTCGCTATGGCCCGCCCGCCGAGCACCCGGCAGGTGGCGGAGGCTGGCAGCCGGGCCAGCAGTCGTGGTCGACCCGCCCGCCGATGCCTCCCGACTCCGGCTCCCGCCCGCCGCGCCGCGGCCCGGGCACCGGCGCCATCGTGGCGGTGGCCGTGGTGGCCGGCATCCTGTCCGGCTCCCTGTCGGGCGTGGCCGTCTCCAACCTGATGCGCGATCGGACCAGTGCGCCGCTGTCGGGCAACCAGGAGCCGAACGCGACGAACGTCTCGCAGGTCCACATCGACGAGTCGTCGGCCATCATCACCGCCGTCCAGAAGACGATGCCGGCGGTCGTGAAGATCGCCTCGCGCACCGCCAACGGCGGCGGCATCGGCACCGGCTTCATCATCGATCCCGACGGCTGGATCCTGACCAACAAGCACGTGGTCAACGGCGCCACCCAGCTGACCGTGGTCCTCAACGACACCACCGAGCTGTCCGGCCGGGTCTACGGCATCGACACGCTCACCGACCTCGCCATCGTGAAGGTCGACGGGTCCAACCTGCCGACCGTCACGCTCGGCAGCAGCCAGGACCTGGCTTCCGGCCAGCTGGCAATCGCCATCGGCAACCCGCTGGGCGAGTTCGAGAACACCGTCACCACCGGCGTCATCTCGGGGCTTGGCCGCCGCATCGTGGCGGGCAGCCCGGTCGACTCCGCCTCCGAGCAGCTGAACAACCTGATCCAGACCGATGCGGCCATCAACCCCGGCAACTCGGGTGGCCCGCTGCTGAACAGCGCCGGGCAGGTCATCGGCATCAACACCGCCGTCAACCAGGACGCGCAGGGCATCGGCTTCGCCATCCCGATCGACATCGCCAAGCCGATGGTGCAGCAGGCGCTCGCCGGCGTGGACCTGGCACGGCCCTGGATCGGCATCTACTACCAGACCATCACCAAGCAGCTGACCAAGGACGAGGACCTGCCGGTCGACCATGGCGTCCTGATCTCCAGCAGCGACCCGAGCACGCCGGCCATCTTCCCGAACAGCCCGGCCGCCAAGGCGGGGCTGCAGGACGGCGACATCATCGTTGCCATCGAGGGCCAGGAGCTCGATCTCGACCACGACCTGTCGCTCGAGATCCTGCCGCACCAGCCGGGCGACTCGGTCACCCTGAGCGTGCTGCGCGACGGCAAGCCGATGGACGTGTCGGTGACGCTCGGAACGCTGCCCGCCACCCGCTAGCCAGCGGCGGCCGGCTCGCGCCGGCGTCGGATCCGAACCTCCACCGTCTCGAAGGCCCCGGGCAGCGGGGCCTTCGGCTTGCGCACCGCGACCTCCACCTCCTCGGCGCCGCCCTCGAGCAGCGCCGACGCGATGCGCCCGGCCAGCGCCTCGATCAGTCGGAACGACTCGCCCTCCACGATGGACTGCACCAGGCGGAAGGCCGCGGAGTAGTCGAGGGTGTCGGCGAGGTCATCGGTCTGCGTGGCGCGCGTCACGTCGGTCAGCAGCATCACGTCCACCTCGATCGGCTGCGGCTCCATCCGCTCCTCGAGCGTGACCCCGTGCCGGCCGAGGAAGCGCATGCCGCGCAGGCTGATCGTGTCGCTCACGCCGTCACCTCCGCGCCGCCGCGCACGATTGCGTCCGTGACGCGCACCGCCCTGGCCACCGGGCCGACGTCATGGACCCGCACCACGTCCGCGCCCTGCGCAATGGCCAGCACCACGGTCGCGATCGTGCCCTCCAGCCGTTCGTCCGGCCCGGCCCCGTCCAGCAGCGCGCCGATGAAGCGCTTGCGGCTGGTGCCCACCAACAGGGGCAGCCCACCCAGGTCCGCCTTGAGCCGGGCCAGGCCGCGCAGCACGGCCAGGCTGTGCTCCGGCGTCTTCCCGAAGCCGATGCCCGGATCCACCAGGATGCGCTCGCGCCGCACGCCGGCGGCCAGCGCGTCGTCGACCGCGGCGCGCAGCCAGGTGGTCACCTCCCCGGTCACCTCCCCGGCGTAGTCGGCGACGGTTCGGTTGTGCATCAGCACCAGGTGCACGCCGGTCTCGGCGGCCGCGCGCACCGTGTCCGGATCGTGGCGGCCGGCCCACACGTCATTGATGATCGCGGCGCCGGCGGCGACCGCCTGGCGGGCCACCGGGCCCTTGGTGGTGTCGATGCTGACCAGCGTCCGCCCACCCAGCTCGGCCACCAGCGCGGCCACCACCGGCACCGCCAGCGCGGCCTCGTCCTCGGCGGATAGGGGTGGGTGGTCGCCGTAGAACTGCGCCGGCCGCGACGACTCGGCGCCCACGTCCAGGATCTGCGCCCCGGCGTCCACGAAGGCGCGCCCCTGGCGCAGCGCGGCCTCGACCACCTCGTCCACGCTCCGGCCTGGCGGGGCCAGGCCGTCGCCGCTGAACGAATCCGGGGTGAGGTTGATGATGCCCATCACCCACGTTCGCTCGCCCCAGCGCAGCTCCATCAGGTCGCCTCCTCGCCGAGCAGCATCCCACGAACCGCGCCGACCAGGTAGAGCGACCCTGCCACGACCACCGGCTGATCGGCTGCGCTGCGCAGGGCCGCCGCCAAGCGCAGCGCCTCCTCCGGCCCCGCGGCGACCACTCCCTCCCCGCCCAGGCGACGCCAGGTTCGCAGCAGCTCCTCCGGCCGGAGCGCGCCCGCGTCCGCGATGCGGGTGAAGACCGGGCGCGGTTCGAGCGGCGCCAGGGCGCGCAGCACGGCCGAGACCCGCTTGCCACGGGTCGCCCCGAAGACGAGCGGCACGCGCCGCACCCCCAGGTCCGCCAGGGCCCTCGTCAGGGCGCGCGCGCCGGCCGGATTGTGGGCCCCGTCCAGCAGCACCCGCCCAAACGGCGTGCGCGGCAGCAGCTCGAGGCGTCCCGGCCAGCGCACGCCGGCGAAGCCGCGCCGGATCGCGGCCTCGTCCAGCCGCAGCGGCCGTCCGCGGCGCTCGGCGTCCTCGCGCAGCGCGTCCAGCACGGCCAGCGCCACCGTCGCGTTGGCGGCCTGGTGCCGTCCCAGCAGCGCCACCTGCAGGTCGCGCAGCTCGCCGCCTGGCAGCCGCGCGTCAACCCGCAGCCCCTCCCAGTCGCTCGCGTGCACGACCGCGGTATAGGCTTGCCCGCTCCCGGCCCGGCGCAGCGGCACGTCCAGCTCCCGGCAGCGCTCGAGGATCGGTGCCAAGCCGCGGCCGCTTGCCCCGGTCACGGCAAGGTTCCCGCGCTTGACGATGGCCGCCTTCTCGGTGCCGATCTTCGCGAGCGTGGACCCCAGGTGCTTCTCGTGGTCGAGCTGGACGTTGGTGATGGCCGCCACCCCGGGATCCAGGACGTTGGTCGCGTCCAGCCGTCCGCCCAGGCCCACCTCCACCACGGCCAGGTCCACGCCGGCGCGCACCAGCTCGGCGAAGGCGGCCGCGGTCAGCACCTCGAACTCGGTGGGTGGCCCAAGCCGCGCCGTCACGCGGTCCGCCGCCGGCAGCACGGTCGCCAGTGTCGCGGCGAACCGCCCCTCGCTCAGCGGCGCGCCGTCGATCGCGATCCGCTCGCGGTAGCTGACCAGGTGCGGCTTGGGCATCGTCCCGACTCGCAGCCCGGCCGCGACCAGCGCCGAAGCGACCAGCGCCACCACGCTGCCCTTGCCGTTGGTGCCGCCCACCAGCGCGCCCCGCAGCGACCGCTCGGGGTGGCCCAGCTCGTCCAGGATGGCATCCACCCGTTCCAGGCCCAGGCTGATCCCGAAGCGCCCCCGCGCGCGCAGCGCGGCGACCGCCAACCGGTAGTCGGGCCGCCGGCTCATCGGTCCATGGGCCCGGCCGGCGTCAGCCCTGCTCGTCCTCGTAGAAGACGCAGTCGTGGTACTGGCCGGTGAGGCACAGGTCGGTGACGTAGCCGTGGTCGAGGTGCACGCCGCCACGCAGCTCGCAGCGCGAGACCACGCCATCCTGCTTCATCAGGGTGCGCAGCAGCTGCGGGGCCTCGATCGGGACGCGGCCCCGGGCGCCCTGGGTCAGGTAGAAGTGCGGACAGGAATGCCGCCGCGGTCGCGCGTAGCCCAGCGGCATGCCGCGCCGACCGACGTGCACCGTCAGCGGCTCGGCCGTCGCGGCGAAGCGCTTCTCGGCGATCACGCAGCGGCCCGGCTCGCAGTCGATCTCGTTGTGGCAGCAGGCCCGCGCCGGCCCCACGCCCTCGACGGCCCACAGCTCCCAGCATGGCCGGCGCAGGATGAAGGCGGGGCAGCGGTAGCGGATGGTCAGCGAGCAGTTCTCGACCTCCCAGCACATCGTCCGGCGGTCGCCCTGCCGCCGGTCCGGCGCGAATGCGTCGGCCCCCTGCCGGCGATCGGTGCCGGTACGACGCTCGGTCTTGATGATCACGCTCGGGCAGCCTCCCTCATTGCGCGAGAGTGTAGCGGCTGATCTCGCACCACCGGGACCGATGGAGTGGCGTGCGCGTGGCAGCAGCGAGGCCGGCCCGCAGGCCGGCCTCGGGGTGCATCGGTCTGAAGGCTGGCTAGGCCAGGAACTGCGAGAGCCGATCCTCCATGGCCGCCTGCGGCATGTAGCCCACCAGGCGGGCCGCCTCGCGGCCGTCCTTGAAGAGGATCATGGTCGGGATGCTGAAGATGCTGTAGCGCATCGCCAGCTGCTGGTTCTCGTCGGTGTTCACCTTGGCGGTGACGATCTTGTCGGGATGCGCCTCGCCGACGGCCTCGACCACCGGGGAGACGAGCCGGCATGGCCCGCACCACGGCGCCCAGAAGTCGACCAGGACCGGCTTCTCCGACCCGAGAACCTGCGCCTCGAAGGTCGATTCGTCGACCGTCATCGCGGCAGACATGACTTGCGTTGAAAACCTCCTGCTGAGGTGGGGCGTGTTCGGGCCGATGCTAGCACCCGACCCCGTCGGCCGCGC
>DASURX010000196.1:0-3155 GCA_036375355.1 Candidatus Limnocylindria bacterium
CGGGGCTGCGGTGATTCACCCGGTGATTGCTGCGTTGGAGAAGTGACCGATCCATGCGCCCCGTGACTCGATCGGGCGATCATTGGGCCCAATCGGCTCCGTTCCAGTCACCCGGTGCATCCATCCGCCATATCTCGGTCGCAGCACCCACCCGGTGCATAAGCGGCCGATCCGCGGGCGTGAGCGGCGTCAGCCGCCGACGGACCCATGTGCGCGCAGGATGGCCTGGACCGATGCGTCGGCATCGGCCCGGGTGGTGGACCAGTTCGAGACGCTGATGCGCATGGCGGCCTTGCCGTGCCAGGTGGTCCCTCCCATCCACGCCGTGCCATCGGCCTGGACAGCGGCGATGACGGCTCGCGTGCGCTCGTCGGAGTCGCCGAAGCGGACCAGCACCTGGTTGAGCACCACGTCGTTGAGGATGGCCACGCCATCGGCCTCGGAAAGCTGGGAGGCCATGCGAGCGGCCAGGTCGCAGCAGCGCTCGACCAGGGCCTGCACGCCCGCCCGACCCAGGGAGCGCAGCGCGGCGTACAGGGCGAAGCCCCGCGCGCGACGGGAGCTGTCGAGGACGTATTCCCAGTTCTCGCGCTCTGCGTCGCTGCGCATCAGGTAGGCCGCGGTGGCGGACATGGCAGCCCGATGGGCCGCCGGGTCGCGGACGGCGACGAAGCCGCAGTCATAGCCGGCGTTGAGCCACTTGTGCGCGTCGGTTGACCAGGAGTCGGCGCGATCCACGCCCTCCACCAGGTGGCGCAAACGGGGTGACGCCGCGGCCCACAGCCCGAAGGCGCCGTCCACGTGCAGCCAGGCGTTGGGATGGGCGTCGACCGCGTCCGCCAGCGCGGGCATCGGGTCGAACGCGCCGGTGTTCACGTTCCCGGCCTGGGCAATGACGATGACCGGGCCGGCCGTGGAACCGATGGCCTGCGCGGCATCGGCGCCGCGCATCCGGCCCTGGTCGTCAGCCGGCACGCTGATCACGCGCTCGCGCCCGAGGCCCAGGTACTGGAGCGCGGTCAGCACCGTGGCGTGAGCCTCGGCGCCGATGACGACGCCGATCTCAGGCGCGCCGTACAGCCCCTGGGCTTCGACGTCCCAGCCAGCGCGCTCCAGCACGGCGTGGCGGCCGGCCGCGAGGCCGACCGCGTTCCCCAGCCCGGCGCCGGTGGGCAGGCCGATGCTGCTTCCGGCCGGCAGGCCGAGCAGGTCCAGCATCCAGCGTCCCGCGACCTCCTCGGCCGCCGCGGCGGCGGGGGAGAGCGCGTGCAGCGCGCCGTTCTGGCCCCAGGCCGCGGCGAGGACGTCGGCCGCGAGGGCCGCCGGCAGGACGCCGCCGATCACGAAGCCGAAGTAGCGAGGACCGGCATTGGCGACCAGCCCCGGGTCCAGCGCGGCCGCCATCTCCTCGACCACCGCCACCGGGTCCATGCCCTCCTCCGGGACAGGTCCGCCCAGGCGACCGCTCAGGGCCGATGCTGCTTCCTGCGCACCCACCCGCCGCTCGTCGAGGCCGGCCAGGTACTCCAGCGCGAGCTCAACGGCGCGCTGAACGCCGGCGTCGCGCCTCTCCATCGGTCAGTCGTGCTGGATCTGGAGCGGCGCCAGCGTGCCAAGCGACTCGGCCACGACCACCGCGTCGTCGCCGGGCTGCATCCGGAAGTCGGTGGGTGGGTTCATCGACGCGCGGCCTCGGCGCGTGACCGCCAGCAGGGTGGCCCGATGGTCCGCGCGCAGCCGCGCCGAAAACTCGTCGACCGACAGGCCGCACATATCCTCCGGGATGGCGATCCGGTACAGCTCCGATCCCTCGCCGCCACTCACCATGTCGGTCACCAGCTCGGACAGCCCGGGGTAGAGGGCCGACCGCGCCAGCAGGTGCGAGGCGAGCCGCGAGGTGACCAGCACCTCATCGGCCTTTGCCCTGCGGAAATGCTCGACGTGGGCGGGGTTGTTGGCCTCGACCACGGTGCGCACCTCCGGCGCGATGGACTCGATGGCCATCACGCACAGGATGGAGCGCATGTCGGCCTCATTGGTGGGAGCGGCGGGAAAGACGATCGCGCTGGCCGCCTCCTCGATCCCGGCGCGGCGCAGGTCCTCCTCGCTGGTGACGTCGCCGCGCACGAAGTACACGCCGTCGCCGGCGGGGTTGCGCTCGCTGTCGTGCAGCACCACCACCTTGGTCTTGAACTCGTCGCCGCGCAGCTCCTCGATCAGGTCGCGGGCGGTCGTGTTCCAGCCGCAGACGACGATGTGGTCACGGAACCCGGCCGCACCCATGCCCTGGCCCTCCTTCAGCAGAAAGTCGATGACGAATCCCACCACCGCACCGGTCATGGCGGCCACGATCGCGACGCCGAAGAACGCGAGCAGCCACGCGACGACGTACCCGCCGGCGCTCTGCACGAAGCTCGCATCGCCGGAGCCGATGACCGTGGTGACCGCCCAATACAGCGTGTTCCCGATGCCGCCGACGGTGAACTTGCCCTCGAACAGCGCCACGAGCAGCGTCGCCACCAGCACGAACACGCTCACCGCGGTGAGCAGGGAGAAGAAGAAATGGCGATCCACCTGCTGCCCGATGCGCCGCGCATGGAAGGCGAAGCGCCGCAGGAGCGGGACGTTGAAGAGGGCGGCGACTCGGCTCGGCATCGGGAAGGGAGTGTAGCGGCCGCAGGAACGACGTCGAAGCCGGACCAGGCCGGGCCACGACCTCGCTTTACGCTCAGGTATCTAACGGAGAACCAGGCTCGCCAGTGCGTCTCGGGATTATCAGGATCGGTAAGAATCGGCCCGAAATCGGCCTGGAAGGGTGTCCGCTTCTCCGTTGCTTATCCCACGCTAAAGCCCCGCCGCACTACCGTACGAGGTCAGCCGAAAGCTGGCCGTCGACCAGCGGCTGGCCCACGCGCGCGGCGAGCCGCTCGGCCACCGCCCACCAGTCGAAATCGGCGGTGACCTCCGAGGCGCGGATCTCGAGCAGCCGTTCGGGTGGGATGTACTCGGGCAGGATGCGGTCCAGGATCTCCTCGATCTCGTCCCGAAAGGCATCGGAGACCGATCGCACGCCATCGGCGCGCAGCGGCACGTCCGGCAGCAGGCGGACGAACAGGTCGTAGGTGCCCGACCAGCGCCGGATGAGCGGCTCCACC
>DASURX010000197.1:0-3668 GCA_036375355.1 Candidatus Limnocylindria bacterium
CCAGAGGATGTCGACCCCGAACGGGATCGGCAGCCCGTCGGCCAGGCGTGTGATGACGCTGGCCATCACAGCGGGGACCTCGGGGCCGGCGGTCGTGCGATAGGGCCGGTCCCCCTCGTTGCAGAACATGATCGCGTCGACGCCGCTTCGAGCGAGGATCTCGACGTCATGGGCGACCACGTCGTAGAGCTTGCCAACGCCGCCCGCAGCGTCGTACAGGGGCTGGCCGGGCATGGCCGGGAAGTGGGCCATGGCGATGATGGCCTTGGGCTTCCCGAAGAGCTCGTCGATTACGGTCATGCCATGCCTCCTCGGCTGATCTGCGAAGCTCCCCGGGCGAGGTCTGCCTCGACGAGACGGGGAGTCAGCTGGGTGATGAGGTCGACGCATCCGGCCACGTCGGACAGCTGGGCCGTCTCGATCGGCGAATGCGTGTAGCGCACGGGGATGCCGATGCCCACGGCGGGAATCCCCTGGGCCGATGCCATCGTCACGAAGGCGGCGTCGGTGATGACGCCCACCATCGCGTCGTACTGCAGGTTGACGCCGGCGTTCACGGCCGCCTGCTCGACGGCGCGGACCAGGGCCGGATGAGGGATGAGGCCCCCCAGCGTGCCACGCCCGTGGAAGGAGAGCCGCGAGAGCATCGGTCCCCCACCCAGGCCGACGGCGCCCTGACCGCGCAGGTCCGGCGTGTCGGCAGCAGGGCCGATGTCGACATTGACCACGATCTCGGGCGCGTAGCGCGCAACCAGGGCCAGCGTATTGCGCAGGTGGAATTCCTCCTGCGTGCTGAAGGCGAGCACGACCCGGGTCGGGGGAGGCTCGGCGCCGAAGCGGTCGATCACAGCCAGCAGGGCGGCCACCCCGGCGCGATCGTCGAGCGACTTGCCCGCGAAGCGGCCTCCGCTCAGCTCATCCCAGGCTGGCGCGTAGGTCACCGGATCGCCGATCCGGACGCCCGCGTCGGCAGCCTGGGCGGCGTCCGCGGCGCCGAGATCGAGATACAGCTCGGTCGCCGGGCGCGCGACGTATTTCTCCTCCGGAGGCGTCAGGTGATGGCTCTTGAGGCCGACCACCGCGGGAAGGTCGCCGATGCGGGTATGGACCACCAGGCGTTGGCCGGGGAGCACGCGCTCCGGCATGCCTCCGAGCCGATGCACGCGCAGCATCCCGTCCGCATCGATGCCACGGACGACGAGGCCGAGCTCGTCGATGTGCGCTGAGACCATGATGACCGGGCCACTGTCCGCAGGGCCGAACTCGACGGCGACCTGCCCCAGGCGGTCGGTCACGGGTGCCAGGCCTCGTGCCTCGAAGTGGTCGACGAGGGCGGCGGTGAGCCGGTCCTCGTTGCCGGTCGGCGCGGCGATGGCCGAGAGGGCGCGGCAGGTGCCGAGCAGGTCGCGCGAGGGGTCTCCCAGCGGGGACTGCACGAACTCAGTTCCTCAGCGAGCGAATATGGGCTCTTGACGGCGCGCATACGCTAGCGAGTGCACGATATCGCGTCAAGAGTCCAATGACATGCGCGAAAACGCGCATGATCGGCATACCGAAAGGAAGCGGCGACCGGGCCATGCGCACCGATGAGCGAAGGCGAGAGATCCTCCGCCAGCTCTTCCTGACCGGGTACGTGGAGGCCAAGCAGCTGGCCGCCTCGCTCTCCGTCGATGCGTCGACGATCCGGCGCGACCTCGACGCGCTCGGCCGCGACGGCCACCTGGACCGGACCCACGGCGGCGCGCGCCCGCGCCCGGGCGCGGTCGACCTGCCGTACGCCATCAAGAAGGAGGGTCAGCGGCTGGCCAAGCGCGCGATCGCGATCGCCGCAGCCGCCCCGGTCCTGGACGGCGACAGCCTCATCCTCGACAGCGGGTCAACGACGTTCGAGGTTGCGGTCGAGCTGCGCAGCCGCGCCAACCTGACCATCGTCACCAATGACCTTCTCGTCGCCAGGACGGTGGCGGACTACCCCGGCGTGCATCTGCTGGTCACCGGCGGAGAGCTCCTGCCCGCGACCTACACCCTGTTCGGTGAGCAGGGCGTCGCCCTGGTGGCGGACCTGCGGGTCGACTGGACCTTCCTGGGGGCCGATGCGATCGACCTCGAGGCGGGGATCACGAACACGAACACGCTCGAGGTCGCCATGAAGCGCACGATGCTGGGCGTCGCCCGCAACCGGGTCGTGGTGGTGGACAGCTCGAAGTTCGGCCAGCACGCCCTCGTCCGCGTGGCCGAGGTGAACGAGGTCGACCGCATCGTGACCGACGACGGCATGGACGAGGATGCGGCGACGCCGTACGGCGAGCGGCTGCTGCGGGCACCGAGCGAGGCCGCCATCGAGGTCGCCACTGCCCGCCAGGGCGTGGTGCCGATGCGATGAGCTTCCTGGGTATCGACATCGGCACCGGCAGCAGCAAGGCGGTGCTCGTCGGCGCCGATGGGGCACTCCTGGCCTCGGCCACGAGGCCGCACCGCACCGCTTCGCCCCGGCCGGGCTGGTTCGAGCACGATGCGGGGAGCGTCTGGTGGGACGACCTGCGCACCCTGTCGCGGGAGGTGCTGGGAAGCGCGGGCGCCGGCGACGTGCAGGCGATGAGCGTCAGCGGCATCGGTCCATGCGCCCTGGTCACTGACGCTGCCGGACAGCCGCTGCGTGCGGCCATCCTGTACGGCATCGATCGGCGCGCGATGGCCGAGATCGAGGAGCTGACCGCCACGCTGGGCGCCGACGAGGTCCTGCGCATGACGGGCAACCGGCTGACCACGCAGGCCGTCGGACCCAAGCTGCTGTGGATCGCGCGCCACGAGCCGGAGGTCGCCGAGCGCGCGCGTCGCTGGTATGGCTGCTCGAGCTACCTCGTCCAACGCCTGACCGGCGAGTACGTCCTGGACCACTACTCGGCCAGCACCTCGGATCCGCTGTACGAGCTGAGCCGGCTCGCCTGGTGGCCGGAGGCCTGGGCGGCGTGCGCGCCCGGGATCGAAACACCGCGCCTGGCCTGGCCGGGCGAGATCGTCGGCCAGGTCGAGCGGGAGGCCGCCGCCGCGACGGGCATCCCGGCTGGCACGCCCGTGCTGGCCGGGACGATCGACGCCATGGCCGAGGCCTACAGCGTGGGCTGCCGGGAGCCTGGCGACACGATGGTCATGTACGGCTCCACCCTGTTCCTCATCGGCACCGTCGCCCGCCCGGTCTCCCACCCGGGCCTGTGGGCGGCCTCGGGCCGCACGATCGAGACGTTCTCCGTGGCCGCCGGCATGGCGACGTCGGGCCTGGTCACGTCGTGGCTGGCAGAGCTGGCCGGCACCGACGTCGGAGCGCTGATGGCGGAGGCGGATGCCGTGGCGCCGGGATCGGACGGGCTGGTCCTGCTGCCGTACTTCGCAGGGGAACGCACGCCGCTGTTCGACCCGGAGGCACGCGGCTGCTGGGTCGGGCTCACGCTGGACCACACGCGCGGCCACCTGGCCCGCTCGGTCCTGGAGGGCGTGGCCTACGGCGTGCGGCACAACCTGGACGCCATGGCCGACGCCGGCGCGGCGCCCCGGCGCCTGGTGGCGGTCGGGGGCGGCATCCGCGGCTCCGTCTGGACGCGGATCGTCAGCGACATCACCGGGCTGCCCCAGGATCTGCCCTCCACCGCCATCGGCGCCAGCTATGGCGA
>DASURX010000198.1:0-2697 GCA_036375355.1 Candidatus Limnocylindria bacterium
CCAGGACCCAAAGGGCTAGGCGCGCTCCCGGAGCTGGTCCATCGGCACCACGTTGTCCGGGTACTTGATCCGGCTGTGGTACATGCCCAGCAGCTGCTGGACGAAGGCCTCCTTGATCTGGGCGATGTTCTTCAGGGTCAGCTCCGCGTCGTCCAGCTGCCCGTCCTCGACCCGCGCGTCCACGATGCGGTCGACCATGGCCCGGATCGAGGCCTCGTCCTTCTCGTCCAGGCTGCGGACCGATGCCTCCACCCCGTCCGACAGCATCAGGATCGCCGCCTCGCGGCTCTGCGGCTTGGGCCCGGGGTAGCGGAAGACGTCGCGATTGATGAGCTCCTCGTTGCCTCCCACCTCGGCCAGCGCCTTGCCGTGGAAGTAGCTCATCACGCTGGTACCGTGGTGCTGCGGGATGAAGCCGATGATCTGCACCGGCAGCCCGTGCTCGTAGCCCAGGTCGATCCCGTCGCGGATGTGGGCGGCGATGATGCGGGCGCTCACCTCGGCGCTCAGGTCGTCGTGGATGTTGCGCGCCCCGGCCTGGTTCTCGATGAAGGCCAGCGGGTTCTTCATCTTGCCGACGTCGTGGTAGTAGGCGGCCACGCGTGCCAGCAGCGGATCCGCGCCGATGGTCTCCGCCGCCCGCTCGGCCAGGTTGCCGACCATCACGCTGTGGTGGTACGTGCCCGGCGTCTCGAGCAGCAGCCGCCGCAGCAGGCGCGAGGACGGGTTGGCCAGCTCCAGCAGCTGGAACACGGTCATGATCCCGAACAGGTTGCCGATGACGGCGAACGACCCAACGGCCAGCACCACCGCCAGCACCGCGTTGACGCTGCCCGCCACGATGCCCTGCAGGAGCGCAACCACGTCGCGTTGCTCGAGCAGGTTGAAGGCCGTCAGGACCGCCACGTTGGTGAGCGCCAGCAGGGCGCCGGCGCGCGCGAAGGCATTCAGCCGCTCCGCGTGCAGGATGGCGACGAGGCTGACGGCGCCGCCGGCCAGGATGTAGACGGCGGGCTCCAGGCCGTTGCCGTTCATCACGCCCGCCAGCACCGCCAGCGCCAGGGCCATGGCTGCGCCGGCCGCGCCGTCGAGCAGGATGGTGATGAGCAGCACGGTCGCGGCGGTCGGCACCACGTAGGCCCACAGCGTGCGGTCGGCGGCGACGCGCATGGTGGCGGCGGTCACCAGGAGGGCCAGGCCGAACAGCAGCACGGAGCGGTTGCGGAACCAGATCTTCGGCTCGAAGCGCCACAGGAACGCGACCAGCAGCGTGGCCACGACGACGGCCACCAGCAGGTTGCCAGCCAGGGTGGAAAGCTCGAGCGTCGACTGCGTCAGCCCCAGCTCACGCAGCTTCTCGAGCTGGAAGTCGGTCACCCGCTCGCCGGCGCGAACCACGTTCTCACCCTGGGCGATGGAAACGACGACGGTCGAGACCCGCTCGCGCGCCGCCTCGCGGGCGATCGCGGTCTGCTCCTCGGAGACCTGGTAGTTGGGCACCACCTGCGCCGCGGCCAGGTCCCCGGCCAGCTCGCGTTCCTCGGCCGCCAGCTCGTTGGTGATGTTGGTGCGCGCCTGCTGCCGCACGTCGGCCAGCTCGTCCTCACGCACCTGCCCGGAGAGCGTCTCCTCCAGGACGTCGCGGCCGGCCTGCGCGATGGCCTCGAACCGGGTCAGCGGCATCGTGCTGAGGAGCGTGACCTGCGCCTCGGAGATCTGCGGCGCCACCCGGTCCAGCTCGGCGGGCACGTCCGCGGCCGAGAGCGTCTCGGCGTCGCGGCGATTCAGGACGCCGGAGATGACGCGCGTCACCGAGTCGTACGAGCGCAGCTGCTGCTCCCGGATGTCGGCCAGCGGTGCGATCTGCTCGTACACCGGCTCGACGGCGGCCTCGGCCTCGTCGCGCTTGGCCTCCGTCTGCGTCTCGGACACGTAGCTCACCGGGCGGGGCGCGCGGATGTCGGCGGTCGGGATGTCGCCGACCTGCAGGTCCACCTGCCCGGCGTTGACCGAGAACGTCAGGATGCCCCACAGCGACAGGGCCAGGAGGATGCCGACGATCAGCGCGCGGACCCAGGGCCCGCGGCCGGCGCCGCCCTCTGTCTCCGCCAGGGTGCGCGGGATGAACATCGGCTCAGCCGCCTGCCAGCACCTGGCGGACCAGGTCGGAGACGGCCTTGCCGTCGGCCCGGCCACGCGTCTGCGGCATCAGGCGACCCATCACCCGCCCCATCTCCGCCGGGGACGAAGCGCCCGCCTCGGCCACCGCGGCGCGGACGAGCGCCTCCAGCTCATCGGCCGAGAGTGGCCGGGGAAGGAACTCGGCCAGGATGGCGGCCTCTTCCTCCTCGGCGACCGCCATCCCCTCACGTCCGCCGGCGCGGAACTGCTCGATCGACTCGCGGCGCTGCTTCACCTGCCGGCTGAGCACCTCGACGGTGTCCTCGTCGCTCAGCGCCCGCCCCAGCTCGATCTGCCGGTTGTGGGCAGCCGCCATCGCCATGCGCAGCGTCGACGTGCGTCGCTCGTCGCGGGCACGCATCGCGTCGCGCATGGCGGACTCGATTCGCGTCTGGAGCGTCATCGGATCGGGCTTGCGGGCGTCATCGGTCCTGGTCTGGACGGATGGACCGGGCCCGCGAATGGAGTGAGCGTCTGGCGTCCTACGCGCGGGAAGTCGACTTTCGCTTCTTCGCT
>DASURX010000199.1:0-2884 GCA_036375355.1 Candidatus Limnocylindria bacterium
GAGTCGACCGGGGCGCCGGCGTCCTTGAAGTAGGCGATGCGCTCCACGTCCAGGCCCCCCGAGACGACGATCTTGACGTGGCCGTGGCCGGCCATGTCGAGCCGGGCGCGGACCTCCTTGACCAGGTCGGCGGTCACGCGACCACGCTCGGAGGGGGTGTCCAGGCGCACGCCCCACAGCCGCTCGCCGAGGGCATCGGCCACGCGGACCGATTCCTCCGCCTCGTCCTTGAACGTGTCGACCAGCGCGATGCGCGGCACCTCCGGCTCGATGTGGCGGTCGAACGCCTCTACAGCCCGCACGGTGTCGCCGAAGATCAGGATCAGGGCGTGCGGCATGGTCCCGGTCGGCGACAGCCCCGCCAGCCGTGCGCCGGCCGGGGTGGATGCGCCGATGCAGCCTCCCACCACGCTGGCGTAATCCATCTGGTCGGCCACCGATGGATGCACGTGGCGTGCCCCGAAACCGATGACCGGGATCGGGGCGGCGGCCTCCACGATGCGTCGCGCGGCGGTCGCCCAGCCGGTGCCCTGGGCGAAGATGCCCAGGATCGCCGTCTCGTACAGCCCGAAGGCCGAGTAGCGCGCGTGGATGCGCATGACGACCTCCTTGCGGCTGACCAGGTCGCCATCCGACAGCGACTCGACGACCGGCTCGTGGTCGAAGCGCTTGCCGTTACCCAGGATCTCGCGCAGGTAGGCCAGCGATTCCTCGGCGCCGCACAGCACCGCGTCCTCGCGCGGGAAGATCTCCATGGTGACGACCGGGTCCAGGTGCTCGGCGGCCAGGATCTTCCGGGCGCGCTCGAAGTAGATGTCGGCGGTCTCGCCGGACAGCACGTCCGCCGCGGGCTGGAAGCGGCGCCGGGCGGCCTGCGTCTCGGTCATGGCGCTGCAGTGTAGTCCCTGCCCGTCGCTGCGCGGCGGCGCCGCATCAGCCACAGGCCCAACGCGAAGGCGAGGCCGATGAGCACCACCACCGCGGCGATGCGCACCACGCCGTCCAGGGTCGCGCCCTCCAGCCGCCGCTCGGCATCGCCGATGCGCGTGACCGCCCCGCTCAGGTCGCCGTCGGCAAAGAGGCCGTTCGCCTCCGCCAGCAGGGTTGCCGGCTGGGGACCGCCCAGCAGGCCGATGCGGGTCAGGATCGACGGCTCCTCCCGTGCTTGCGCCAGCGTCGCCGCGTACTGCTCCACCACCGCGCGCTCGGCGTCGAGCTCGCTGCGCGCATCGGCCCCGCCGCCCGCGGTCGTGTACGCGTCGCGCAGCCGCTGGGGCAGCTTCAGGCCCGCGGCCTCGACATCCGTCACCAGCGCGTCGCGATCCGACAGCCAGGCCTCCGCCTCGTCGATGGCGGACTGCGCGTCGTCGAATCGCCAGCCGCCCATGGCCAGCTTCACGGGGTCGGGCGCTCCCCAGCCCGCCGACGCGTTGACCAGGGCGTCGAAGGCCTCTCGCGCGGCCGCGCGGGGCTCGAGCTGTGCCGCGGTCTCCTCGTCGAAGACCAGCTCGGCGAAGACCGGCGCCACGTCGGCGTCGCTCACCGCCTCGAGCTGGTCGAGCAGCGCCCGCGAGCCGATCGGCGTCACCGGCACGCCCTCGGGGACCGGCTCTTCATCGGTCACCGGGTCATAGGGACCCGCGCCCGCCGCGATCCGCTGCCACGTCGCGCGCAGCGCATCGCTGCCGACCAGCGACTCGACCTGCGCGGCGGCCGCCCAAGCGGCGGCGTACGCGTACTGGTCCTGCTGCGGCGTCGCCTCGCCGGCGCCCCAGCTGACGAGCGGGAAGGCGTCGCCGGCAAGCTCGCCGCGCCGCCCAGCGGGGTCGAACGGCGGCTGGACCTCCAGCCGCTCGGCCACGGCGCCGGCGGCTCGCGAGGCGAAGCCCTCGCGAATCCACCGGTCCGCCACCATGTTCTCGCCGAGCCAGACGTGAGCGACCTGGTGGACCACCGTGAAATCGGGCTCGTCGAAGCCCACCGCGATCTCCGTGCCGGACGTCACCGGCTCCGATAGCGACTCGGCGGCCCCGGGCAGCGACTCGACCATGACCAGGGACCCAACCGACGGGTACGCCAGTCCGATCTCCGCCTCGAGCAGCGGCAGTGCCCGCGCGACGAGGTCGGCCACGCGGTCGCCCCAGGCCTGGTCGTCCTGCCAGGCACGCACCTGGAGGTCGACGGTGCCGGTCTCGAGCGCCACGCTGCGGCTCACGGTGGCATAGCTGGTCGCCCGGCTGGCGGTCACCAGCGCCAGCCAGTGCGCCGGGTCGGCGACCGCGCCGCTGTCCATGACCCAGCTCTCCCCATCGCGCGAGGCGGTCAGTTCGTCGCCGTCGACCGAGACCTCGTACGTCGCCGGCACGCGGACGCTGACCGTTCCCGAGGTGCCGAACGCCCACGCCGGGAAGATCACGACCGACGGCCTGATCCGGACGCCACTGCTGGCGGCATCGGGGATGGCATAGGTCAGGGTGAAGGCGGCCTGCTGGTTGTAGCGCACCCCGCTGCGCGGCGTCACGCTGGCGACGTTGACTCCCGAGGCGTTCTTGGCGGCCGCCACCTTCAGGCTCCCCTGCCCGTCGCGGGCGGCGAGCGAGGTGGCCCCGTCGTGGATCGCCAGGTCGATCACCTCGAAGACGCTGAACTGGCCCGATGGATTGGGCGTGGTGTTCTTGAAGGCGACCTCGACCGTGACGGTGACGGTCCGATCCTCGGGCTTGACGTCGTAGGTCGCCACGGTCGCCATGGTGTATTCGGGATCGGCGGCCCGCACCACCGGAAGGCCGGCGCGCAGCCCGACGCCGCCGGCCATGGCGGCCAGCACCAGGGCCAGCGCGAGGCGCCTCAGGACGCTCACGACGCGCGCCCCAGCAGCCGGGCC
>DASURX010000200.1:0-6340 GCA_036375355.1 Candidatus Limnocylindria bacterium
GTCGGCCACGAGGACCGTCGCGGGCTCAGAGTTCGGCGGTCCCATGCGACACCGAGAAAATTTCAACCCGGCCATCGGAGGTATGCAGCCGTACGGTCCGCCCGTAGTCCCCGCCGACGGCCTCGCCGGTGATGGCGAGGCCATGCTGTGCCAGCACCTGCCTCGACGCTACCACGTTCCGCTCGCCCATCTGGATGGTGCCCGGGGCATTGAGCGAGGCGAACATGCTCGCGCCGCCGACGAGGCGGGCCGTGACGCGGTTGGAGCGCGCACCGAGAACCCTCATCTGGCTCAGCAGCTCGGGAACGGCGGTCTGGGGCACCTTGCCGGGCCGATCGTCCGTGGGGCGGCTGAGCGCTGGCGACGGCAGCAGTATGTGCGCCAGTCCACCCACGCGGGCATCGGCGTCGTGCAGGATGATCGCAACGCAGCTCCCGAGACCGATGGTCACCAACTCGTCATCGAGCCGGCCCACCCGCAGCTCCGCGACCCGCACGATGACATCGCTCACGCGCGCCTCCGGTAGATCCGCTCGCGCACGTCCACCAGGTCCACACGATCGCGCGCCGGTCCCAGCAATGTCTCCACCTTGCCCAGCACCAATAGCCCATCAGTCGACAGGTGCTCGGCGAACATCGAGAACAGGCGTTCCTGCAGCGGCCGGTCGAAGTAGATGACGACATTGCGGCAGACGATGAGCTGGTAGCGCGGCGCCCGCGGGCGTCCGCCGCTGAGGTCGAGCTCCGAGACGAGGACACGGTCACGGATGGCTGGTACGACTGCCCGGCCGGCTCCGGTGGCCTCGGTGTACCGCTCGCGCAGCGAGGGGGGCAGATCCTGGAACGCATCGTCCCGGTACACCCCACTCCTGGCGCGCTCCAGCGAGATGCGGTCCACGTCAGTCGCATGAATGGTGGTGCGGTCCAGCCAGTCCGGATGCCGAGCGGTGCGGCACTGCTCGGCGATGAGCATGGCCATGGTGTAGGGCTCGTCGCCCGAGGCGCAGCCGGCGCTCCACGCCAGCAGGCGTCCCTCGTTGCGCTGCCAGAGCTCGGGCAGAAACTTCCCTGCCAGCGCCTTCCACGTCTCCGGGTTCCGGTAGAAACGGGTGACATTGATGGTCAGTGCATCGCGCAGCCGGTCCAGCTCGCCCGGCGTGCGCTCCACCATGTCCCGGTATTCGTCGTAGCTGTGCGCGCCGCACGCACGCATGCGCACCGCGACCCGGCGCCGGATGCACTTGTCCTTGTAGGCATCGAGCGTCATGCCAACAGCGCCGGAGACGCTGCCGATGAGCCGGGCGAAGGCGGCGTCGTCCATGCTCACGAGGCGGCGTCCAGCATGTCGAGGTTGGCACGGGCCAGCTGATGGGCCGGATTCAGCTCCGCCGCGCGCTCCCAGTATTGCCGCGCCTGGACGGTGTCGCGCCGCTTGAACGCGATATTGCCGAGCTTGAAGTAGAGATCGTCGCCGAGGGCCGCGTCGAGCTTGGCCGCGCGCTCGAACATGCTTGCCGCTTCGTCGTAGCGGCCGCTCCGGTAGCAGAGGTCGCCCAGGTTCTTGGACACCTGTGGCACGCCCGGCTCGTCGGCCAGCGCTGCGCGCAGCAGCTGCTCGGCCCCCGCGGCGTCGCCATCGTGCTCGAGCAGCACCGCGAGGTTGTTCCGCAGCGTGGCACTCGCGGGATGCGCCTTGACGCCTTCGTCCGCCACGGATCGCGCGATGTCAGGCCGGTCGGCGGCCGCGGCCGCGAGCGCACTGGCCCAGTACCAGATGGCGGGCGGCTGCCGGTCACCGAGCAGTTCGCGTGCGCGCGCGAGCCGGCTGGCGGCCGCTCCGTCGTCCCCACGCTTCAGGGCAACCAACCCCCAGCCCATCTGGATGCGCGCGTCGTCGCGCGCACGGCTCGCGGCGTCCGCCATCGCGCGCTCGGCCTCGTCGAGCTGGCCCAGCTGTTCCAGCGCAACGCCAAGGTTGTGCAGCACGACAGGACGCGGGCCGCCCTTCGCGAGGCAGGTGCGGAAGGCGTCAGCCGCCTCACTCCAGCGAGCCTGGCGCGAGGCGATGAGCCCGAGGTGAAAGGGTGCCGCTGCTTCGCTCGGGCGCAGGTCGGCGACACGGCGGAATTCCCGCTCGGCTTCGTCCAGCATGCCGGTGCGGAAGAAGGCGATCCCGAGGTTGCGATGCTCCTCGACGCGCGAATCGCTGGCCCGCGGCACCGAGGAGACCTTCGATGAACCGGTCCGATGGGCAAACCCGGCCGACAGCAGGCCGAAAATGGCCTGGCCCACCTGGAACTCCACCATCCCGGATTCTTCCATCACCTGCTGGACATCGCGGGTTCCATCGAGCAGCGGCAGGATTCGCTCCTGCACCGGGCTCAGCGTCACCTCGCTGCCGGCGATGCGTGAGGGATCAGCCGTGAAGATGAGGTCGAACGATGGCACCTTCTTGGCGATCAGGCTCCACTCGTCCACCCGCCGGGCGCCCTCGAGGAGCAGGCTCTCCGGATTGATGGATACCAGCAGGTCCTGCTCTTCCGGCTCGACACCGGCCTCGAAATTGAAGGTCCCGCTGGTCCACGTGAACAGGAAGTACACGGCCTCCTCGATCTGCAGTGCCACGAACTCCCGCAGGGCGTCGGGCGTGATGGCATCGAGTTCGAGGAGGATCTGGCCGATGCGGCGCTCCGGGTTCGCCGCCTGCATGTCGATGGCCTTGGCCAGCAGGTCCGCCGACAGCTTGCCGTTGCGGACCAGGAGATCGCCCAGCCGGTCACGACGATTCACGATGGAGGCGAAGATGATGCGCCCATCTTCGAAGTAGATGTAGCCGAAGTTCTGCCGGTCGGCGACGGCGAGGCACCCGGAACGCCGTCCCAGCGCCAGGAGCTGGATGACGTCCGGAAGGCTCGCTTCGGAAAGGCTGCCCTTGATGGCCATCAGCGCCACTCCTCGATGAGGCGTGACGGCAGGTCCGGCCAGCTCCAGATCATCTTTTCCTGGTTCCGCATGGCGCCGGCCCCGCTGGGCACCACGCCGCTGGGGCGAAGCTGGGAGGCGCGCCGCGCCGCGGGCCTGCCGTTGGCGCCCTCCAGTGCCTCGCGCGCCGCCGTGGCGGTTGGCGGCGTGTTTTTCGCCTCCGCGTCATGGAGTACACGCTGCACCAGCCCCAAGGTCGCCCGCATCGAGTCTGCCGGACGCGACGCGACGTAACTGGCGAGCTCGGGATCGACCACCTCGAGACGGGCAGCCAGCAGCCGTTCGATGGTGCGCTGGCGCAGTTCGCGGTCTGGAGCGGGCAGCTCCACCACGAGGCCACCCTCGAACCGGGTGAGCAGCCGGGACTCGATCCCCTCGAGCTTCGCCAGCGGAAGGACGCTGGTGAAGACCATCTGGCGCTGCTGTTCCTGGTACTCGTTGAACAGCAGGAACAACTCCTCCTGTGAGCGTTCCTTGCCCGCGAGCAGCTGGATGTCATCCAGCAGCAGCATGTCGGGGCGGCGCCAGCGGGCCCGCCAGCGCGGTACACGCTCCTGCTCGATGGCGGCAATCAGCTCGTCCACGAACGCATGCGCGCTCGTGCACGCGACACGGTGGCCGCCCGCCGCAAGGAGGTTACCGATCGCGTGCAGGAAGTGCGTCTTGCCGTTGCCGGTGGCTCCGATGATAACGAGCGGATTGTAGCGTGTCCCCGGTCCCTCGATGACCGCGCGCGCCGCGCGCACCGCCACGCGGTTGCCCTGCCCCTCGATGAACGTGTCCATGCTCCAGTGCGGCGAGGGGCCGGGCAGCGGCTCGCTGCCTGCGTCCGCCTGCTCCCGCAGTGCCTCCGCCGCCGCGAGCTGGTCGGGATCGCGCAGGGCGGCAGCGCTCGCCAGATCTGGCGCAAGCGACTCGATCTCGGCGTGCAGTTGCCGCAGGCGAAGCACATCGCGCTCGAAGGCCGCCAGATCGGCGGCGGGATCGTGCGCCGGTTCCGCTTCCAGGAGTGCGGCGAGGCGGCTTACGGCGTAACCCTCACCCTGCCAGCGGAGAATCGCTTCCGCGATCCGGCTGCGCCACGATTCCACCTGTTCGCTGACGGTGGCCATGACGTCCTGGAGAAAATCGGTGAACTCGTCGACGGCACCGCCTGCCGGCACGGCGACGGCCTGAGGGGCCGCCACGGGAAGGGCGGTCGCGCGCACTGTCGCGCCCGCCTGGATGGCCGCGGCGCGAGCCTCGTCGGGGGTGACTGGTGCGTCGCTCACCGCCTGCAGCGCGATGACCCGGTTGAGCACGCCGAGCAGCTCGCGGACGCTCTCCATCTCAGGCTCGGCCATGGCTTCGATGACGCCGGGGGCGAGATTCAGCTGGCGCTGGTCAGCACGACGGCGGAGAATGGCGGCGCGCGTCTCGAAATCGGGTGCTCCGATGTCCACCACCAGGCCGCCGCCGAAGCGGCGGGCGAGCCGCTCGTCGAGCGACGGGATATCGCCCGGGGGCCGGTCACTGGCCAGCACGATCTGGCGTCCCGCCGCCTGCATGGCGTCGCTCACTCGCAGGAGCTCCGCCTGCATCTCCCGTCGTCCCGCCAGGAACTGGACATCGTCGAGCAGCAGCAGGTTCACGTCGAGGAAGCGGCGGCGTTGTGCATCGCCCTGCCCCGCGGCGATCGCCGCGTGCACCGACTCCACGAATTCGTCGAGCGTGAGATACTCGACCACGAGCCGTCCGTCGATCGCGCGCGCCGCATGCCCGACCGCCGTGAGAAGGTGCGTCTTGCCCAGTCCCGGGCGTGAGTAGAGGAAAAGCGGGTTGTACACCGTACCCGGCGACTCCGCGACCGCACGAGCGGCCGTGACGGCGAGTCGGTTCGACGCACCGACCACCAGCTCCTCGAAGCGAAACTGCGGCGGCAGCTCGGCGGTCATCCCACTGCACTCCCCGCAGCCAGCCGACGCAGCACCTGCTCGGAGATTCCCTTGAGGGTCTCGAACACGCCGCTGCCGTGAAGCGCATCGGCCGCGAAACTCTGCACCTCGCGGAAGTTCAGTGCATCATCGAGGGCCTCGCGGGAGAGCACCAGGTCGCCCGGCAGGTCCTGCTTGTTGTACTGCATGACCACCGGCAGCTGCCGGATGTCCACGCCCTGCTCCAGCAGGTTTTCCTGGAGGTTCTGGAGGCTCTCCAGGTTTTCGTCGAATCGTGCGGCCTGGCTGTCCGCCACGAAGACCACGCCGTCGGAGCCCTGCAGCACGAGCTTTCGCGTCGAGTTGTAGTAGCTCTGGCCCGGCACGGTGTAGAGCTGAAACCGGGTGGTGAAGCCGCTGATGGAACCCAGGTCAATCGGCAGGAAGTCGAAGAACAGGGTGCGATCGCCGTGCGTGGCCAGCGACACCATCCGGCCGCGCCGCGACTCCGGCACCCGGCCAAAGACATACTGCAGGTTCGTCGTCTTGCCGGAGCGACCGGGCCCGTAGTAGACGATCTTGCAGGTGATCTCGCGGGTCGTGAAGTTGACGAGCGACATGGTCAGCGTCCGAACAGCGCGTGCAGGCTGGCGTTGAGGTCATGTTCGAAATCCTCGGCGAGCACGGGGCCCCGCGGCTGCTCCGGTGGCGCGGCCGCGCGCAGGTCGGCGCAGAGGCGACCGAAGAAAAGCTGGACCAGGCCGACGGTCGTGTCCTCCCCGAAGACGACGAGTGCAATCCAGCGTCCGCGCGGCGTGTCGAACGACGAGATGAACAGTCCATGCCCCGCGCCCTGATGCACCAGCGCCCCGAAATCCGGCTCGCCCATGAGCCGGGCGACTTCGGCCGTGGACGCGACGATGCCCGCGCCAAGCGCCGAAGCCGCCATCACATCGAGCGAACGCGCGAAGCCGTGCTGCGCCACGACCTGCCCGGCTGACGTCATCAGCAGTACCAGCCGCGCCGACGACTCGGAAAGAAAGGCGTCGAGCGGCGGCCCTACCCACGGCTCCAGCGTCCGCATCAGGCCAGCCCTCGCGCCACGTCGAGCATTTCGAGACGAGCCAGGCCGAGATTGGCATCCACTCCGGTGACGGCCACGACGAGGACGTCTGCCCCGGCCGGGACTGCGAGGACCGATCCCTGCTCCGCGCGGAGGTGCACGATCGCTGGCGCTGCCATTCCGGCGGCGCTGGTGGCACGGCGGAGCCGGCCCACCAGGCTCGACGCAAGTGCCGCTACTGCCTGCCCGTCCACGCCATCCATCAGCGAGTCCGCGATCACGAGTCCATCCACCGGCGAGACGAGCATGGCGCCCCGCACACCACGGATGGCGCTCACCCGGTCGAGCGTCGTGCGCACATCGGTCACGAGACGCGCTCCAGC
>DASURX010000201.1:0-10967 GCA_036375355.1 Candidatus Limnocylindria bacterium
GCCACTTGAACATGTGCCGCCGATGCTGCTGGACCGATGGATGGGAGTCAAGACGCCGCGCTGCCAAGGACCTCGTCCAGCCGCTCGACGAGGATTTCGCCTTCCTCTGTGGTGATGCACAGCGGCGGGCGGATCTTCAGGACGTTGCCCTCGCGGCGGGTGGTGCCGATCAGCACGCCGCGCTCCCGCATCTGGTCACGCACCCGGGCGGCCACTTCGGCGTCGGGCAGCTCCACGCCGACCATCAGCCCCCTGCCCCGAACGTCCAGGATGGACCGATGTCGTGGCTGCAGCTCGGTCAGCGCCTGGCGCAGGCCGGCCCCCGTGGCGGAGGCGTTCTCGACCAGGCGCTCGTCGGCGATCACGTCGAGCACCGCCAGCGCCGCGGCGCAGGCCACCGGGTTGCCGCCGAAGGTGCTGAAGAACTCGGTCTCGGCGGCGAGCCGCTCCGCGATCTCGTGGCGCGTGACCACCGCGGCGATGGGGTGGCCGTTGCCCATCGGCTTGCCCAGGGTGACGATGTCCGGCACCGCGTCCCAGGCGGTGAAGCTCCACAGCCCCTCGCCGGTGCGGCCGTGGCCGGCCTGCACCTCGTCGGCGACGTAGAGCGCGCCGGCGCCGCGTGCCTCGGCGATGGCCGCCTCCATGGTGCCCGGCGGCGCGGCGAAGATGCCGTCCGAGGTGAAGAGCGAGTCCACCATCAGCAACGCCGGTCGCACGCCGCGAGCCGCCAGGCGCTCGACGGCGGCCGCAACGCCGTCGCCGACCGCCGGCGCAGCGCCACGGAACGTGTCCGGCGCCGGGAAGGTCTCGACCGTCCGCGGCTGCCGGCCCGCGCGCCATTCCGACGGCGACAGGTCGTCGATGGCGGCGGTGACGCCGTGGTATGCCCACTCGGTCACCAGCGCGCCTTCGGCGCCGGTCACCGCGCGGGCCAGACGCCAGGCCAGGTCGTTGGCCTCGCTGCCGGAATTGACGAACATGACCGTGTCCAGGCCATCGGGCATGGTCGCGGCCAGCCGCTCAGCGAGCTCCACGACCGCGCCGTGCAGGTAGCGGGTGTTGGTGTTCAGCGTCGCGGCCTGCCGGGCGATGGCCGCCGCCACGCGCGGGTGAGCGTGCCCCACCACCGGCACGTTGTTGTAGGCGTCCAGGTAGGCGCGGCCCTGGGCGTCGTGCATCCATGCCCCGCTGCCGCGCACCAGGTGCAGCGGGCGCCGGTACGACAGGGGCGCCAGCGCCGGGCCCAGCACGCGCTCGCGCCGGGCGAGCAGCCGCTCGTCGTCGTCAGCACGCCCCGATGCCACGCCCGGGCCCGCGGACAGCGCCATCGCCGCCAGGCGCCGGCCGGCCTCGTCCAGGCCGGCTGCCTCGAGCTGGTCGAGCAGCGCCCAGGCAGGCTCCTCCCAGCCGGTGATGTAGGCGTTCTGCGGGTAGGCGCGGGTGCGCCAGACCGAGATGAGGATGGTCTGCGCCATGCGGCCGGCCAGGAGGTCACCCAGCAGGTCCGCCTCGTCCGGCTCGAGCGGCACGATCGAGGTGTACCCGGGCAGGAAGTGGGCGGCCGCGGCGAAGATGTCCTCGCGGCGCCGGACCAGCGACTGCAACGTGGCCGGCACGTCCAGCAGCAGGGCGGTGTGCGCCATGTCGCCGAAGTCGATCACCCCGCTGACGTGGCCGTCCTCGCCGACGAGCAGGTTGTCCAGCGTCACGTCGTTGTGGATCACCTGCGCCCGCAGCGCGGGCAGACGCGGCAGCACCCGTTCCATGAACCGCTCGAGGATGCGCTCGACCTGCGCGCGCCGGCGCTCGTCGCCGATCAGCGGGACGTGCTCAGCCAGGTCGGGCAGGTGCTTCTGGTCCCACAGGATCGGGCGCCCCGCCGCGGGGTGGAAGAAGCCGCGCAGCGCATGGCTCAGGCGCCCCGTGACCTCGCCGATCTCGCGCAGCTGCCCCGACGTCAGCTCGGCGGGGTCCGGGTTGCGACCGGCCACCAGCGGCAGCAGCCGTACGCGGTGCTCGGCGCCGGTCACCCGGGCCACGGCGATCGGTGATCCGTTGAGCGCCGGCCGCGGCAGCGGCACCGGCAGCCCGGGGTCGACGGTGGCAACGTGCTGCGTCGCGGCGACTTCCATCTCGACCACCGCCGGGTCTTCGGCCGGGTTCGAGACCTTGAGCACCCAGTCGCCGCCGATGCGGAAGTTCTGGTCGCGCTCGCTGACCATCGGCTCGGCAGGCCCGTCGACGCCGAAGAGCTCGTGCGCCAGGCGCTCGGCGTCGGCGGCGGTCAGGCTGGGCGGGGTGGCGTGCAACACTCCGGGCTGGGCCATCGGCCGTGATCCTACACGCCGCTAGACTCCCGGCCATGGCAGCCGCCCCGTTCGCCGAGTTCGCCCGCGTGGCGTCCGCGGTGTCGGCCACGACCTCGAAGCTGCGCAAGCGCGACCTGCTGGCCGAGTACCTCCGCGGCCTGGCGCCCGACGAGCTGGCCTCGGCCGCGACCTTCTTCGCGGGACGGCCGCTGCCCGGCGCCGACGACCGGCTGGGCCTGGGCTGGGTGCAGCAGAGCCAGGCCCTGGCGGCTGCATCGGGGGCGGATGCCGCCGCGCTGAACGCCGCCTACCTGCGCCACTCCGACTTCGGCGACGCCGCCGCGGACCTCGTCGCCCACCCGGCGGGCAGCCTGACGCTCACGGATGTGGCGACAGCCTTCCGGCGCATGAGCGAGGCGCCCACCGCCGAGGCGCGGGTCGAGGCGATGGCGCGGCTCTTCTCGCAAGCGGGCCCGGAGGAGGCGCGCTTCATCGGCCGTATCGCCTCGCGCGAGCTTCGCATCGGGCTGCGCGAGGGGCTGCTGGAGGAGGCGATCGCCGCCGCCTTCGACGCGTCCCTGGAGGAGGTGCGCCGCGCGCACATGCTGGTCGGGGAGCCGGGCGAGGCCGCTCTGCTGGCCCGCGAGGGGCGGCTGGCCGAGGCGGCGCTCCACCTCAACCGGCCGATCCGCTTCATGCTGGCGACGCCCGTGGCGGACGCGGCCGAGGTCATGCGGCGCGTCGGCGCCGAAGCATGGATCGAGGACAAGTACGACGGCATCCGCGCCCAGCTCCACCTGGACGGCAGCGGCCCGCCGCGGCTCTTCAGCCGCGACCTGAAGGAGATCACCGTGTCGTTCCCCGAGGTGGTCGCGGGGGCGGCCGCCATCGGCCATCGGCTGGTTCTCGACGGCGAGCTGGTGCCGTACCGGGCGGGATCGGTCCTGGACTTCGCCAGCCTGCAGACGCGGCTCGGCCGCGTGAACCCGAGCCCCGAGCTGCTCGAGCAGGTGCCGGTGGTGATGGTCGCCTTCGACCTGCTGCACCTGGACGGGCAGGACCTGCTGGAGACGCCGCTGCGCGAGCGCCGCGCCGCGCTGGAGGGCCTGGAGCTGCCGGGACGGACGGCGGAGCGGTTCCTCTACTCGCACCTCGCCACCGCACGTTCGGCAGAGGAGGTGGAGCGCCACTTCGACGACGCGCGCGAGCGCCACAACGAGGGCCTGATGGTCAAGGATCCAGCATCGGCCTATCAGCCGGGACGGCGCGGGCTGGGCTGGCTGAAGCTCAAGAAGGCGCTGGCCACGCTCGACTGCGTTGTGGTGGGCGTCGAGTGGGGGCACGGCAAGCGCCGGGGAGTCCTCTCCGACTACACCTTCGCGGTGCGCGCCTCCGACGAGCCCGATGCGCCGTTGCTGACCATCGGCAAGGCCTACACCGGCCTGACCGATGCCGAGATCGCGACCATGACCGAGCACTTCCGCTCGATCACGCTGCGCGACCACGGCCGCTACCGCACGGTCCACCCCGAGGTGGTGGTGGAGATCGCCTTCGACCGCATCATGCGCTCGTCGCGCCATCGTTCCGGGTTCGCGATGCGCTTCCCGCGGATCGTGCGCATCCGCGACGACAAGAGTCCCGCCGAGATCGACACGCTGGCCACCGTGGAGGCGCTCTTCGGCGAGCAGGCCTCGGGCCGGATCCTGCTCGCCACCGGGGAGCGCGGCGAGACGGAGCGGATCGCCGCGACCGGCGAGGTGGGAGAGCAGTCGGGTAGCATCGGGCCATGAACGCGTTCGCGATGGGCGAGTTCGGCCCGGGCGAGGCGCGGAACGCGCCGATCGACGTCTACACCTCGGCGTACCGCGTCTCGGGCGAGACGCTGACGCGCTTCACGCGGATCGCCGACATCCTCAACCAGCTGACGGCCACGCACCTGATCGTCGAGCACGCCACGGTCAGCGAGTACGCGGACCCTGCGGCGACCATCGGGGCGCTGCAGGTGCATGTGTCGCTCGACGACATCCTGTTCGCCGTCGGCGGCCAGACCGATGGCGTGGCGCGACCCGAGATGCGCATCCCCAAGCGTCCCGTGCGCGCCCAGCTGGCGCTGCCGCCCTTCCGGCTGACGGGGATGGTCCACGTCCCGCAGGGCAGCCGGCCGGTGGACGGGCTATTCAACGTCGGCGACCGGTTCGTGGCCATGACCGAGGCGACCGTCGTCTCGGGCGCGCACCCCGAGCTGGGACGAACCGCCGATGCCATTGCCATCCAGCGTCGCCTGGCGCACCTGGTGCTCGTCACCGACGACGAGCGGCCGGACGAGCTGCTGGCGTCGGTGCTCGACCGCGACACGGCCGCGCGCTGGCTGCGCCAGGGCGAGGCCGGGCGCGAGCCTGTCCCGGAGGGCTGAGCCTCAGCCGGTCGGAACGGGACGGGCCGGCGCGTGGCGTGCGCCGCGCTCGCCGGCGTCGATGACCGCCTGCACGAACCGCGCGGCCCGCGCCGCGTCCATGCGCTGCACGCGACCGATGCGCTGCGCCCACCACGGCGCGTTGTCATGGGTCACGATCTCGCTGTCGGGCTCCTCGAGCAGCAGGGTGCTCCACGAGCGCGGGAAGGCAACCGCCGGCGCGATGGGCAGGCTCGCCTCGTCGAGGGTGTGGCCTGCCCAGCGGGTGACCGCGTTGGCCACGGCATCGGCCTCGAAGGAGGGGTTGGTGCGGCACGGGATCCAGCCGCGATTCGAGCGCGTGTCGTAGTCCCACGCCCGGCCACGCACGCGGTAGTTGCCCTGCCAGCGTCGCACGACGATAACGCGCACGCCGGCCGGCCCGACGAGCAGGGCACCGAGGTCGGCAGGCACGTCCGGCAGGCGCGGGTTGAGCAGCAGCACGTAGCTGTCGTCGAACGCGGGCGCCAGCAGCGCGGCGAGATCCTCGCCGCCGATGCCGCGCGGCGTGGTCAGGGCGCGGACCAGCCAGGCGATGCCGACCCCCAGCCCCAGGGCCGCAGCCAGGCCGAGCGCGGCGATCGCAGCGATGCGGTCGGGCGGCAGCATCAGCATCAGTCCCACGGCGGCCACGCCGGCGATCAGCATGCCCAGCGCCAGCGCCAGCGTCCACCGATCGGTGGCGACGCGACGGGCGGGTCGGATCACGCGCATGACGGCGTCCGCGCGGCTGCTACCCTGCTCGCATGAGCACGCTGTCGGTGGTGGCGACCTTCGTGGACCCGTCCGGCGGCAGCCGGGTCGACGCGAACTTCGCCTCCGGTTTCGAGGTCGTCTTCGACACGCCGGACAGTGGCGCGCAACGCGTCGCGGCCAGCCCGACCGAGACGCTGCTCGGCGCCCTGGCCGCCTGCACCTCGCTGGACGTGGCCAGCATCCTGCGCAAGAAGCGGCAGGTGGTGCGCACCTACCAGATCGCGGTGACCGGGGAGAAGTCGGACGACCATCCGAGGGTCTACACCTCGATCGTGGTCGAGCATCGCGTCAGCGGCATGGTGGAGGCCGAGGCGCTGCGTCGATCGATCGAGCTGTCCGCCACGCGCTACTGCCCGGTCAGCGCCATGCTCTCCGCCTCGGTCCGGATCGAGCATCGTTACCGGCTGCTGGCCGAGGCCGACGGCGGCAAGGACGAGGCCGGGCTGGTGGTGGTCACCGGGCCGGGGCTGGTGGAGCGCGAGGTTTCGCAGGCCAGCGCCTGACGAGGTCACGACGCGGTTCGCAGCTCGCGCGGGGCGTTCATCGCCTGCACCACGGCCATCTGGAACTCGGCGATGTCGAACGGCTTGGCCACGATCGGGCCGGTGGGGGCGAGCTGGGCGAGCCGCTCCCGGCTGGCTGCCGACACGAAGACGACCGGGATCCCCGGCCAGGCGTCGCGCAGAAGCTCAGTGATGTCGCCGCCGTCTCCGTCGGGCAGCATCACGTCCACGACCAGCAGGTGCGGCAGGGCCAGGGCCATCAGGTCGCCCAGCTCCACGATGCGGGTGCAGGTCACCACCGAGAAGCCCTGGTCCCGCAGGACGTCCGCCTCCAGGGCGGCGATGTCCGCATCGTCCTCCAGGACGTAGGCACGCAGCTCCTCCGCGTCGCTCGAGGCGCCCTTCGGCGCGACGCTCGGCACGGGGCTTGCGATCGGCTCGCTCATGGGGGGAGTCTGCCCGTCGCTCTTGCGCGGCGGCAATGACGGGATGGTCCTAGCCGAAGCGCCTTCCGGGACGGCTTGGCGCCCGGGTGTAGGATGGCGGACCGATCACGGCCGGCGGCCGAGCGAGCGGCCCGTGGCGCGATCGGTGAGGCAGGAGGCGGAGATCAGAGCATGGCGCGATCGATGTGGCGCGGGGCGATCCAGTTCGGCCTGGTGACGATCCCGGTCAAGCTCTACCTGGCGACAGAGAGCTCGAGCATCGGCTTCAACCTCCTGCACGAGAAGGATCTGTCGCGCATCCAGATGAAGATCTACTGCCCCGTCGACGACGAGGTCATCCCGCGCTCCGAGACGGTCCGTGGTTACGAGTGGAGCAAGGGCAAGTACGTCGTCGTCACCGAGGAGGACCTCGAGTCGGTGCCGCTCAAGACGGTGCGCGCCATCGAGATCGAGGCCTTCGTCGACGAGGACGAGGCCGAGGCGAAGGGCGCGCGCTTCGTGAAGCAGGCCTACTACCTGGAGCCCGATGAGATCGGCCGCAAGGCGTTCTACCTGCTCAAGTCGGTGATGGCGGAGTCCGGCAAGACGGCCATCTGCAAGATCGTGCTCAAGGATCGCGAGCAGCTCGCGGCCCTGAACCCCTTCGCGAACACCCTGCTGCTGAACACGCTGCACTGGCCCGATGAGGTGCGCTCCCTCGAGGAGCTGAACCTGCCCGAGGACCAGGTCGAGATCAAGGACAGCGAGCGCAAGATGGCCGAGCAGCTGATCGCCAGCATGGAGGGCGAGTTCGACCCGGGTCAGTACCGCGACGAGTACCGCGAGGCGCTGATGAAGGTCATCGAGGCCAAGGTCGCCGGCGAGGAGCCGCAGCCCGCCGCCAAGGTCGAGCCGACCCGCATCGGCGACCTGATGGCAGCGCTGGAGGCGAGCGTCGCGGCCGCCCGCGACGCGCGGCGCGAGGGCAAGGGGGCATCGGCCTCCGAGAAGAAGCCGGCGCGCGCCTCGCGTGCCGCGAAGGGCGAGAAGGTCGCGAAGGCCGAGAAGCCGAAGGTGGCGGCCCGCCGCGGCCGGCGCAGCGAGAGGGCCGAGGAAGAGGCTCCGGCCCGCCGTCGCAAGACGGCCTGACCGCGCTCGGGTGCCGGGCGAGCAGCTTCGCCTTCCCGTCCCGCCCAGCGGCGATCGCGCCCGGCGCCTGCCGGAGCGGATCGCTCCCATGCAGGCGACCGCCGCGGACGCTCCGTTCGACGATCCCGACTTCTGGTTCGAGCCGTGGTGGCCCGGCGCGCGCGCGCTTGCCTTCGCCGAGCGCGGCAGCCTGCGCCTGCAGGTCGATGGCCTGGCCGACGCGATGGCGGCCTTCCCGGAGGTCGCCGACCTGCCCGGGCAGCTGACCGAGGACGGCGTGGTGCTGGACGGCACGCTGCTGGTCCTGGACGATGTCGGCCGCCCTGACCCGGCCCTGCTGCGCGCCCGCCTCGATGGACGCGGGCGACCCGGACGGCCTGCCTACGTCGCCGGCGACCTGCTGTGGGCAGGCGGCGAGCCCGTGACGCGGCGCTCGTTCGCGGTGCGACGACGCTGGCTCGACGCGGTGCTGCGTCCCGGCGATCGCATCACCGCCGGGCGCGGCTACGTGGGCGATGGGACGCTGGTGGCCGAAGCGCTGGCCTCGCTCGGGATCGACGGCGTCTCCGCGCGGCGGCTGAGCGCGCGCTACCGCGCGGGGAGCGCCGGTGACGCCTGGCTGCGGGTCCCGCTGCTGCCCGCCGAGCCACGGCCGCGCCCCACCCTGGCCCTCATCCTCCGCCTGCCGCTGGAGGGCTGAGCAGGGGCTGCAGGATCCAGGGCCAGGCCACCAGCGGCACGAGGTGCTCGGCCGAGCCGATGAGCTCGTCGGCGGGGTAGGCGCGGAAGGTAGCGATGTCGAAGGTCAGCCGGGCCTGCTCGGGTGGCTGCTCGCCCATCGACTGCTGGCGCACCAGCTCGGCGATGCGGACGTCACGCGCCGAGTCGCCGCCCGCCGCACGCTCCAGGACCGCGGCGAGCTCCCAGGTCGCTGCCGACCCGCGCGCGCCGGCAATCGCCCGCTGGATCTCGCCGGCGGCATCGGCCCGTCGGCCGACCATGGCGAATGCCAGCGCGCGGGCGTACGGACCCGCGTAGTCGTCGGGGCGAATCGGCTCGCCGAGCACGCGACGCGCGATCACCCGGTTCAGCTCGACCGCGTCCCCGAGCTCGGCCACATCCTGCGAGCCGACGCTCATCGGTCGTGGCCAGGCGTAGGTCAGCGTCGTCCAGTAGTTCGTCAAGGCCGAGAGGCGGTAGGCGGCATCGGCCGCCTGCCGATCGCCGAGCGCGTCGTAGACCAGCGCGGCGTTGATCAGCTCGCGGCCCTGGGCGGCGCGGGCGACGGCCTGGTCGGCCGCGTGCCGCGCGCAGGCGGGATCTCCGCCCTGGAGGCACAGGATCGCCAGATTGGCCCAGGCCGGGCCATCGCCGGCGTTCATGGCCACCGCCCGACGCGAGGCCTCCGCGGCGAGCCGCGGCTGGCCGGCGCGCTCGGCGGTCACCGCCAGCGACTTCGGCGTGCTCGGGTGCCAGGGGTCGAGGCGCTCGGCGCGCTGGAACCAGGCGGTCGCCTCGCCCCAGTTGAGCTCCCAGGCTCGGTCGGTGCCGATGCGATAGGCGATCGCGGCGGTGTCCCCGAGCAGCATGATCGCGACGAGCGCCAGCCCCGCCACGACCCCGGATGCCAGGGCCAGCCGCGACGCGACGCGCGACGTGGGCGATGCCGCTTCCCGTGGGGAGCGGATGCGGTGCCAGGTGACGGCCCCGGCATCGGTCAGGGCCACCGCCGCCAGCAGCAGGACCAGCAGGTTGAACCCGGGCAGGAAGGTCAGGTCCTCGAAGGCCGATGCCGCGGCGAAGCCCATGAGCACGGCGAAGGCCGCGCGTCCGTGCACAGAGCGCGTGCGCCACGGGCCGGCCACCACCACGAAGGCCACGAAGAGCGCCACCGCCGCGAGCGCCCCCACGATACCGGCGTCGCCGAGCACGCCGAGCAGCACGTCGTGCGAGTGCGGCTGGCGCACGGGGAAGGTCAGGTCCGGCGCGGCCACCTGGCGCAGGAAGGGCATCCCCCCGGGGCCCACGCCGAGGAGCGGGTCGGCGCTCCAGGCGGTGAGCGTGTCGCGCCACAGGTAGGCGCGGTAGGTCAGCGACTCGGCCTCGGTCAGGCGCGGGCTGACGAAGAGCAGCGCGAGCACGATGGCCCCGAGACCGACGACCGCCAGCGTGGCGTCGCGTGCCGTCCAGCGCCGTCTGCGGATGGGCATCTCCAGGCGCCGCCGCAGCCATGGCGCGACGAGCACCGCCAGCGCCACCGCGGCCGCGATCCACGCCGAGCGCGACCCCGAGACCAGGGTGGTGGGGATCCCGATGACCAGCAACGCGACGACGATGCGCCGCCGCCAGGCGCGGTCCTCGATCAGCAGCGCCAGCGGCAGGGCGCCCAGCAGCACGAAGGCCGGCACCGCCACCGATCCGAAGGGAGTCCCCTCGTGGCCGAGACGCACCGGGGGCAGGCCCGGCCCGCCGGCCAGGATCCACTCCACCCGTCGCCAGGCGATGACCGCCAGCGTGCCGGCGGCAAGCACCAGCACGGGCAGGATGACCACCAGGGCGGTCCAGGCCGGCCGATGACGCACGGCGAGCAGCGCGACGGGCAGCATCGCGGTCGTTCCCAGGATCGCGGCCAGCGCCGCCGCCGACAGGCCCAGGTTCCAGGCCGATAGCGTGGCGACGCCGAAGGCCAGCAGCAGGACCAGGATTGGAACGTCCAGCCGCGTGCGCGGCAGCCGCGCCCCGCGCACGGCGAGCGCTGCGACCCCGGCCACGGCGGCGAGCGCGAACAGGTGCAGCACCGCCTGGAAGCGCGCGTCCCACAGCGCCCCGTCCCAGCCCACGTACCCCCACACCGCCGCGCCGACGCCAAGCGCCGTCAGCTCGGTGGCGCGGCGAGCGGTCACCGCTCCCCTTCGACGACGGCGCTGGCCGTGGGCTCGCTCGCGAGCAGGCGAAGGGCGTGCTCGAGCTTCGTCAGCCGGTCGGGGACCAGGCCCGGCACCGTCGCCAGCGCCGCAGACAGCTGCCGTGCCGGCTCATCGTCGGCGCTGCGCAGCTCGAGCTCCACGGCCAGCAGGGAGCCCAGCTCACGAGCGTCGCGCAGGAACGTGACGCGGTCGAGCGAGAGCGTTCCGGCCGGCCGCCCCTCCAAGGCGACCTGGCGCTCGGTTCGAACCTGGGCGAGCCGCAGCCGTTCGGCGAGCGGCCGGCCGGCGGCCACTGCCAGGAGCAGCTCGCGGGCCCGTGATGCGGGCCAGCCCGCTGGATCGAGCTGGTCGGTGGCGGGTCCCTCCAGCTCCGGGCGGTGGTGCAGCGCCGAGTCCGCGCCGTTCACCGCTCGCCTGGCGCCCTTCAACGACACGAGCCACTC
>DASURX010000202.1:0-2660 GCA_036375355.1 Candidatus Limnocylindria bacterium
CACGACCAGAGCGCGTCGGGCGCGACGCTGTTCGTGGAACCGCTCGGCGTGGTCGAGCTGAACAACACCTGGACGCAGGCCTCGCTCGATGCCGAGCGCGAGGAGGAACGCATCCTCGACGAGCTGTCCCGCGAGGTGGAGGCGCGCGCCGACAGCCTGCTGGCATCGCTGACCGCCCTTGCCAGGGCCGACCTGTGGATGGCCCGGGCCCGGCTTGGACGGCAGATGGACGCCGTGCGGCCGTCGGTAAGCGAGGATGCGATCGAGCTGCTGTCCGCCCGCCATCCGCTGCTCGGGCCGCGCGCCGTACCGATCGACATCCGCCTCGGCGAGCGATTCGGCTACCGCGCCCTGGTGGTGACCGGCCCGAACACCGGAGGCAAGACGGTCTCGCTCAAGACGCTGGGCCTGCTGACGCTGATGCACCAGGCGGGCCTGCGGGTGCCGGCAGCCGACGGTGCGCGGCTGGCCGTCTTCGGCCGGGTGATGGCCGATATCGGCGACGAGCAGAGCATCGCCCAGAGCCTCTCGACCTTCTCGAGCCACCTGCGCAACGTCGTGCGCTTCATCGGTGTGGCGGCGGAGGGGACGCTCGTCCTGCTCGATGAGATCGGAGCGGGAACCGATCCGACCGAGGGATCGGCCCTGGCCATGGCCATCGTCGAGCGGCTGCTCGCGCAGGGCGCCTGGCTGGCGGCCACGACCCACTACGCCGAGCTGAAGGCGTTCGCGCAGGAGCATCCGCTGGTGACCAACGCCAGCGTGGCCTTCGACGTGCGCACCCTGCGCCCGACCTACCGCCTGGAGATCGGCCTACCCGGCAAATCGCAGGCGTTCGCCATCGCCGACCGCCTGGGGCTTCCCGCGGACGTGCTGGACGACGCGCGGTCGCGCCTGGCGGCCGAGCACGTGACCATGGAGGAGACCCTGGCCGCCATCGCGCGCGCCGAGGAGTCACGGGCCGCCGAGCTGGAGGAGGCTCGACAGGCACGCGCCGCGGCCCAGGCGGAGCGGGACCGCGCGCGCAGCGGGGTGGGGCGCGCGCGACAGGAGGCGGCGCAGATCCTGGGCGACGCGCGTCGCGCGGCCGACGACATGCTCGCGCGCGCCGAACGCGAGGTCGCCGAGCTGCGCCGCGAGCTGACGCGGCAGCGCAACCTGGCCTCGGGCCGCACGCAGCGGGCGCGCTCCACGACGGCCGCCGCCTTCGACGAGCTGAGCACGCGGGCGGCCCGGGCGCGCGAGGCTGCCGCCGACACGTTCGAAGATGCGCCGGCCGGCAGCGAGGCCCCTGCCGCCGCCGACGCCCAGCCGCGCGTAGGCCTGTGGGGGCGCAGCCGGACGCTGGGCAGCGTGGGACGCATCGTCGAGATCAGCGGGCGAACCGGCCGCGTCACGCTCGAGACGGACGGTCCGCGCGTCGTCGTGCCCGCCGACGACGTGGAGGTCGTGCCCGAGCCGGTCAGCGGGCCGCCGCCGCGCGACCAGGAGGCGGAGGAGCTGCGGCGCCGCGCCGCGAGCCGCATCGCCCCACGGCTCGACCTGCGCGGCGAGCGGGTCGAGGCCGCCCTCGAGCAGCTGGACGCCTACCTCAACGAGGCGCTGCTGGCCGGCCTGGACGAGGCGGTCGTCCTGCACGGCACCGGGACCGGAGCGCTGCGTCGTGCGGTGCGCGAGTACCTGGCCGACCATCCGCGTGTCCGCGCCACGCGACCTGGCCGGCGCGAGGAGGGCGGAGACCAGGCCACGGTCGCCCAGCTCTAGGGCCGGGCGGCTTAGCCGCCCGGCACAGCCGGCGTTGGCGTGGGCGTGGGCAGCGGGGTGGCCGGCACCGGGGTGGGCGTCGCGGGAACGGGAGTCGGCTCCGGCGTTGCTTCCGGGGTGGGCGACGGCGTCGGCGACGGGGTGGGCGATGGCGTGGAGGTGGGCACCTCGCCGGGGGTGCACTTCTCGGCCGGGGCCAGCGGGGCGTCCAGCGCCGGAGCGGGCGCGCGCCGCAGCGCGCTCTCCTGGCCGCGCCACTTTGCGATCCACGCGTCGTTGGCTGCGTCCCAGGTCGGGTGCTCGGCCTCGTAGTCACCCAGCGCCAGGAAGACGCGTTCGGCCGCCACAGGGCCCGCGGATGGATCGGGGCTGCCCGATGGCGCGGCCGTCTCGAAGTCGCCGCAGCCCTCCTGCCAGATCTTGCCGGTGGCCGCCTCGATCCGCAGCTTCTGGTGCAGGTCGTCGCGGCGCGATGGCCGGTTGTTCTCGGCGAAGATCTCGGTGATGGTGGTCGTGGTGGCGTCGCCCGGCAGCATGCCGGTGATGGCGTCGACCTGCAGCTCTACGATGCCAGCGGGCCGCGGGAAGTCGCGCAGCGGCAGATTGTTATGGGCGGTCACCTCGGCCATGTAGTCGTGCCAGATGAAGGTCGGCCCGTCGGCGGCAAAGACGTCGGCGATCGGCGAGAAGTCGCTGTTGCCCACCCACACGCCGGTGACGATGGCTCCGTCGGAGACCGATGGATCGGCATCGGGCGCCAGGTAGCCGAACGCCTGCAGGTCGCGGAAGTCGTTGGTGGTGCCCGTCTTGAGCGTGGCCGGCCGGCGGCCGGCATCGGTCTGCAGCTGGAAGCGGCGGCCCCAGATCGAGTTCTGGGCGGGATCCGTGTTGTCGGC
>DASURX010000203.1:0-18938 GCA_036375355.1 Candidatus Limnocylindria bacterium
CGGGCCGAGCCCGGCGCACGTTCGCCCCAGGCCGAGCTGCCGCTGACCCTGCCCGACACGGTGTCCGGCTGGCTCGTCGGCATCGGCTCGGTGCTGGGCGCCTTCGCGCTCCTGCCGCGCCTGGGCGAGATCCTGAGCCTGCTCCTGTTCCTGGCGCTGCTGGGCGTAGCGGCGACCATCTTCCTGGCCGATCGCATCCCCGACGTGCCGCACCAGCGCGTCCTGGTGCTCGCCACCCTGATGGTCGGGCTGGGCATCTCCCTGGAGCGCGCCGCCTTCACGGTCCGCGGACTGGAGACGATCCTGCTGCTCGCCATGCTCACCGCCGCCGGCGGGGCGATGCTGCTGGAGCTCGGACGCGACCGGCCCATGCCTCCGCCTACCAGCCTGCGCCGTTGAGCGTCTCCGCGCCCCCGCATCCCCGGTGAGCATCGCGCCACCCGTCCCCCGCCACGGGTTGACCGAGGAGGAGTTCCACCTCGTCGTGGCGGCGCTCGGCCGGGAGCCGAATGAGGTCGAGCTCGGCATGTTCGGCGCGATGTGGTCGGAGCACTGTGCCTACAAGCACTCGCGCCCGCTGCTCGGTCGCTTCCCGACGAGCGGGGAGCGGGTGCTGGTGGGTCCCGGCGAGAACGCCGGCGCACTGGACATCGGCGACGGGCTGGCGGTCGTGTTCAAGGTCGAGTCGCACAACCACCCCAGCGCGGTGGAGCCGTACCAGGGCGCTGCCACCGGGGTGGGCGGCATCATCCGCGACGTCTTCACCATGGGCGCGCGCCCGATCGCGCTGCTGAACTCGCTGCGCTTCGGTCCGCTCGAACCCGACCAGGACCCGACCGCCAGGACCGATGACGAGGCTGCCCGGCGGAACCGCTACCTGTTCGGCGGGGTGGTGGCCGGGATCGCCGGCTACGGCAACTGCATCGGCATCCCGGACGTCGGCGGCGAGCTCGGCTTCGACGCCAGCTACAACGGCAACCCGCTGGTCAACGCCATGTGCGTCGGCGTCGCACGCCACGAGGAGATCACGCTGGCTCGCTCGGCGGGACCGGGCAACGCGCTGCTGCTGGTCGGGGCGGCCACGGGGCGCGACGGGATCCAGGGCGCGTCGTTTGCGTCGGCGGAGCTGGGCGAGGACCGCGAGGAGCGCCGGCCGGCGGTGCAGGTCGGCAACGCGTTCCTGGAGAAGCTTCTGATGGAGGCGTGCCTGGAGCTGGCGCGCTCGGACGCGGTGGTCGCCATGCAGGACCTGGGCGCGGCGGGGCTGACCTGTGCGCTGTCCGAGCTGTCCGCGCGCGGCGACTGCGGCGCCGAGGTGCAGCTCGATCTCGTCCCCACCCGCGAGGCCGGCATGAGCGCCTACGAGCTCCTGCTGTCCGAGTCCCAGGAGCGGATGCTGCTGGTGGTGCGCGCCGGCCGCGAGGACGAGGTGCGGCGAGCGTTCGAGCGCTACGAGCTGCACGCGGTGACCATCGGGCGGGTGATCGCCGAGCCCGTCGTGCGCGCCACCCTGCGCGGCGTGACCGTCTGCGAGGTGCCGGGTCGAGCCCTGACCGACGAGGCGCCGCGCTACGTCCGGCCCGCGGCTCCGCCCGCCGACCTGGCCGCGCGCCGTGCCGAGCCGCTCGACGACCTGGCCGCCGCCACGCCATCGGTCCAGGACCTGCTGGCCCTGCTGGCCAGCCCGAACGCGCGCAGCCGCAAGCCGGTCTGGCGGCGCTACGACCACATGAACGGAACCAACACGCTGGTCGGGCCGGGTGCCGGCGACGCCGCGCTGCTGCGCATCAAGGGGACTGCCCGGGCCATCGCCCTGGCGCTCGACGGGCCGCGTCGGCTGGGCGACCTCGACCCGCGTCTGGCCGGTGCCGCGGCCGTGCTGGAAGGCGCGCTCAACGTGGCGTGCAGCGGGGCGACCCCGATCGGCATCACCGACTGCCTCAATTTCGCCTCGCCCGAGAGGCCGGAGGGCTACTGGCAGCTGGCGGAGGCGATCGAGGGCATGGCCGATGCCTGCCGCGCGCTCGGCATCCCGGTGGTGTCGGGCAATGTGAGCCTCTACAACGAGACGCCCGCGGGGCCGATCCTGCCCACCCCCGTGGTCGGCACGGTCGGCCTTGTCGAGGACCGCTCGCGGCGGGTGCCGATGGCGTGGCACGCCGGCGACGAGGCCTGGCTGCTGGGTGCCCCCGGCTTCGAGGCGTGGGCGCTGGCCGGATCGGAGCACGCCTGGCTAAGCGGGCGCTTCGGCGGCAGCCCGCGGCTGGACCTGGAGGCCGGCGCGGCGCTGGTGCGCCTGCTGGTCGGCCTGGCGGCCGATGGCGTGCTCGCCGCGGCGCACGACGTGTCGATCGGCGGCCTCGGGGTCGCGCTGGGACGCATGGCGGTCGCGGCGGGGATCGGCGGGGAGCTCACGTTGCCGGCGGCCGCCGGGCGTTTCCCGAGCGCGGCCCTGTTCGGCGAGGCATCAGGGCGCGCGATCGTGGCCGTCCCGGCCGGGCGCGGCGCGGAGCTCGCCTCCGCCGCGGCCGCGATGGGCGTGCCGGCCACGCGACTGGGTGCCGTCGGCGGGCCGGACGTCGCGATCGGGATCGCGGATGGCGTGCGGCTGCGGGCGTCGGTCGCCCAGGCGGAACGGAGCTGGACGACGTCCTTCTGACGCCCCGGGCCTAGCCGCCGCGGCGGCGTCGGGCGAGGTGCGTCGCGCGCTCGGCGGGTCCCGCGGAGACCTGCTCGACGCGCCGGGTCGGCCGGGGTGAGCGTCGGGCGGTCGTCGCCTCGTCAGGGTCCTGGCCCTCGTTGAGGCCCAGCGCGGCCAGGATCGGGTCGTCCGCGGGGCGCAGCCGCGCGCGCCGCAGGGCGCGCGCCGGGCTGAGCGGAAGGTCGGGCTCGGCGGTCTCCCCGGCCGGGACGGGTCGCGGTTCGTCTCGCCGGTCGTGCCCGGCCAGGACCCAGAGCGTGCCCGCCACGGCAACCAGGCCGACGCCACCGAGGCCGATCATGATGACGGTCCACACCAGCGCGTCGGAGCGCCCGGGAAGCGACGCGTCGGTCCCGGCGCCGGCAGGAGCAGCCGGGGGAGTCGCTTCGGCAGCGCCGCCGGATGGCCCCGGCGGCGCGGAGGCGGCCGGCGCGTCGGCAGGGGCACCGTTCGATCCGGCGGACGTGCCGCTCGTCGAGCCGCCGGAGCTCCCTCCCGCTGCGCCACCTGCCGTGCCGCCCGTCGCCGGCGGAGCGGTCGCGCCGCCCGCCGTTCCGGGCGCGGGCGCGGCCGAGGCGCCGGCCGGCGGTGAGGCGAGCGTGCCGGATCCGGGCGTGCCCTGCGGGCTGCCCGACGGCGTCACGTCCGCCGGTGCGCTGGATGACGGCAGCGAAGTCGGGTCCGCCGGGCTCGTGCCGCCGCCCACGCTGGGGGCGGGGAGCAGCGCGGTGACGGTGATCGTCGGGCCGACGAGCTGCGGGGGAAGGCCCTTGGCGGTGGTTGCGACGAAGAGCACCCCCCACCGGCCGGCGGGCAGCGTGGTGGTCACGCTCCACGTCCCGTCGATCGCCGTCCCTGATGCCAGGCTCATGGCGAGGACCTCGGCCGCCACCTCGGCGCGAACCGAGGTCGCGGCCGTGCCCGACGCGGACCGGTAATCGACACGCAGGGTAAAGGCCGTGGTCGTCGTCCCGCTGGCCGGGGAGGCGACGGGATTCAGCAGCCGGTTCGACGCCGCGGACGCGGCGGACGGCGCTGAGAGCAGCGCCGCCAGGGTCGCGAGGAGGATCGACGTCCGCCTGAGCCACATCAGCTGGCGGCCTCCTGCGTGCGCTGCGGGGGATCTGCGTCGGTGCCTTCGCCGGGGCGTCGCGCTGCCGCGGGCGTCCGACGGGTGCGCCGGCGCGTTCCGGGCTCCACGACCGGCGGGAGCGGGGTTCCGCCGTTGTGGTGCACGCCGTGCGTCGTCACGGATGGGATGGGCGACGGCAGGCCCGCGAGGGTCCGGGCCGCGGCATGCGGATCCAGCCGGTGCAGGCCGTCGCGCGCCCGCTCGTGGAGGCGGTACACCTCCTCCAGGCCGTCGGGAGGCACGCCCTCCGCGTAGACGGCGCAGAAGACGTTGACGACCTCCGGGTCGAACTGGGTGCCGGCGTTGCGGCGCAGCTCCTCGAGCGCCTCCTCGTGGGTGAGCGCCGTCTTGTAGGGGCGGTCGTGCACCATGGCGTGGTAGGCGTCGGCGACCGACACGATGCGCGCGCCGAGCGGGATCTCCGCGCCGCGCAGGCCGTGCGGATAGCCGCCGCCGTTGTAGCGCTCGTGGTGGTGCAGCACGACCGGGATTGCCTCGCGCAGGCTCGACGCCTGCTCCAGGATCACCTGGCCGATGCGCGGGTGCTCGCCGATGGCCTGCCACTCCCCGTCGGACAGGGTGGTCGGCTTGTCCAGGATCTCGGACGGCACCGCCAGCTTGCCCAGGTCGTGCAGGAGCGATGCGATGCGGATGCGCTCGATCTCCTCGTTGGGCAGCCCCAGCTCGAGGCCGATGCCGGTCGCCAGCGAAGCGATCATGTCCGACGGCCGCCCGCGATGATGCGGCTGGGGGGCCAGGACCGATGCCAGCGCCTCGGTGGCGTTGTCGCTGGCCCACCGGCCGATGGCCGTCGCGGCCGCGCGACGCTCGGCCGAGATCGGCGCGCGTCGGACCGGCGCGTTCTCGTCGATGGCACGGTACAGGTACGTGCGGTTGCGGCCGAGCGACTTGGCCGCGTACATGGCCGCATCGGCCTGGTCGACCAGCGCGTCCACCTGCAGCTGCGAGCCGACCTCACCGGCCACGCCGACGCTGATGGTGACCTGCAGGGTCTGGTTGCCGGCGATGACCAGCGGCTGGGCCATCACCAGGCTGCGAAGCTTCTCGGCCAGCTGCACCGCCTCGTCCGGATGGGTCTCCGGCAGGATGAGCATGAACTCCTCGCCGCCGTAGCGACCGAACAGGTCGGAGGCGCGGATGTTGTCGCTGATGAGCGACGAGATCTGCCGCAGCACCGCGTCGCCGGAGTTGTGCCCGAAGCTGTCGTTGATGGGCTTGAAACGATCGATATCGATGAAGGCCACCGACAGCCACTTGTGGTGCCGGGTGGCCCGCTCGATCTCGGCCACGAGGGTGGTCAGCAGGGTCTCGCGGTTCGCCACGCCGGTGAGGCGGTCGTGGGTCGCGCTGGCCTCGACCTGCAGGAAGGCGCGCGTGGCTGCGTTGAAGGCGCGCGCCAGGCGCCGTTCGGCCGGCACCCCGGAGACGCGCAGCGTGGCCGGCATGTCGGCCTCGAGGGTGTCCTCCAGCGCGCGCGCCAGGCGGTTGAGGCGCCAGCCGAAGTAGCTCCAGGCGATCAGCGCCATCGACGTCATGCCCGCTGCCGCGGCGAGCCCGGCGAGGGCGATGTGGACGATGCGCTGGTTCTCGTCGGCGTTGGTGGCGGCGGCCAGCCACACGGCCACCAACAGGGTGACCGCCAGTGGCGCCAGGAAGCCGAGCGCGCGTGCGAAGCGAAGCATGCGACCCCGTCGTGTGGCTGTTGTGCCCCGGAGTTTCCCGCCGTCCCGGGCGGCCCACCATGGCCCGATGGTCACGCGTTGCGGCTGGGCAACCACGGCCCACCGGCCGCCCCCGTCGCGGTGGGGTGCGGTGCAGTACCCCGCTGGTACCTCCGTTCAGGCAGGACCCTGCCCTGTCGTCCCGGCCCGCGGACGGCGTGGCAGGCCGCGTATCATCGGCCGGTGCTCCGACCGCGCCCCGGGCGCTGAACCGATCCTTGCGACGGAACCGCTTCGCCGTCGCTCGGGCCGAGGCCGCCGTGCGCACTGAGCTCCCCATCTACCGGCCGGGAGGGCCGCGCGAGGAATGCGGCGTGGTCGGCATCCATGCCCCCGGCGCCCCGGTCGCGCGCCTCGCCTACGTGGCCCTCCACGCCCTGCAGCACCGCGGCCAGGAATCGGCCGGCATCGCCGCCTCGGACGGGACACGGCTGACGCTGCACAAGCGGCTCGGCCTGGTCAGCCAGGTCTTCGACGAGGAGACGCTGGCGCGGCTGGAGCGCGACGGCGCCGAGGACGGCGCGCGGATCGCCATCGGCCATACCCGCTACTCGACCACCGGCAGCAATTCGCTGCCCAACGTGCAGCCGGTGTATGCCTCTTCCGACCTGGGGGAGCTGATGCTCGGCCACAACGGCAACCTGACCAACGCGACGTGGCTGCGCGACGGGCTGACCGAGCAGGGCGTGGAGTTCACCACCGCCAGCGACACCGAGGTGCTGGCGAGGCTGATCGCCCACGCGCCGGGCCGCAGCTGGGCGCAGCGGGTCGAGCACGCCTTCCACCGCGCGGTGGGTGCCTACACCTTCACCATGCTCACCGAGCGCGCGCTGGTCGCGGCACGGGACCCGATCGGCTTCCGGCCGTTGGCCCTCGGCCGCTTCCCGGCCGTCGCCGGCCGCGCGGCGGGCTGGGCGGTGGCCTCCGAGAGTGCCGCGCTGGACGCGATGGGCGCGACCTTCGTGCGCGACGTCGAGCCGGGCGAGGTGCTGACCATCGACGACGACGGCCTGCACTCGCACCGCCCGCAGCTCAACGGGCGAACGCCGGGCGAGCGCCTGTGCGTGTTCGAGTACGTCTATTTGGCCCGGCCCGACTCGGTCATCGGCGGGCGACTGCTGTACGAGGCGCGCATGGCGATGGGCCGCCAGCTCGCCATCGAGCATCCGGCGGAGGCCGACCTCGTCATCCCGGTGCCCGACAGCGCCATCCCGGCCGCCATCGGCTTCGCCGAGCAGTCCGGCCTGCCCTACCGCGAGGGGCTCATCAAGAACCGATACGTTGGCCGCACCTTCATCCAGCCCCTCCAGCGCTCGCGCGAGACGGCGGTGCAGATGAAGTACAACCCGCTGCCCGAGGTGCTGGCCGGCAAGCGGGTGGTCATGGTCGACGACTCCATCGTGCGCGGCACGACCACCGCGCCAACGGTCGAGATGCTCAGGCGCGCGGGCGCCCGCGAGGTGCACGTCCGCATCCACTCGCCGCAGATGCGGTTCCCGTGCTACATGGGGGTCGACACCGGGCGCCGGGCGGAGCTGATCGCCGCCACCCACGGCCTGGAGGAGATCCGGTCGCACATCGGCGCCGACTCGCTCGGCTACCTCTCCGAGGAGGGCCTGCGCGCCGCCGTGGGCCGCGAGGAGGATGGGGTGGAGCGCCACTGCACCGCCTGCTTCAACGGCCGCTACCCGATCGACGTTCCGCTGGATGTCGACAAGTTCGCCCTCGAGCGGGGCTGAGACGCCGATGGGGCGCAGCTACCGCGAGGCAGGGGTGGACATCGACGAGGCGCGCCGCGCGGTGGAGCTCATCGGCCGCGCCGCGGCCTCGACCGCCACGCCCCAGGTCCTGGGCGCGGTGGGCGGCTTCGGCAGCCTCTTTCGCTTCGATCCCGGTGCGCATCCCGACCCGGTGCTGGTGGCCTCGACCGATGGCGTGGGCACCAAGCTGAAGGTCGCCCTGGCCCTGGGCCGTCACGACACGGTGGGGATCGACCTCGTCAACCACTGCATCAACGACATCGCCGTGCAGGGCGCCGATCCGCTCTTCTTCCTGGACTACCTGGGCACCGGACGGCTGCGGGCCGAGGTGGCCGGCGAGATCGTGTCGGGCATCGCCAACGCCTGCGCCGCCGCCGGCGTGGCGCTGGTCGGCGGCGAGACCGCCGAGCTGCCGGACCTGTACCAGGGCGACGACTACGACCTGGCCGGCTTCATCGTCGGCGTCGTGGCGCGCCGCGACCTCATCGACGGCTCGGGGGTGCGGGCGGGGGACGCCCTGCTGGGCCTTCCGTCATCGGGCCTGCACACCAACGGCTACTCGCTGGCGCGTCGCGTCCTGCGCCAGGACGAGTGGGGGCACACCGCGCCGGGCCTGTCGCGCACCATCGGCGAGGAGCTGCTCGAGCCGCATCGGTCCTACCTGGACGAGATGCGCATCCTGCGGCGCGCGCTGCGCGCCGGCGGCGGCGACGTGCTCGCCTTCGCGCACATCACGGGCGGCGGCTGGATCGACAACATCCCCCGCACGCTGCCCGCCGGCCTCGGCGTCGAGGTCGAGGCCGGGTCGTGGCCGGTGCCGCGCATCTTCAGCCTCATCCAGGAGCGCGGCGACGTTCCCGACGCCGAGATGGTGCGGACCTTCAACCTGGGCATCGGCCTGACCGCTGTCGTCCGGCCCGACCTGGTGGATGCCGCGACAGCCGCGCTGCCCGAGGTGCTGCGGGTCGGCTCGGTGGTGGCGGTGGATCCCGTTGAGCCACGGGTCGTCTTCCGCTGATGCGGCTCGGCGTCCTGGTCTCCGGGCGCGGCTCGAACCTGGGCGCGGTGCTGGCCGCGGTCGCCGACGGCAGGCTGCCGAGGGTCGAGCCGGTCGTGGTCGCCTGCAACCGGCCCGATGTCCCCGCGCTGGCAATCGCCCGGCTTCACGGCGTGCCGAGTCACGTCCTGCCGCGCGGCGCCTTTGCCGATGCGCACGCGCGCGACGCGGCGCTCGGTCGCCTGCTGACCGACGCGGGCGCGGATCTTGCTTTGCTGGCCGGCTATGACCAGCTCCTGCATCGGTCCTACTTCGATGCCTTCGCGGGGCGAACGATCAATGTCCATCCCAGCCTGCTGCCGCGCCACGGCGGAAGGGGAATGAGGGGCATGGCGGTGCACGCCGCGGTGCTGGCCTCAGGGGATCGGGAGACGGGCGTCACCATTCACGAGGTGACCCCGGAGCTCGACGCGGGGCCGCCGATCGCCGTCGCGCGGATGGCGGTGCGTTCCGGGGAGACCGCCGAGCAGCTGGCCAAGCGGGTCCTGGTCGAGGAGCACCGGCTGCTGCTGCGCGTGCTCGCCGACCTGTCCGCCGAGGTGGTCGCGCCGGTCCCATCTGGTAGCATGACCGCCGCCCCGCCGGTGACGACCCGCGCCGGCGACCCGCAGCAGAGGTCCCCTTTCGATGCCTGACGGCCTGCCGGATCCGGGGAAGATCTGGAACGACTTCATCAACAACCCGATCGTCGGGTTGGCCTTCCAGCTGATCGTCATCTACGTCGTGATGCTCTGGCTGGGGACCGCCTACTGGGCGTTCCGCGACATGCAGGCCCGCACCGAGAACCCGATCCTGCCGTACTTCAGCGCGGCGCTGATCATCTTCTTCACGCCGCTGCTCTTCGTCTTCGCGGTGGTGCTGTACCTGATCGTGCGGCCGCGCGAGACGCTGGCCGAGGTCTACGAGCGCTCCCTCGCGGAGGAGTCGCTGCTTGCCGAGGTCGAAAAGAACCAGCTCTGCCCGGTGTGCCGCGACCGCGTGCAGCCCGATTGGCTGGTCTGCCCCAACTGCCGCACCCGGCTGCACCGGGTCTGCCCCTCCTGCAACCGGCTGGCGCAGCCGGAGTGGCCGCTGTGCGCCTTCTGCGGCCACGAGTTCACGCGCGCCCCGGCGGCACGGGCCATCGAGCGCCAGGCCGAATGGACGCGCCCGACTCCGGCCTCCGACCGCGCGCCCGAGCGGGCGCCTGAGCCGGGCGGCCTGCGGCACCCCGCCAACAGCTGAACGCCGGCCGGGTGACGTCGCCCCCGGTCCCGCCGGCCGCGTGGCCGGATCCCGCGCCCCTCGACCCGCTGCGCCGCTACCGCGGCCTGCAGCTGGCGTCGATCGTGCTCATCGTCGGCGGGCTGGTCACGCTGCTGGCGCTCGGCTCGGTCCTGCTGAACCGGATCGGCGGCGGCGTGCTGCCGGTGATCGGTGGCGATGCCGCCGGGATCCTGCTCGTCCTGATCCTCGCCTCGGTGGCGCTGTGGGTGGGACTGGTGATCAACGCGGTGCGGTCGGTGCTCGTCCGGGAATCGCTGCCGAGCTCGCGTTACCGCGGGCCATCGGTCATCATCCTGCTGCTGCTGGCAACGCTGGTATCGGTGGCGGCGTCGCTGTCGGTCGCGGACGACCTCACCGCCCTGCAGACCGGGGGCGATGCGTCTGCGCTGGGCAGCATGCTGGCGCTCACCGTCACCCAGCTCGGCCTGCTGGCAGTGGGAGCCGTGTTCGTTGCCATTCCTCGGGCGCTCGACGGCGTCCGCCTCCTGCCCCAGCGCGGCCTGCTGCGTTCGCTCGTGCTGGGCGCCGCGCTGTCGGTGCCGGCCTGGATCGCGGCGCAGGTGATCCAGGTGACGGTGGTCGCGCTCCTCGGTCTCGTCGGCCTGCGGCCGGACACCGGCCTGGCCGAGCGGGCGATCGCGAGCGTCGACCCGGTCGTCCTGGTGGTGGCGCTGGTGATCGTGGCGCCGATCGCCGAGGAGGTGTTCTTCCGCGGCATCGTCTTCAACGCATGGGAGCGCGAGCATGGCGCCCGGCGAGCGCTGTTCGGCTCCGCCCTGCTGTTCGCCGTGATCCACGGGTCGGTCTTCAACCTGCTGCCGATCTTCGCGCTCGGCATGCTGCTGGCGGCCTTCTATCGCCGCACTCGATCGTTGCCGGGATCCATGGCGCTGCACGCCGGGTTCAACGCCATCAGCGTGATCCTGGGCCTGCTCGTGCGCTTCGACGTGATCCGCCTGCCCTAGTCGCGCGGCGGTAAGCGGCTGATAAGCCGGCGGTGAGGACCGCCGCGCTAGGGTGGTCCGATGACGCTTCCCGAGCCGACGCCCCTCCGACCGCTGCCCCCATCGCGCCGCCGCGGCGCAGCCACCGCGGCCGCTGCGGACCTCGCCGCCTGGGACACGAGCGCCCTGCTCGCCTGCCTGGTGGGGACCTCGCCGGCTGTCGCGGCCCGGGCGCTGGAGGCGACCGGCGGCCTGGGGGGCATGGCCGCTGCATCCGAGCTGGAGCTGCGGGCGCTGATGCCGATGCGGCCGGCCGGGGGCCGACGCCTCCGAGCCGCGTTCGAGCTTGCCCGGCGGCTGACCGCCGCGCGGTCCGAGCCGGGCTGGCGGGTTCGCTCGCCCGCGGACGTCGCCGCGCGCCTGTGCCCGGCGATGCGCCACCTGGAGCACGAGGAGCTGCGCGTCCTGTTGCTCGACACGAAGAACGCCGTGACCTCGGGACACACGCTGTACGCCGGCAACCTGGCCGGATCCTCGGTCCGGGTCGGCGAGGTCTTCCGCGAGGCGGTGCGCCGGCAGGCAGCGGCGGTGGTGGTGGTCCACAACCACCCATCCGGCGACCCGACTCCATCGGCCGATGACCTGCGCATCACCGCCGAGCTGGCGCAGGCGGGGCGGCTGCTGGACATCGAGCTGCTGGACCACGTCGTGGTCGGCGGCGACCGATGGGTGAGCCTGCGCTCCCTGGGAGCGACCGCGTGACGCGGCTCAGTCGGCCACCAGGTGGTAGATCGCTCCGCCGTGATCAGCGACGTAGATCTCGCCGGACTCATCGGTCCCGAACGCCGAGATGCGCATGCCGCTCTCGAGCACCACCTTGGGGGTGACCGTTCCCTCGTCCACCTGGAGCGTGAAGACGAGGCCGCTGCAGTAGTCGCCGAAGACGTAGACCCCGACCAGGTCGGGCTGCGCCTCGCCGCGGTATACGTAGCCGCCCGTCACGGAGCAGCCCTGCTCATGGCTGTACTCCGCGATGGGCTTCACGTACCCGGCCTGGTCGCAGCCGGACGCGAAGCAGTGCCGGCCCTCCATCACGTTCCAGCCATAGTTCTCGCCGCCGGGTGAGTCGGCGGGCTGCCGGTCGATCTCCTCCCAGGTGCCCTGCCCCACATCGGCGATGTAGAGGTCGCCGCCGCGCGGATCGAAGCTGAACCGCCACGGGTTGCGCAGCCCGAAGGCCCAGATCTCGAGGCGTCCCTCGCCCGGCCGGACGCCATCGGGCGCAAACGGGTTGGTGGACGGTACGCCGTACCCGTTGGAGCCTGCGTCGACGTCCAGGCGCAGGATCTTGCCCAGCAGCACGCCGGTGGACTGGCCGTTGCCGAACGGATCGCCACCAGAGCCGCCGTCGCCCAGCCCGATGTAGAGGTAGCCGTCCGGGCCGAAGGCCAGCTGGCCGCCGTTGTGGTTGGCGAACGGCTGGGCGAGCGTCAGGATCACGCGCTCGCTGGCCGGATCTGCGGTGCGGTGGTCCGACGCGGCCGAGAACTCGGAGACGACCGTTGCGCCGTCTCCGGCTCGGCTGTAGTGGACGAAGAGGCGGCCGTTGTCGGCGAAGTCGGGATGGAAGGCCAGGCCGAGCAGGCCACGCTCGCCGCCGGCCTCGACCCGCCCGGCGATGTCCAGGAAGGGCTCATCCTGCAACGTTCCGTCAGCTTCGATGACCCGGACCACGCCCGCCTGCTCGTTCACGAACAGCCGCCCGCTGCCATCGGCCGCCGAGGCGATGCCCACCGGCGCGACCAGCCCGTCGGCAACCAGGACGGCCCGCAGCCGGTCGGGGCCGGTGGGCAGCGGCGGGATGGTCGACCCGGTCGGCTCCGGGGTGGCCGCTGCGCTGGCCGTTGCCGAGGCACTGCCGCCAACGGCCGGCGATGACGCGCTCGGCCGCGACGTCGGCGAGGCGCTGCTGCATCCCGCGAGCACCACGGCGGCCACGGCCGCCAGCAGCGCGACGCGGCCAGGGAGCGGTTGAGTCAGACGGCCTCGGGGAAGCGCTGCCATTGCAGACAGGGTACCCACGGCTCCCCGCTCCGGTTCGATGCCGGGCATGCCCACCCTCGCCCGATCGGGTAGGGTTGCGGGCACCGAAACATGACGACGACCAGATCGCGTCCTCGCCATCCGGCGGCAGCTTCGACCGAGCCGGGACAGCACGAGGTCGGCACGCGGCGCAGCATCATCATCGATCGCATCGAGCCGCAGCTCGACGGTGGGCGGCACGCCGTCAAGCGGATCGTCGGCGACGCGCTGCTCGTCACCGCCGACATCTTCGCCGACGGCCACGACCTGCTGGATGCCGAGCTCCAGCTCTGGGTCGAGGGCGAGGACGATTGCCTGGTCGCCCCGATGCGCCTGATCGAGAACGACCGCTGGTCGGGGTCGCTGGCGGTGGAGCGCAACGCCCGCCATCGCTACGCGATCGAGGCCTGGCGGGATGCCTACGGCTCGGTCCTCGAGGCCCTGGGCAAGAAGCTGGAGGCCGGCGTCGGGATCGGCACCGAGCTGGAGGAGGCGCGGGTCCTGCTGGGAGCCGCCCGCCGGCGCGCCGAGGACGCCGGCGCGGCCGAGGACGCGCAATGCCTGGCCGATGCCCTGCAGGCGCTCGGTCGCGCGCGCAGCGAGGCGACGCGGTCCGCGGCGGTCCGCGTTCCGGACGTCCTGGCCGCCGCGCGCCGTCACCCCGACCGCAGCGCGACCAGCCGCTCCGCCGAGCTGCCGCTGATGGTCGACCGTGAGCGTGCCCGCTTCGGCGCCTGGTACGAGCTCTTCCCCCGCTCGCAGGGCCGCGACCCGCGCCGCCCGCGGGCCACGACCCTGGCCGAGGCGTCCTGGCGCCTGCCGGAGATCGCGCAGCTCGGCTTCGACGTGGTCTACTTGCCGCCGATCCATCCCATCGGCCACACCAACCGCAAGGGACGGAACAACGCGCTGGAGGCCGCGGCCGACGACGTGGGCAGCCCCTACGCCATCGGCTCGGAGGCCGGAGGGCACGAGGCCGTCGCGCCCGAGCTGGGCGGGCTGAACGGGTTCGAGGCCTTCCGCCGCGCGGTGGAGGCGGCAGGCATGGAGTTGGCGCTCGACATCGCGATCCAGGCCTCGCCCGATCATCCCTGGGTGCGCCAGCACCCGGCCTGGTTCCGCCAGGCCCCCGACGGCACGATCCGCTATGCGGAGAACCCGCCGAAGAGGTACCAGGACATCTACCCGATCCACTTCGACGGCGACGACGCCGACGAGCGGCGGGCGCTGTGGCACGCCTGGCTCCACATCTTCCTGACCTGGATCGAGCGCGGCGTGCGCATCTTCCGCGTCGACAACCCGCACACCAAGCCGATCCCCTTCTGGGAGTGGCTGATCGGCGAGGTGCAGCGCGAGCACCCCGACGTGATCTTCCTGTCGGAGGCGTTCACGCGGCCGGCCATGATGCGCAAGCTGGCCAGCGCCGGCTTCACGCAGAGCTACACCTACTTCACCTGGCGCGAGACCCGCGACGAGCTGCGCGAGTACTTCACCGAGCTGACGCAGTCGCCGATGCGCGAGTACTTCCGTGGCAACCTGTTCACCAACACCCCGGACATCAACCCGCACCACCTCGATCACGGGCGGCCCGCCTTCGTGGCCCGCACCGTGCTGGCGGCCACCCTCGGCAGCAGCTACGGCATCTACTCCGGCTGGGAGCTGTGCGAGAACTCCCGCCTCGACGAGCGCGAGGAGTACCTCCACTCGGAGAAGTACGAGATCAGGGCACGCGACTGGGACGCGCCGGGCAACATCAAGCCCCTGATCAAGACGTTGAACCGGCTGCGGCGCGAGTGGCGCGCCCTGCAGCTGTACGACAACCTGCGCTTCCAGTACGCCACCGGCGAGCGCACGCTCTTCTACCGCAAGGCGCTCCCGGCCGGCGCCGTCGATCCTCTCACCGGCTTCCCCTTCCGCTGGAGCGATCCCGTCTTCGTGGCCGTCAACTGCGACCCGACCAGCGCGGAGCGGGCCATCCTGCACCCCGACCTGCCGGCGGTCGGCATCGGCTGGGACGAGGCCTACGAGATGGTGGACCTCGTAACCGGGCGTGTGCGCCGCGAGCGAGGCGCCGACGTGCCGGTGGACCTGGTGCCCGGCGACCAGTCGTTCCGGATCTTCACCGTGCGGCGCGGCACCTGAATCCGGCGGACGGTAGGCTTGCAGGCATGAGCAGGTCGGACGATCGGGCCGATGCCGCCGCCGTCGCAGCGGTCGAGGCCGAGGCCGTGCTGGCGCCGCTGAGCGAGGCACAGGAGCCACGGCGCAGGAGGCAGTCGAAGCATCGGGCCCTGGACGACGATCCCCTCTGGTACAAGGACGCGATCATCTACCAGTTGCACGTCAAGGCCTTCGCCGATTCGACCGGCGACGGGCTCGGCGACTTCGTCGGCCTGACCCGCAAGCTGGACTACATCGCCAACCTGGGCGTGACCGCCATCTGGCTGCTGCCCTTCTACCCGTCGCCCCTGCGCGACGACGGGTACGACATCGCCGACTACACCAACGTCCACCCCGACTACGGCACGCGGCGCGACTTCCGCACCTTTGTGCGCGAGGCGCACCGCCGCGGGCTGCGGGTCATCACCGAGCTGGTCGTCAACCACACCAGCGACCAGCACCCGTGGTTCGTCGAGTCACGCTCATCCCGCGACAACCCCAAGCGCGACTGGTACGTGTGGAGTGACGACGACCAGCGCTACCGCGACGCGCGCATCATCTTCACCGATACCGAGTCCTCGAACTGGGCGATCGACCAGAAGACCGGGCAGTACTACTGGCACCGGTTCTTCAGCCATCAGCCCGATCTGAACTACGACAACCCGCAGGTCGTCAAGGCCGTGATCCGGGTCATGCGCTTCTGGCTGGACATGGGCGTCGACGGGCTGCGCCTGGACGCGGTGCCCTACCTGGTGGAACGCGAGGGGACCAGCTGCGAGAACCTGCCGGAGACCCACGCCGTCCTGAAGCGGCTCCGCGCCGCGCTGGACAAGCGCCACGCCAACCGCATGCTGCTGGCCGAGGCAAACCAGTGGCCGCCCGACGTGCGCCCGTACTTCGGTGACGGCGACGAGTGCCACATGGCCTTCCACTTCCCGCTCATGCCGCGCATCTGGATCGCGCTGCGCAAGGAGGATCGCACCCCGATCGTCGAGATCATGGAGTCCACCCCGCCGATCCCCGAAGAGTCGCAGTGGGCGCTGTTCCTGCGCAACCACGACGAGCTGACGCTCGAGATGGTGACCGACGAGGAGCGCGACTACATGTGGTCGCAGTACGCCGCCGACCGCCGCGCACGGATCAACCTGGGCATCCGCCGCCGGCTGGCTCCGCTGGTCGACAACAGCCGACGGCGGATCGAGCTGCTGAACACGCTGCTGCTGTCGATGCCCGGCACGCCGGTGCTCTACTACGGCGACGAGATCGGCATGGGCGACAACATCTACCTCGGCGATCGCAACGGGGTGCGCACGCCGATGCAATGGAACGGCGACCGGAACGCCGGCTTCTCCACCGCGGACGCCGCGGCGCTCTACTCGCCGGTCATCGTCGACCCGGTCTACGGCTACCAGTCGGTCAACGTCGAGGCCCAGGAGCGGATTCCCGGTTCGCTCCTGCACTGGATGCGCCGCATCATCCGCGTCCGGCGCCAGTACCCGGTCTTCGGCCGCGGCACGCTCGAGTTCCTGCACCCGCAGAACCGCCACATCCTGGCCTACGTCCGCCAGCACGAGGGCGTCACGGTCCTGTGCGTGGTGAACCTGTCGCGTTTCAGCCAGTACGCCGAGCTGGACCTCTCGCGCTGGAACGGCCGCGTCCCGGTCGAGCTGGTCGGCCGCGTCCGCTTCCCGCCGATCGGCGATCTGCCCTACCTGCTCACCTTCAGCCCGCACGCCTACTACTGGTTCGAGCTGGCCGACGGCGGCGACGCGTCCGCGTGAGGCCGATGGAGGGGCCCGTCGACCTCGCCGCGCTCCGATCCCTGGCCAGCGGCCTGGACGCCGAGTGGCTGGCCGGCCGGCGCTGGTTCGGCGCCCGCACGCGGAGGCTGGCCGGCGTGGAGCTCGCCGATGCCGCCTCGCTCGACGATGGCGCCTGGCTGCTGGTGCTCGCCGCGCACTTCGACGATGGCGGCACGGAGCGCTACCTGGTGCCGGCGATGGCGCACGGCGGCGCACTCCGCGAGCCAGGGGACGGCGAGGGCGCGTGGGCGGCGCTCACGCATTGCGCGGCAAGGGGTGGCGACCTGGCGTCGGCGCGCGGGCGCTTCACGATGAGCCCCACGCCCCGGCTTGCGGAGCTCCTGCCGCCGCAGGTCAGCGCCAGCTCCCTCGCCGAGCGCCGCTTCGCCGGCGAGCAGTCGAACACCTCGGTGCGCCTGGGCGACCGGGTGGTACTCAAGCTCTACCGCCACCTGGTCGCGGGCATCAACCCCGAGATCGAGGTCAACCGCTTCCTCAGCGACGCCGGCTTTCCGCACGCTCCGGGCTTCGCCGGCTGCGTCGAGTACGTGAGCGACGACGAGGCCCCGTGCGCGGCGGCCCTGCTGCAGGCGATGGTCCCGGCCCGCGGCGACGGCTGGACCTGGGCCGTCTCGACCCTCAGCCGCCCGCCCGACGGCCCGCAGGAGCTGCTGGCGGCCGCCTCGGTCATCGGCGGCGTCACCGCCCAGCTGCATGAGGCGCTCGCCTCGCGCCCGGACGACGAGGCCTTCCCCGCGCGTCCTGCCACCGACGACGAGCGGCGCGCCTGGCAGGCCGCGGCCGAGCGTGGCCTCGAGGCGGCGGTGGCCGTCCTGCCGCCCGACGGCGAGGAGCACGGCCGGCTCGAGGCAATCGCCCCGGCGCTGGGCGAGCGACTGGCGGCCATCGGCGCTGCGGCAGGTGCGCGGCTGAGCCGCATCCACGGCGACTACCACCTGGGCCAGCTGCTGCGCACCGAGAACGGCTTCGTGGTGATCGACTTCGAGGGCGAGCCAGCCCGGCCGCTGGCCGAGCGGCGCACCCCGGCCTCCCCGCTGCGCGACGTGGCGGGCATGCTGCGCTCGTTCGACTACGCGGCTCGCACCGCCGAGCGCGGGGTCAAGGCCGATGGCGACGGGCGGCTCGAGGTCGACGCCTGGCTGGCCGACGCGCGGGCCGCGTTCCTGACCGCGTACGCCGGCGACGCCGTCGATCGCGAGCTGCTGGCCGCGCTCGAGGTGGAGAAGGCCTGCTACGAGGTTCGGTACGAGGCCAACCATCGGCCCGACTGGATCTGGTTGCCGCTCGAGGCGCTCGAGCGGGCCGCGGGCGAGAGGGCCGCATGAGCACGCGCGTCTGGCGCGGCGCCCCCTACCCGCTGGGAGCAATGTGGGACGGCGCCGGCGTGAACTTCGCGCTCTTCAGCGAGAACGCGACCGCCGTCGACCTGTGCCTCTTCGACGCGGCGGGGGTGGAGCAGCGCATCCGGATGCAGGAGCAGAGCGACCTGGTCTGGCACTGCTACCTGCCCGACGTTCGGCCGGGCCAGCGCTACGGCTACCGCGTCTTCGGTCCGTATGCGCCGTCGCGCGGGCATCGGTTCAACCCGGCCAAGCTGCTGATCGACCCGTACGCCAAGCGCATCGACGGCGCGGTGGACTGGAACGACCGGATGTTCGGCTACCGCATCGGCGCCGAAGACGACAGCCGGCCGGACGAGCGGGACTCCGCCGCGTCGGTGCCCAAGAGCGTGGTGGTGGACCAGGCCTTCGTGTGGGGTGACGACCGGCGCCTGGACATCCCCTGGGAGGAGACGCTGATCTACGAGGTGCACGTCAAGGGCTTCACCCAGCTGCACCCCGACGTGGAGCCCGAGCTGCGCGGCACCTACGCGGGCCTGGCCTCGCACGCCGCGGTCGAGCACCTGCGCTCGCTGGGCGTCAGCGCGGTGGAGCTGCTGCCGGTGCACCACCACGTGAACGAGCGGCACCTGGTGGAGCGCGGGCTGGTCAACTACTGGGGCTACAACACCATCGGCTTCTTTGCCCCCGACAGCCGCTACAGCGGCAGCGGCGAGCCGGTCCGCGAGTTCAAGAGCATGGTCAAGCGGCTGCACGATGCCGGGATCGAGGTGATCCTGGACGTGGTCTACAACCACACCGGCGAGGGGTCGGAGCTGGGGCCCACGCTCAGCGTCCGGGGGATCGACAACGCGTCCTACTACCGCCTGGTCGAGGGCGACCGGCGTCACTACATGGACTACACCGGGACCGGCAACACCCTCGACGCCAC
>DASURX010000204.1:0-5567 GCA_036375355.1 Candidatus Limnocylindria bacterium
GTCGCGACGGTTCCGCGCCCAGTCGACCGCGGACAGAAACCCCTGCAGCGCGTAGCTCGCCGCGGGACGCTCGGAGACGAGCCACCGGTTGCGTAGTTCCTCGGCGCTCGTCGCCAGCGCCTCCCAGTTGCCGATGAGAGCCTGCACATACGCACGCCAGGACGCGCCGCCCAGCGCGAAGCCCGGGTTCTGGCCGGGCTGGACCAGTGCCATCGAGGTCGCCGCCGCGTCATCGGCCTCGGCCAGATCGCCGATCAGGGCCGACGTCCAGGCGACCATGTTCAGGGCGTCCAGGCGCTCGTCCATCGGCAGGCGCTGCGCCATCGCCACGCGCCGCCGCGACAGCTCGCGCGCCTCAACCGGATCCAGCGTCTGGGTCCGGGAGGTCTGCGCATCGAGCGCCGCGGACTGGAGCGGGGCGTCGTCGAGCTCCTCGGCAATCGCCAGCCCGGCGGCGACGCTCGCGGCGGCCTCGCCCAGGTCGTGCTCGGTCGGCTGGCGCGTCCCGCTGTTCGACAGCCAGAACGGCAGGAAGCCAAGGGCGATGAGGAAGGTGGCACGGGCACGGGGACCCGCATCGGGCAGCCACTGCCGGCCGCGTTGGATGAGGCCTTCGAGCTCGTCCAGGCTCGGCTGGCGCGCCGCGGAGGCGAACCAGCGCAGCACCACCGTCAGCTGGCGTCCGAGGTTGTCCAGCAGGAAGTCGGCGGGCAGCCCCTCGTCGGCGCCGAGGCGCCAGGCGGTGGCGTAGGCCTGGATCGCGACGTCCCCCGAGCCGTACAGCTCGCCCAGGCGACGGTAGAAGGGAGGCCGCTCCGCCGGCGGCGCGAGCTCGATCGCGGCGCGCAGGTGGGCCGCGGCCTCGGTCGTTCCACGCGCGGCCGCCACGACGTCGGCCGCGCGACGCAGCCACGCCACGGCCCGCGCTCGTCCGGCGTCGTCGGCGCGGTCATGCAGCACGGAGCCCAGGACGGCCGCCTCGCGATAGTGGAACGCGATGAGCTCGGCCTGCTCGTCCTCGCGCCCGGCCGAGGTGGCTTCGAGCCACTCCCCCGCGGCCGCATGGAACCGTGCGCGGTCCACCCGCGGCAGCGTGCCGTAGGCGACGTCGCGGATCAGGATGTGCCGGAACACGAGCTCGCCCTGGGCGGCCGCCCTCACCATCTCGCGGTCGACCAGGCGCTCCACCAGCGGTGCCGCTTGGGCGGCGATGCCAGGATCCAGCGCCGCTGCGCCATCCAGCGTGAAGGACCGGCCAAAGACGGAGCCGACCTGCAGCAGGCGCCGAGCGGGCGGCTCGAGGGCGTCGAGGCGCGCCAGCACGGTCGCCTGCACCGTGTCGGGCAGGGTCGCGGCCAGTGCACGGACGGCGACCGGGTCGTGGAGGTCCACGCCGCGCTCGAGCAGCGAGCGGACCATCTCGCCGGCGTAGAACGGGTTCCCCTCGGAGCGCTCGACGAGGATCGGGACCAGCTCGGGAGCGGGGCCGTCCAGGATGCTCTCGACCAGGTGAGCGATCGACGTCGCGTCGAGCGGGCCGAGCGCCAGGGAGACGTGGTTGCGCCGTCCGCCGCCCCAGGTCGGCCGGCGCTCGAGGAGCTCCGGCCGGGTCAGCGCCAGCATGAGCATCGGAGCGTCCGCGGTCGGCTGCAGCACGAACTCGATCAGGTCCAGGAGGCTGTCGCTCGACCAGTGCAGGTCTTCGATGAGGAGCACGAGCGGCTGCCGCAGCGCGGCGAGCTCGAGCGCGCGGCGCCAGGCGGCGAACAGCGCCGAGCGGTCGAGCACGTCGGCATCCGAGGCACCGATGGTGGCCGCCAGCAGCTCCGCCGTCGCCTCCGGCTCCTCGGATCCGATCTCCGCCAGCCAGCTGCGGCATCGGTCCCGGACCTCTTCGGGCGGGGCCTCGTCGTGCAGGTCGAGCAGGCCGAGCAGCAGTGCGCGCATCGGCCAGTAGGTGAGGCTCTGACCGTACGGCAGGCATTGCGCGACGGCGACCCGCGGCGGCCGCGCGCCCGTTGCCAGCCGCGCGAGGAACTCTTCGACGACCCGGCTCTTGCCGGTCCCGGCCGCAGCGATGAGCGTGACCATGTATGGACGACGCTCCACGAAGGCGCGGGTCGCGACCAGCTCGAGCTGGGCGAGGTCGGCATCTCGACCGACGATCGGCGGTTGGGGTCGGCGCGAGGGCGCTCGAGCCACCACCGGGCAGGCGGCCACCGTATCGGCCTTTCCCTTGAGGCCCAGCTCCAGCCTGGGCCCGAAGGCGAAGCCGCGGCCGATGGCGGCGCTCGCCGTGCGCGCGCTGGCCAGGATCTGCCACGGCTCGGCCGACTGCTGCAGGCGGGCAGCCACGTTCACCGCGTCGCCGGTGACGATGAAGTCGTCGCGAGCCGGCTCCAGGCTCGCCACGACCTCGCCGGTGTTGATGCCGATCCGGATCGGCAGGCGTTCGCGGAGCAGCGAGTCGCGCCGCAGGAGGTCGCGAAGCTCGAGAGCCGCGTCGATCGCCCGCGCCGCGTCGTCGTCGTGCGCGTGCGGGAGGCCGAAGATGGCGAGCGCCGCGTCGCCGATGAACTTCTCCAGCGTCCCCGAGCGAGCCTCGACGACGGTGCGCGTCACCTCGTAGAAGCGTCCCAGCAGGAGCCGCAGGTCCTCTGGATCCATCGACTCGCCGAGCGAGGTCGATCCCACCGCGTCCGCGAAGAGCACGGTGACCAGGCGGCGTTCCTCCGGCATGCGCGGATGATAGTCAGGTCGCGCGCGGCTCCCGCTCGACGCCTCCCGGGTCGAGCAGCTCCCAGAGGACACCGTTCAGCGTGCGGGGATGAATGAACGCCACCGAACCGTGCGCGCCGGGCCGCGGGACGGTGTCGACCAGCTCGGCCTCGGCCTTCGCCAGCCGCGCAAGGTCGGCGGGGAGGTCATCGGTCTGGAGGCAGACGTGGTGCATGCCCTCCCCCCGATCGGCCAGGAAGCGCGCCACGCCGCTCGTCGTGTCGGTCGGCTGCACCAGCTCGACCCGAGCGCAGGCTCCGGGGCCGGTCGACAGGAAGCACAGCCGCACGCGCTGGGTCGGGAAGTCGAAGGGAGGCGCCTCCGGCTCCCAGCCGAAGAGCTCGCGGTAGCGCGGCAGCGAGGCGTCGATCGAGCGCACCACCACGGCCACGTGGTGGATGGGGCCGATGCTCACGGGCGGTACTCCCCCCACGCTCGGCGCAGCGCGTCGCTGATCTCGCCCAGGGTCACGTCGGCCTCGACCGCGGCGCGGATGCGTGGCAGCACGTTCTCCGTGCCGCGCGCCGCATGCTCGAGCGCCTCCAGCGCGCCAGCCGCGCGCCCCGCGTCCCGCGCGGCGCGCACCGCACGCGTGCGTTCGACCTGTCGGCGCTCCGCCTCCGCGTCGATCGCCTGGGTGGCCGCGACGTCGACCGCCGCGTCCTCGGCATAAGCGTTGAGACCGACCACGATCCGCTCGCCGGCCTCCACGGCGCGCTGGAACTCGTATGCCGCGGTGGCGATCTCGCCCTGCTGGTAACCCTCCTCCAGCGCCGCGAGCGTCCCGCCCCGGGATTCGATCGCGCCGAGCTCGGCGTGGACGCGCTGCTCCAGCTCGTTCGTCAGCGTCTCGACGTAGTACGAGCCGCCGAGCGGGTCCACCGGCAGGCGCACCCCTGACTCGTGCGCCAACACTTGTTGTGTTCGCAGCGCGAGGCGAGCTGTGTCGGCGGTGGGCAGGCCCAGCGCCTCGTCGAGCGCGTTGGTGTGCAGGCTCTGCGCCCCTCCCAGCACGGCCGCCAGGGCCTGGATCGTGGTGCGGACCACGTTCGTCTCCGGCTGCTGGGCGGTCAGCGTCGAGCCGCCGGTCTGCACGTGGAAGCGCATCGCCATCGAACGCGGATCACCGGCGCCGTATCGGTCCCGGGCGATGCTTGCCCACACCCGCCGCGCCACCCGGAACTTGGCAACCTCCTCGAACAGGTCGTTGTGGGCCGCGAAGAAGAAGGAGAGGCGTGGGGCAAACTCGTCGAAGGCGAGCCCGGCAGCCAGGGCGGCGTCGGCGTAGGCGATGGCATCGGCCAGGGTGAAGGCAACCTCCTGGGCGGCGGTGGCACCCGCCTCGCGCATGTGGTAGCCGCTGATGCTGATCGTGTTCCAGAGCGGCATCTCGGCCCGGCAGTAGGCGAAGGTATCGGTCACCAGTCGCATCGATGGGACCGGTGGGAAGATGTAGGTCCCGCGCGCGATGTACTCCTTCAGGATGTCGTTCTGGATCGTGCCGCGCAGGGATCGCGGTTCGACGCCCTGCCGCCGCGCGACGGCCTCGTACAGCGCCAGCAGGATGGCCGCCGTTGCGTTGATGGTCATGCTGGTGCTGACGCGGGCCAGGTCGATCCCGTCGAGCAGCTCGGCCATGTCGGCCAGCGAATCGATCGGCACGCCGACACGGCCCACCTCCCCCGCCGCCATCGGCGCATCACTGTCGTAGCCCATCTGGGTCGGAAGGTCGAATGCCACCGAGAGGCCCGTCTGGCCGCGCTCCAAAAGGTAGCGGAAGCGGCGGTTGGTGTCGGCGGCAGAGCCGAAGCCGGCGTACTGCCGCATGGTCCACGGCCGCGTGGCGTAGCCATCGGGGCGCACGCCCCGGGTGAACGGGAACGCTCCGGGCTCGCCAAGCCGGGTCTCGGGGTCGAAGCCCTCCAGCGCATCGGGCCCGTAGACCATCCGGATCTCCATCCCCGAGGTGGACCGATGGGGGCCGCCGGACGGCTCGGGGTCGCTCATCGGGATGGATTGTAGCGAGCCGCCTGACCCCGCCACGACATCGGTCCATCCATTCGTGCGAGACTCGGGACATGTCCTCGAGCGCCTACGCCCTCATCTCGCTGTTCGCCGTCGTCTCCGTCCTGGCCGGGCTGGTGGCCTGGCAAGCCCTGCGCGTCCCCACGTCGCCGGCGGGCCTCATCCTCCCCGCCCTCGGCGCCTTCGGCGCGCTGTACCTGGCCGGTCACCGCCTGGGCTGGTCGATCGGTCCGACCGTGCGCCTCTTCGGCTTCGAGGTGGCCCTGGCCTTCGACGCGGTGCTGGCTCTCGCGGCGGCCCTGGTGGTGGCCGTCCTCCAGCGCCTCGCGGTCAGCGGCCTTCGGCGCCAGGGACCGGGCGTCAGGCAAGCCTGACGAGGAGCGCTCCGCGCGCGACCGGCTGGCCAGGCTCCACCGCGACCTCGGAAACGACGCCGGAGCGCGGCGCGCGCACCTCGTTCTGCATCTTCATCGCCTCGATCGTCAGCAGCGCGTCCCCCTCGGCCACCTGGCTCCCTTCGGCAACGCTGACCTTGACCACCAGGCCCGGCAGGCTGGCGTGCACCTCCAGCCGCCCGCCGATGCGATGAGCCTCCACCTCCGCCTCGGCCAGCATGCGCTCCCGCCAGGTCCGCGCCGTGACGGCCAGCCGCCGCCCGCCGATGGTGACGAACCACTCGCTCCCCCGGCCCTCGACCACGGCGTTGACGAAGCGGTTGCCGTCGCGCAGCTGGACGATGCCGGCGGCCCGGTCGAGCCACGTCG
>DASURX010000205.1:0-2139 GCA_036375355.1 Candidatus Limnocylindria bacterium
ATCCAGTACGTCTTGCCGACCTCGAACAGCCACGGGTCGAGCCGGCGCTGACGGACGTTCTCGGCCAGGGCTGCGAGCATCGAGGGGTACATCACCGGGCGCATGACGCTGTGCTGCGGCGAGATCGGGTTCGCCAGGCGCACGAGCGTCGCGTCGGCCGGGTCGTAGCCGGTGCGCGCCAGGTCGTCCGGGCCGATCAGCGCGTGCATCAGGATCTCGTCCAGCCCCAGGCCGGCCATGGTGCGCCGGACTCGATGGCGCGCCGCGGCCGGATCGGGCCGGAACGGCGGCAGCGTCGGGCTCGGCAGCGGGGCCGGGATGTTCTCGTAGCCGTGAGCACGCGCGATCTCCTCGGCCACGTCCTCTGGCGCCACCACGTCCAGCCGGAAGCTGGGCACGGCGACCTCCACGTGCCGCTCATCCAGCCCGCGCACGCCGAACTCGAGCGGTTCCAGCAGCCGCGGAACCAGGTCCGCGTCGATCCCGATGCCCAGCAGCCGCTCGGTGCGGTCCAGGTCGACGGCGATGCGCCGCGGCTCGCGCGGCCGTGGGTCGTTGTCGACGATCCCATTCGCCACCCGCGCGCCGGTGATCTCGGCAATCAGGCCCGCGGCGCGATCGACCGCGTGGCGCGGCAGGTCGTGGCCGATCCCCTTCTCGTGGCGCATGCTCGCCTCCGAGCGCAGGCCGAGGCGTCGCGCGGTGTTGCGGATGGTCGGGCCGTGGAAGATCGCCGACTCCAGGATCACGCGGCGCGTCGCGTCGGTGACCTCGGTATCGGCGCCGCCCATGATCCCGGCCAGGCCGATTGCCCGCCCGGCATCGGCGATGACCAGCATGCGGCTGTCCAGCCGCCGCGCCTCGTGGTCGATCGTCTCGAGCGCCTCGCCGTCGTGCGCGCGGCGCACCACGATCCGCCCGTCGGGCACGCGATCGGCGTCATAGGCGTGCATCGGCTGTCCCAGCTCGTGCATCACGTAGTTCGTCACGTCCACCACCGCCGAGATGGGGCGCATGCCGGCGGCGAGCAGCCGTCGCTGCATCCAGGGCGGCGACTCGCCGTTGGCCACGTCGTCGAACCAGCGCGCGGTGAAGCGCGGGCAGCCTGCGGGATCCTCGATCGTCACGCTCATGCGGTTGGCAGCCCGCAGTTCCCCGTCCTCCTGGACCGATGCCTCCGGCGGCCGCAGCTGCCTTCCGGTGAAGGCCGCGATCTCACGCGCCAGGCCGACCATCGACAGGGCGTCGCCGCGGTTCGGCTTGACGTCGACGTCCAGCACCACCTCGCCCAGGATCGGCCGCAGGTCGGCACCCAGCGGCAGCTCGTCGTCGGCGCGGCCCAGGATGTGGATCCCCGCCGCGTCCTCCCCCACCCCCAGCTCGATGGCCGAGCACAGCATCCCCTGCGACTCGACGCCGCGGATCTTCGTGCGCTCGATGCGGCGCTCCCCGGGGAGCACCGCGCCCACCCGCGCCACAGGCACGAGGTCGCCGGTGGCGATGTTGTCGGCGCCGCACACGACCTGCAGCGGCTCGCCGCTCCCCACGTCCACGCTGGTCAGCCACAGCTTGTCCGCGTTCGGATGGCGCTCGACGCTCAGCAGGCGGCCGACCACGACATCGGTCCAGTCCGCGCCGCTGACGGTGATGGCCTGCACCTCCATGCCGTGCAGGGTGAGCTGCTCGGCGAGCTCCTCGGGAGAGAGGTCGACGTCGACGTAGTCGCGCAGCCAGGAGAGCGGAACCAGCATCGGCCTAGCGCCCTCCGTCGAACTGCTCGAGGAAGCGCAGGTCGGCGCCCATCAGCAGCCGCAGGTCAGGGATGCCGTGGCGCAGGAGCGTGATGCGGTCGAGCCCCATGCCGAAGGCGTAACCCTGGTACTCGTCCGGGTCGATCCCGCCGGAGCGCAGCACGACCGGGTGGACCATGCCGGCGCCCAGGATGGTGACCCAGCCGGTCCGCCCGCAGGCCGGGCATCCCGGTCCGCCGCAGACGAGGCAGGCGACGTCGAAGGCCACCGACGGCTCGGTGAACGGGTAGTACCCCGGCCGGAAGCGCGTCTTCACCTCCGGCCCGTAGATTGCCCGGGCGTACTCCTCCAGCATCCCCTTGAGGTCGGCGAGCGAGGTGCCGCGGTC
>DASURX010000206.1:0-2629 GCA_036375355.1 Candidatus Limnocylindria bacterium
TTGCGCTCGTGGGCGGCGCGCTCATCGCGGTCGCGAAGGTCCTCCCCGAATCCAACGAGACGGCGGAAGCGACGCGCACGCAGGCGCCCAGCGCCACGGTCACTCCCTCCCGTACGCCCCGGCCGCGTCCGACACCCACGCCGTTTCCGGCGGCACCGCCGCAGATCACCGTGCAGCCCGGCGAGGTACCGGATCCGGTCGAGTACCCACCCTGGATCGCCGGATGGCTGCGCGCCATCGAGGATGTGCCCATCTACGAGACGGTTAGCGCGAACGCGTCCGAGGTGCGCGTGATGCACGCCGGTGAGGCCGCCTACGTCAGCAGCTACGGCGTCGACTCGCCGCCACGCTGGTTCACGGTCGAGGCCCCGCAGCCGGCCGGGTTCATCCGCTACGACGCGACGGACCCCCGAATGGAGTTCATCTCGCAGGCCACCGGCATCTCGTCGCCCAGCATCTGGTCGCTGGTCGCCGGCGAGTCCGGCTTCCTCGCGTTCGGCGTCGGCGCGGCACCCGCCAACGAGAACCAGCCGCCACTGCTGGTGGCCTCCACCGACGGCGAGCGCTGGACGAACGTTCACGACCAGTTCCGCGCGGAATGGTTCGGCTCGGCGGTATGGGGGCCGGCGGGCTGGCTGGCGCTGACCCCGGTGGACACCGTCAACGGGCCCCGAGCCTGGGTCTGGCGTTCGCCCGACGGCACGCACTGGGACGCGCTGGGCAGCCTGGAGGACATGACCACTGGCTATCCCGGCCCGATGGCCGCCGCTGCCGGAGGCTACCTGGCCATCATTCCCAACGCCAGCGGCTCCCACAATCGCGCGTGGTACACCGAGGAAGGCGAGCTGTGGGAGGAGCGGCCCGTGCCGGAGACTGCCAACCGGCCCGACGCTCAGCCGAGGCTGGTCGGCCTGCCCGCAGGATTCTTCGCCTGGTCGGATGGCGGTGGATACCCCAGGTCGCCTGCGAGCGCCGCCATCGCGTTCTCGCCGAACGGCTGGGATTGGACCGTTGCCGAGGACGGGCCGAGCACGACCGGCCTGCAGCTGATCCAGGTCGGCACGGAGGTTCGGGCGATCTCCATCAAGCCGGGCGGCCGCAGGTTCGAGGCCTGGATCGGGGCAGTCGATGGCGCGACCATCCGCTGGTCGCGCGATCCCCAACAGGCCACCTTCGACGGGCGGGGCGTGAGCGCACTGGCCAGCGACGGTGAGCGCGGCCTGGCGGTCGGCTGGGACTTCGCCTCGGGTGATGCCATGGGATGGCTGCTCGAGGACGGCGACTGGCGCCAGGTCCGCATCCCGGCCAGGACCGAGGACGTCTTCCCGGCCATGCTCGCCGGTGGCGAGGGCGGCTTCGTGCTGGTCGGCGGCGATCCATCCCTGCGTGCCACCAACCCGGTCGCCTGGCACTCGAGCGACGGGCGGACCTGGAGTGCCGTCCCGGTGCCGCTCGCACCCCGTATCGGCGATCCGCAGCCGTCCGAGTGCCAGCCGATCGGGACCATGGATGCCGTGACGTTCGCCACCATGGACCGCGTGCTGGCTCTCGTCTGCCTGGGGGACACGCCGCTCACCTTCCGGGCCTACTCCGCCCGGTGCGACGGCTGCTACGGTGGCTGGCCCGGCACGTTCGAGCCCGGGTGGCTCGCCAACCCGACCCAGAACAAGCTGTACCTGTCGCCGATCGAGAGCGACGGCTACTACAGCGAGGCGATCGTGGACCCGTCGTTGAGGGTGACGGCCGATTGGCAGAACGTGTGGGTGGAGGTCACCGGGCACTTCGACGATCCCGCCGCGATGGACTGCACCTGGAGACCCAGCGCGGAAGCCAACTCGTACTACTACGGCGGATGGGTCGGCCCCATCGTCACGTCGTGTCGCCAGCAGTTCGTCGTCACCCAGGTCACGGTCGTGGACGGCCCGTAGCCGCGTCCGGCGTAACGGCCTCCGTATCGGTCCGCGACCAACGATCCGCGCTTGGGAGATACGGATGGCGACCAGGACGACCTTCAAGCACCGATGGCTGGCGGTCCCCGCGACCGTGGGCGTGGCCATGCTCCTGGCTGCCTGCCAGGCCGGTGGCGCCGGCAGCGCCAGCAGCTCGGCCAGTGCCTCGGCCTCGGTGGCCGAATCCGCCTCGCAGTCGGCCTCTGCGTCCGCCAGCGCATCGGCTTCGGCCAGCGCGGCGGGAGCGGCGGTCGAGATCACCGTCGTCGACACCGATGCGGGCCAGGCGCTGGCCGGCGAGGGCGGGATGACCCTCTACACCTTCGACAACGACAGCGCCGGGGTCAGCGCCTGCTCCGGCGGATGCGCCGAGAACTGGCCGCCGCTCGTCGTCGCGGATGACTCGGACGTGACCGCCGGCGACGGCGTGACGGGCGAGATCGACACCATCACCCGCGACGACGGCAGCCTGCAGGTCACGTACAACGGGCAGCCGCTCTACTACTTCGCCGCGGACCAGGCTCCGGGCGACTCGACCGGCGACGGGGTCGGCGGCGTCTGGCACATCGCGACCGCAGAGGGCGGGGCGGCATCGGCCGGGGACAAGACCTACTGACCGATGTCCTCGTTCCACAGCTCCGGGTGCGTGGCGATGAACGATTCCATCATCGCCACGCACT
>DASURX010000207.1:0-2111 GCA_036375355.1 Candidatus Limnocylindria bacterium
CCGGTCAACAGGTAGGTCACGCCAAGTTTCTGCGCGATGACCTCCGGCGCCTCCTGGTTGTCACGGAACCTGGTGGAGGACCTGCGAGGCGAGACCCTGAGCTCCGGGATCATCGACAGCCGCGCCGTGAGTTCGTCGGACACTCCTTCGCTCAGGTACGCCTGCGCGGTGTCGCCGCTCCGGTTCTCGAACGGGAGGACGCCGATCGATACCTCCGCGGGACCGCGCGTGCGCGATTGCAGGAAGACGATGGCTGTCGCCAGGGCCAGCACCCCCAGCGCCGGGAGTACGTAGCGGTGCCGGCCGGGGCGTGACGCCGGCGACGGCGCGGCGGTCGCCGGTGCCGGCGAGCCGGCGCCTTCCTGCAGTCGCTCCGCCACCGCGGCCCCATCGGGGGGACGCCGCGCCGGATCGACTTCGAGCGAGTCGCGTATGAGGAGCGCCAGAGGCGCAGGTACGTCCGGGTGCTGGGCCGAAATGAGGGGCGACCCGTCCGTCAACCGCTTGGCAAGCATCGCTGCCGGCGCCGAGTCGGCGAATGGCCGGTAGCCCGCGAGCATTTCGTAGAGAACGGCCCCGAGGGCATAGACATCGGCCTGGGGCCGGACCGGCCGCTCGCCCAGCAGCTGCTCCGGTGCCATGTACGCCGGCGTGCCGAGCGCGAGCCCCGTCTCGGTGAGCGCGCTGTCCGAGTCGAGCGCCCTGGCGATGCCGAAATCGGCCACGAGGGCCTGCCCCTGGCGCGACAGCAGGATGTTCTCCGGCTTGATGTCGCGATGGACCACGCCGGCGTCGTGGGCATACGCGAGAGCGGACGCGACCTCGCGTGCCAGCTGCGTTGCCGTGCCGGGCGGAAGCCGGCCCTCGCGCGCCATCCGCGCGCGCAGCGTCTCCCCATCGACGAAGGGCATGACGTACCAGAGCTGGCCCGCGGCTTCGCCCGAGTCGAAGACGGGCAGGATGTGGGGATGCTGCAGGCGGGCGGTGAGCTGGATCTCGCGAAGGAAGCGATCGCGCCCGACCGCCGCGGCCAGTTCCGGCCGCAACAGCTTGAGCGCGACGGGGCGGTCATGCCTCAGGTCGCGCGCCAGGTAGACGATGGCCATGCCACCCTGGCCCAGTTCGCGCTCGACGCGGTACCGGTCTGCGAGCACGTCAGCCCATGGCAATGACTGCCTCGTCATCTGTTTTCCGGTGGGGACAACGCAACGTAGGGGTGCAGCCGGGAAATTCGCCAGCCCGCGCTACCGAAGCCGCAGCAGCAGGTACACGATCGCCGCGACCGCGGCGCTCAACGGGATGGTGAGCACCCAGGCCCAGACGATCCGGCCGGCGACGCCCCAGCGCACCGCGCCCAGGCGGCGCGCCGCCCCCACGCCGACGATGGCGCCGGTGATCGTGTGGGTCGTGCTCACCGGCACCCCGAGCACCGAGGCGAGCAGGATCGTCACGGCACCGCCGGTCTCGGCGCAGAAACCGCTGAAGGGGGTGAGCTTGGTGATCTTCGAGCCCATGGTCTTGACGATGCGCCAGCCGCCCATCGCCGTGCCCATCGCGATCGCGCTGTAGGCAGTGAGCTCCACCCACAACGGCACGTGGTCGGCATTCTGCAGGTAGAGATGCCGCTGCCAGCCCGTCGCGTCCTTGAACAGGTGCTGGGCCGATACCAGCAGCCCGACGATGATGCCCATGGTCTTCTGCGCGTCGTTGGCCCCATGGCTCAGGGAGTAGAGGCCGGCCGAGACGAGCTGCAGACGGCGGAAGAGCTTGTCGAGCGGACGGGCGGTCTTCTTGTAGAGGAGCCAGGAAAAGCCGACCGTCAGCGCGAGCCCGAGCGTGGCGCCGAGCAGCGGCGAGATGACGATGCCGAGAATCGGCTTGACCCAGCCGGACAGGATGAGGGACCCGATCCCGGCCTTCGCGATGGCCGCGCCGGCGAACCCGCCCAGCAGCGCATGCGAGGAGGAGCTGGGCAGGCCCACGAACCAGGTGACGAGGTTCCACACGATGGCGCCGAGCAGCGCGGCGAGGACCACGGTGGGATCGACGACGCTGGGATCGACGAGGCCCTTGCTGATGGTCTTGGCCACCGCGGTGCCGACGGTGAAGGC
>DASURX010000208.1:0-2373 GCA_036375355.1 Candidatus Limnocylindria bacterium
GAGGGCTCGGCCGATCCGCAGGCGAAAGGCGGGGTATGCCGGGGGCCGCCACCCGGCATACCCCGCCCTTGGGTGGCTGGGATGGGGGTCGTCAGGTGCTGGTCATGCTCGGCAGCTCACCTTCTCTGGCCCGCCCGTGCAGGCGGCTGCTGCGGTAGCTGTAGGCGAAGTAGACGACGAAGCCGATCGCCATCCACACGACGAAGCGCAGCCACGTCTCCAGGCTGAGGTTGAGCATCAGGTACAGGCAGACCAGCGCCGACACGATGGGCAGGAACGGCACCAGCGGCACCCGGAACGCCCGCTTGAGGTCGGGGCGCTGGCGCCGCAGGATGACCACGGCGATCGACACCAGCGTGAACGCGGCCAGCGTGCCGATGTTGACCATCTCCTCGAGCTTGCCGATCGGGGTCAGCGACGCGACGAGGGCGATGAACAGACCCAGGGAGATGGTGATGCGGAGCGGAGTACCGGTCCTGACGTGGGTCCTGCCCAAGGCTGGCGGCAGCAACCAGTCGCGGCTCATCGCGAAGACCACCCGGGTGGCGCCGATCAGGAGCGTCATGATGACCGTGGTCAGGCCCGCCACGGCGCCGGCCGCGATGAGCGTGGCGTAGCCGCTCTTCCCGACCGACTCGAACGCCGACGCGAGCGCGGCCTTGGGGTCGATCTGGTCGTAGGGGACCATCCCGGTGATGACGGCGGCGACGCCCATGTAGAGCACCGTGCAGATGACCAGAGAGGCGATGATGCCGATGGGAAGGTCCCGCTGGGGGTTCTTGGCCTCTTCAGCGGTGGTGGCGACGACGTCGAAGCCGATGTAGGCGAAGAAGACGATCGACGCTCCGGTGACGATGCCCAGAACCCCGAAGGTGACCGGCTCGATGCCGAAGAGGACCTGGATCAGTGGCGCGTGAATGCCCTGGGCCGACTCGGCGGCTTGCGACGGCGGGATGAATGGCGAGTAGTTCGCCGTGTTGACGTAGCCGATGCCCGCGATGATCACGAACAGCACGATGAACACCTTGATGCCGACGAGCACCAGGTTGACCCGCATCGACTCCTTGATGCCGACCGACACCAGGAGGGTGATGCAGGCGACCAGCAGAAAGGCGAGCAGGTCGAAGTGCGAGCCGGAGGCCAGGGAGTCGGGCCAGTTGAAGCCGAGCTGGCTGAGCAAGAGGTCGGCGTACTGCGACCAGCCCTGGGCCACCACGCTCGCGCCGAGCATGAGCTCGAGCAGGAGGTCCCAGCCGATGATCCAGGCGACCAGCTCGCCCAGCGACGCGTAGGAAAACGTGTAGGCCGACCCGGAGACCGGCACCGTGGAGGCGAACTCGGCGTAGCACAGCGCGGCGAGCCCGCAGCAGACGGCGCCGACCACGAACGAGATGATGATGGACGGGCCGGCGTACTGCTGCGCGGCCCGGCCGGTGACCGTGAAGATGCCGGCGCCGACGATGACGCCGACGCCGAAGACCGTCAGGTCCAGGGCGGAGAGCCGCTTCTTGAGCTGGTACTCCGGCTCGTCGGTCTCCCTGATCGACTGCTCGACCGACTTGGTGCGCATGAGGCTCACGGCGAGTCTCCTCCCCGGGGAATCGGGTGAAGTCGCCCCCGGGGCGACCCGGACGGCCCCACGCTAGCGCCGATGGCCGGTCTGCGCCCCTTGCGCGCTCAGCGCCCTCGGTCCTCCCAGCGGGGCGGCCGCGGGAGGCGGTAGCGGATGGGGCCCGTGTCGGCCTCGCGGTCGGACGTGGGGTCATCGCGCAGGTCGGGGCTGCGGTAGAGCGAGCCGTCCGGGACATCGTTGCCCGACACCGGGCGGATGGGGATGGCGGTGGAGCGGTCGGCGCCATACCGTGGGTCGTCCCACCCGGGATACGGCTCGGGCACCACGGTGCCCTCGCCGCCCAGCGGCTCGCTCAGCCGGATGCGGTCGGCGACCCGGAAGATCTCGGCGCAGATCGCCCGGTAGTGGTGGTCCGGGTCGGGCACCCAGTTGACCTCGCGCAGCGCCTGGTCCTGGCCCGCGCTCTCCATGACGAAGCGGCCGTACCCGAGGACCCGGCCGGGGATCGAGCGGTTGTAGGACATGTCGGTGACCTTGGACAACGGCATCATCGACACCCTGCGCGTGAGGAAGCCGTAGAACAGCAGCAGCCGCTTGTCCGTCGCGACGAACCAGTCGTGCCGCCACTCCGCGATCTCGTATGCCGCGCGGCCGAGGATGGCGAACCAGGCCCACCAGAGCAGCGTGCTCAGCAACCCGAGACCCGGCGGGATGGTGGCATCCACCCACAGGGCGAGCGCGCCTCCCGCGACGGTGCTCAGGACCGGCTCGGCGACCTTGCCCCAGTGCTGGTGCACCGC
>DASURX010000209.1:0-6853 GCA_036375355.1 Candidatus Limnocylindria bacterium
TCGGTGGTGGGTGTGGCGTGGACCCTGCCGCTCGTCCTGTTCCTGCTGCTGGGAGGGGTCTTGACGGACCGATACGACCGCCGACTGCTGATGGTGGCCGCCGACGTGGTGCGCGCGCTGGCGATCGGCGCGCTCGCGGCGCTGTCGATCGCCGGGGTCATCGAGCTGTGGCACGTGCTGGCGCTGATCGCCTTCGTGGGTCTGGGCGACGCGTTCTTCAACCCGGCGGCGACCGCCATCGTCCCGGACCTGCTGCCCGATGCCAAGCTGCCCCAGGCCAACGCGCTGCAGGGGCTGCTGCGGCCGCTGATGGTGCGGCTGGTGGGTCCGGCCGTGGGTGGCTTCGTGGTGGCGGTCCTCGGACCCGGGCCTGCCTTCGCCGTGGACGGGGCGAGCTTCCTGGTCTCGGCGCTGGCGATCGGCGCCATCGCCGCGCGTCCGGTCGCCCCCGCAACGCAGCACGGCGTACGCCAGGCGCTGGACGAGATGCTGGAAGGGCTCGCCTTCGTGCGGCGCACCCCATGGCTGTGGGCGACCCTGGTGGCGGCGGGCTTCAGCCTGCTCGTCTTCGTCGGGCCGGTGCAGGTGCTGCTGCCTTTCCTGGTCAAGAACCGCCTGGAGCTGGGCGCCGAGTCGCTGGGCGCCATCTTCGCGGTGAGCGGCGTCGGCTCGATCCTGGCCGCGCTGCTGATGGGCCAGCTCGGGCTGCCGCGGCGCCACGTCACGGTGATGTACGCGGCCTGGGCGGTGGGCGTGGCGCTGTTCGCCGGCTACGGTCTGATGACGTCGCTGTGGCAGGGCTTCGTGGTCGGCTTCGGCACCGCCGCGCTCTTCCAGGTCGGCCAGATCGTGTGGGTCACGCTGCTGCAGACCCAGGTCCCGCGCGAGCTGCTGGGCAGGGTCTCGAGCCTGGACTGGCTCGGCTCGACCGGCCTGGTGCCGCTTTCCTATGCGCTGACCGGCCCGGTGGCGGCGGTGCTCGGCCCGCAGACAACCATGATCGCCGCGGGGCTGGTCGGGGCGGCGTTCATGGGCGTGCTCCTGTTCGTGCCCGGCGTGCGCGATCCGGAGCGCGTGCCGCCGCCGCGGGACGCCGGGCTGGCGGAGACCTCGTGAAGGGATCCGACCGCTCGCCCGCACCCGCGCCCGCCGAGGTGGTGCGCATGTTCGACCGCATCGCGCCCGCCTACGACGCGATGAACTCGGTCATGACCGCCGGGATCGACGCGCGCTGGCGCCGCGAGACGATCGCCGCGCTGCGGCTGCGCCCGGGGATGCACGTCCTGGACGTGGCCACCGGCACGGGCAAGCTGGCGCTGGCCGCGGCGCGGCGCGTGGGGCGGGACGGTGCCGTAGTGGGCCTCGACCCCTCGCGCGCCATGCTGGAGCGGGCTCGACGCGCTGGTGCCAGGCAGGTGCCTGCGGCCCGCCTCAGCTGGGTGCGCGGCGACGCCCTGGCGCTTCCGTTCCCGGACGCCTCGTTCGACGCGGTGAGCATCGGCTTCGGGCTGCGCAACCTGGCCGACCTGGAGCTCGGGCTGCGCGAGATGGCGCGCGTCTGCCGCCCCGGCGGCCGCGTGGCGGTCCTGGAGATCGCCGAGCCGCGCAACCCGGTCGCGCGGCTGCTCTTCGGGACCTGGTTCCGGCGGGTCGTCCCGCGGCTGGGGAGCCTGATCGGCCTCGGGTCGGCGTATGCCTACCTGCCGGCCAGCCTGGACCGCTACCCGGGGCCGGAGGAGGTGGCCCGGCGCATGGCCGATGCCGGCCTGGCCCACGTCGGCTGGCGCTGGCTGGCGACCGACCTGGCCACGCTGCACGTGGGCACGCGGATGCTCGACGGATGAGGGCGTCCGATGCCGGACCCCTGCGTGTCGCGATCTTCGGCGAGTCGTACCTGCCGTACCTGTCGGGGGTGACCGTCTCGACGGAGGCGCTTGCCCGCGGCCTGGGCCGTGCCGGCCACCGCGTGCTGCTCGTCGCCCCGCGACCGGCGACCCGCGGCGAGCCAGGCTCGGCCGGGTCGCCCGGGCCGTCGCCCGAGTACGCCTGGCTGCCGTCCTACCAGCCGCCTCGGCCGGCGCCTCCGGGCTACCGCATGCCGCTGCCGCTGCCCTCGGCCGCGCTGCACGCGGCCACGGACTTCGCGCCGGACGTGGTCCATGCCCAGTCGCCGTTCGTCTCCGGCCTGATGGCCCGGCGCACCGCGCAGCGGGTACGCGCTCCGCTGGTCTTCACTCACCACACCCGCTTCGCCGATTACGGCCACTACCTGGGGCCGCTGGCGGGCGCCGGTCGGACGGCGCTGAACGCCTACATGCGCGACTTCTGGACCGGCTGTGCGGCGATCGTCGCGCCCGGGACGCAGCTGGCAGACGAGGTCCACGAGCGGCTGGCCGGGCGACGCCGGCCGCTGGTGCGGGTCATCCCCACCGGGCTCGACGTGGCCAGCCTGGCAGCGTTGCGCGCCGTGGACCCGCGGCCGGCGCACGGCTGGCCGTCGAACGCGGTGGTGGTGGTCTCGGTCGGGCGCCTGGCCCTCGAGAAGAGCGTGGACCTGCTGCTCGACGCCTTCGCTCGCGCGGCGGCCGGCGATGAGCGGCTGCGTCTGCTGCTGGTCGGTCGCGGGCCCGCCGAGCCCGCGGTCCGGGAACGAGCCGCCGCGCCGGACCTCGCCGGCCGCGTGGGGTTGACCGGGCAGCGTCAGCGCCTCGACGCCCTCGCCGTGGCCCGCGGCGCCGACCTGTTCGCCTTCGCCTCGCGGACGGAGACGCAGGGGCTTGTGCTGGCCGAGGCGCTGGCCGTGGGCCTCCCGGTCGTCGCGCTGGACGGGCCGGGCGTCCGCGACTCGGTGCGGGACGGGGTTGACGGCGTGGTGGTCGCGGCCGATCCGGCGCCGACGCGCGCGGAGCGGCTGGGCCTGGCGCTCGCCTCCCTGGCCGAGGACGTCGATCGACGCCGCGCGCTGGCCACGGCCGCCGCGCGCGACGCGACCCGCTTCGACGTCGCGAGGCGTGTGGACGAGACCGTCGCGCTGTACCGCGAGCTGCTGGCCTGATCGCCGGGTGCGCCGCAGCCGCCCGCGAACGGGTGCGGGCGGGCAACGCCACGGTGCGCGCGGGTTGCGCGACGGCCGAGGGCGCGGCGTACAATGCCGGCCATGCGAGTGAGTCTGACGGCCCGCTACGTGTCTCACCCCACCATCACCTTTGGTCCCGGCCGCGCGCCGGCAGCGCGCCCGCGGCTCGGCCTGGGACGTGGCGCCACGGTCTACCACCGACCGAGCTTTGCCCGGCATCGCCTGCCCACGGTGGCCGCCCTGCGCCCGCAGACGAGCGGCTTCAACTTCCCGACCGTCGGCCGCCCCGGTCGCGTCCGGGATCATCGCGCCGTCCTGACCCTCGGCTCTTCGCGCGCCCGCCGCGCCTAGCGCGTGGCCGCGCTGCGCAGCGCCCGGGCGATGTCCGCCGGCGGCGTCGTCCATCGGGCCGTCCATGGCCGTACCGAGGTCGTCCTGGTCCATCGCCGCCACCCGCCGCTGTGGGCCCTGCCCAAGGGCACGCCGAACGCCGGCGAGACCCGCGAGGAGACGGCGCTGCGGGAGACGCGCGAGGAGACCGGCCTGCGAGTGACGCTGGAGGCTCCGCTGCGCTCGATCAGCTACGTGTTCGTGCGCGGCCGGACCCGCTTCCACAAGACGGTGCACTTCTTCCTGATGCGCGCGGTGGGCGGCGACGTCTCGCTGCACGACCACGAGTTCGATGAGGTGCGCTGGTTTCCGATCGAGGAGGCGATGGAGATCATGACCCACGCCACCGAGCGCTCGGTGGTGGCCGAGGCCGCGGAGCTGCTCGCCGCGCGGGGCGTCCCGGCGGATGCCGCCGAGGAAGCCACGTCATGACCGATGCCGTGGCGGGCGAGGTCGCCCTGAAGCGCACGCCGCTGCACGACGTGCACGTGGCGCTCGGCGCGCGGATGGTGCCCTTCGCCGGCTGGGAGATGCCGGTGCAGTACAGCGGCATCGTCGAGGAGCATCGCACGGTGCGCAGCGCCATCGGCCTGTTCGACCTTTCGCACATGGGCGAGATCGCGGTGTCGGGGCCCGAGGCGCTGGCATTCACCCGCTACGCGGTGGTGAGCGACCCGGGCTCACTGGAGCCAGGCCAGGCCCAGTACTCGATGCTGTGCGCCGACGATGGCGGGATCATCGACGACCTGATCGTGTACCGCACCGACGACGGCTACCTGATCGTCTGCAACGCCGGCAACCACGATGCGGTGCTGGCGCACCTCAAGGACCTGCGCAACCATGGCGACTTCGACGCGACGATCGAGGACCGCTCCGACCGCACCGCGCTCATCGCGCCGCAGGGCCCCGGGGCAGCCGCGCTGCTGGCGCCGCTCACCGGCCTGGACCTGGCGAGCCTGGGCTACTACCGATCCACCCGGGGTGACGTGGCCGGCGTCGAGTGCCTGGTGGCGCGCACCGGCTACACGGGGGAGGATGGCTTCGAGCTGTTCTGCGACGCGCGCCGCGCCGCGCGGCTGTGGGAGGCGCTGCTGGCGGCGGGCGTGCCGCGGGGCCTGAAGCCGGCCGGGCTCGGCGCGCGCGACACGCTGCGGCTGGAGGCGGGCATGCCGCTGTACGGCAACGAGCTGAGCCTTGAAGTGAACCCCTACGAGGCCAACCTGGGCCGGGTGGTCAAGCTCGAGAAGGGGGAGTTCGTCGGGCGGGCGGCCCTGGCATCGGTCCAGCAGGCCGGCCCGGCGCGCAAGCTCGTGGGCCTGGTGATGCGCGACAACGCCGTGGCGCGCCACGGGTACCCGATCCTGGTGGAGGGGCAGGAGGCCGGCGTCGTCACCAGCGGCACCGCCTCGCCCACGCTCGGCGAGCGGATCGCGATGGCCTACGTGCCGGTGCAGGCGGCCGGGGTCGGCAACGAGGTCGAGGTCGTCGTCCGCGAGCGCCCGTACCGCGCCGAGCAGGTCAAGCTACCCTTCTACCGCCGGCCGCGCCCGGAAGCGGGCTGAGTCCGCGCCAGCCATCCACGAAATCCCGCACGGAGCCGATTCGCCCATGTATCCCGACGACCTGCGCTACTCGAAGGACCACGAATGGGTACGGGCCGATGGCGCCACCGCCACCATCGGCATCACCAGCTTCGCCGCCGATGAGCTGGGCGACATCGTGTTCGTCGAGCTGCCCGAGGTCGGCAGCCGGGTGGAGCAGTTCGGCACGCTCGGCGTGATCGAGAGCGTCAAGGCGGTCAGCGACCTCTACGCGCCGGTGGGCGGCGAGGTGTCCGAGGTGAATGAGGCGCTGCGCGATCGCCCCGAGCTGCTGAACGGCGATCCGTTCGGCGAGGGCTGGATCGCCCGCATCGCCGTGGACGACGCCGCGCAGCTCGACTCGCTGCTGGATGCATCGGCCTACGCGGAGCTGACGGGGCGCTGATGGCCTACTCGCCACACACCGAGGCCGATCACGAGCGGATGCTCGCGGCGATCGGCGTCGGCTCGGTCGAGGACCTCTTCACCGATATCCCGGAGGCGGTCCGCACCACGCGCTTCGACCTGCCGTCGCCGCTGACCGAGATGGAGGTGCGCGCCGAACTGTCGCGCATCGCCGGCCGCAACGCGCTGCCGACGGTCAGCTTCCTGGGCGCCGGCGCCTACCGGCACCTGGTGCCGGCGGTGGTGAACGAGGTGATCGGGCGCAGCGAGTTCGCCACGGCCTATACGCCGTACCAGCCGGAGGTGAGCCAGGGCACGCTGCAGAGCATCTACGAGTTCCAGTCGCTCATCTGCGAGCTGACCGGGATGGAGGTGGCCAGCGCCTCGCACTACGACGGCGCCACCGCCACCGCCGAGGCGGCGCTGATGGCCTGCCGGCTCACCCGGCGCGATCGGGTCGCGGTCTCGTCGGCGGTGAACCCGCAGACCCGTCGCGTGCTGCAGACGTATTGCTCCGGGCCCGGCATCGAGGTCGTCGAGGTGCCGGCCGACCTGGCCGAGGGGGGCAGCGGCCTGACCCCGGCGTCGACCGCCGCCGATGCCCTGGACGGCACCGTCGCCTGCCTGGTCGTGCAGCAGCCGAACTTCTTCGGCGGGATCGAGCCGATGCGCGAGCTTGCGGAGGCGGCGCACGCCGCCGGCGCGCAGCTGGTCGCGGTGGTCGAGCCCACCTCGCTGGCCGTGCTGGCGGCGCCGGGCGACTACGGGGCCGACATCGTGGCGGCCGAGGGCCAGCCGCTGGGCATCCCGCTCTCCTTCGGCGGCCCGTACGTCGGCCTGATGGCGGCGCGCATGGCCTCGGTGCGGCAGATGCCGGGCCGCCTGGTGGGCGCGACTCGCGACGCGGCGGGACGCAAGGGCTACGTGCTTACCCTTCAGGCCCGCGAGCAGCACATCCGTCGCGAGAAGGCGGCCTCCAACATCTGCACCAACCAGGCCCTGTGCGCCCTGGCCGCGACGGCCTACCTGACCGCGGTCGGGCCCGATGGCCTGCGCGAGGTCGCCGAGCTGTCGATGACCCAGGCGCGCCACCTGGCCGCCGCGCTCGAGTCGGCCGGCGTGGGTGAGCGCCGCTTCTCGGCGCCCTACTTCGCCGAGGTCGTGCTGCGCATTCCCGACGCCGCGCGCCGCCACGCGGCGCTGGCCGAGCGGGGCATCCTGGCCGGCCACCTCCTCGAGCGCGAATACCCGCAGCTGCGCGACACCCTGCTGCTGGCCACCACCGAGCTGACCACCGATGCCCACGTGGCGGCCGTGGTGGCCGGCCTGGAGGCCGTGCGATGAGCGTGGCCGAGCGCGCGCCGGAGGTGGACGCCTCCGGCCGGGGAGCGGCCTTCGCCTC
>DASURX010000210.1:0-4516 GCA_036375355.1 Candidatus Limnocylindria bacterium
TCCTTCAACCCGCGCCGCCAGCGCCTGCTGGCCGACCGCCGGGCGCGGCAAAAGCGCTTCGACTCCGGCGAGCTGCCGGACTTCCTGCCGAATACGCGCCACGTGCGCGAGGACCCGACCTGGCGGGTGGCGCCGGCCCCCCGGGATCTCGACGACCGCCGGGTCGAGATCACCGGCCCGGCCGAGCCGAAGATGATGATCAACGCCCTGAACTCGGGCGCACGCGTCTTCATGGCCGACTTCGAGGATGCCCTCTCCCCGACCTGGCGCAACGTGGTGGTCGGGCAGTGGGCGGTGCGGCAGGCCGTGCGCCGCACGCTGACCTTCGCCACGCCCGAGAAGACCTACGAGCTGCGCGACGACGGGCTGGCCACGCTCGTCATCCGGCCGCGCGGCTGGCACCTCGACGAGGAGCACGTCGTGGTGGATGGCTCCCCCATCTCCGCGTCGCTATTCGACTTCGGGATGACCTTCTTCCACAACGCCGCGGAACTGCTGGGCCGTGGCTCGGGGCCCTACTACTACCTGCCCAAGCTCGAGTCGCACCTGGAGGCGGCGCTCTGGAACGACGTCTTCCTGGCCGCCCAGGCGGCGCTCGGCATCCCGCGCGGGTCGATCCGCGCCACGGTCCTGATCGAGACGATCCTGGCCGCGTTCGAGATGGAGGAGATCCTGTACGAGCTGCGCGAGCACGCCGCCGGGCTGAACGCTGGCCGCTGGGACTACATCTTCAGCATCATCAAGAAGCTGCGCTCGCGTCCCGAGGCGGTGCTCCCCGACCGCGCCCAGGTGACGATGGCGGTGCCCTTCATGCGCGCCTACCAGCAGCTGCTGGTGGCGACCTGCCACCGCCGTGGTGCCCACGCCATCGGCGGCATGAGCGCCTTCATCCCGAACCGTCGCGAGCCCGACGTGACCGAACGCGCCCTGGCCGCCGTGCGCGAGGACAAGCGGCGCGAGGCGGGCGACGGGTCGGATGGTACCTGGGTGGCGCACCCCGACCTCGTGCCGGTCGCCGGGGAGATCTTCGACGCCGTCCTCGGCGACGCGCCGAACCAGAAGGGCCACTCGCCGCAGGCGGCGCCATCGGCCTCCGACCTGCTCGACCTGCAGGTGCCGGGCGGTGCGGTGACCGAGGCCGGCGTGCGCACGAACGTGAGTGTGGCGCTGCAGTACCTCGTCTCGTGGCTGGACGGCAACGGCGCAGCGGCCATCAACAACCTGATGGAGGACGCTGCCACCGCCGAGATCAGCCGCTCGCAGTTGTGGCAGTGGCGCACGCACGGGGTCGCGCTGGACGACGGAAGGCCGATGTCTCCCGGTCTGTATGCCGCCATCCGCGACGACGAGCTGGGGCGCCTGCGCGCCGCTGCCCCGTCCCTGCGCTGGACCGATGCCGCCTCGCTGCTCGACGACCTGGTGCTGGCCGGCGAGTTTGCCGACTTCCTGACGGTCCCGGCCTACCAGCTCCTCCGCTGACGGGCGGGCTCAGTCGTTCCAGGCGGCGCTGACCGACGCGCGCCGCGCGGCGAACGCGGCCTGGGCGGCGAGCACGGCGTCGATGGCGTGCCGGTAGCGGACGCCCGACGAGTGACGGCGCAGCCACTCCAGGTACGCCGGGTCGATCCGGGCCAGCTCGCCGAGGTTCCGGCCGGCGTAGCGGCCGAAATCCAGGACCATGCGGGCGGGGTTGTCCGGCATGCGTTCTTCGGCTGCCGCGACCGCCTCCTTCATCCGGCTGAGCAGGCTCGAGCCGGAGGGCGCGGCGACGGGGATCGGGACCCTGCTCGAGTCGTAGGCCATGCGCCGCTCCGGGTCGCGAAGGATGGCGTATGCCCAGTTGAGCTCGGCCATGGCGGCCGCATCGCCCGTTCCGCTGCGGTCGGGGTGCAGGACCATGGCCAGCACGCGGTACGCGGCCTCCACGACTTCGGGCAGCGCCGAAGGGTGGACCTGCATGATCTCGTACGCGTCTCGAGGGGTGTTCACCGGCTGCTACGGTAGCGACAGTACCGGTACTGGTGGCAAGTGACCGATTCTGCCCATGCCGGGGCTATCGGGACTGGTGGTCACCACGAGTGGGAAGTGCTCCCGCCTGGCGCGCCTCAGGGCGGATAGGTGGCCAGGTAGCGGCTGAAGAGCGGCGCCAGGTCGGCATCGGTTGCGGCCTGCAGCGCCGCCAGCATGGCGGAGCCGTCGGTCATGCCGAAGCGGTTGTCGGCGATGAACGCGCGTACGGCGCCGAAGAAGGCATCGTCTCCCGTGGTGGCCCGCACCGCGTTGAGGAACTCGGTCGTCCTGTAGAAGACGGTGTGGAAGTAGCCATCGCAGCTCTGCCAGTCGCCGCCGCTGATCGGTCCGGCGGGCCACTCGAAGACGGTGCTGTCGATCGGCCGCCCTGAGCACTGGTTCTCGCCGATGCCCATCAGGTAGCGCGTGGTGAAGTCGGCGAATCCCTCGTCCAGCCACGGCTCGCGCTGCTGGTCGTTGCCGAGCTGCGCGTAGAACCACTGGTGCGCGACCTCGTGATAGAGCACGTAGGTGTCGGTCACCTTCGTGCGTGTGAGGTGAATCGCCGCGGGGTATTCCATGCTGAAGCCGCCATCGGCACCGACCTCGGCCAGCACCAGGTCCGGCCACGGGTACGGGCCGTAGAGCTCGTTCAGGCGCGCCAGGGCGATCGCGGCCAGCTCCGCGGTGCGGGCGCCGCCAACGGTCTCGGTGTAGACCCGCAGCAGCGTGCCGTCCACGCTGTGCTGGGTGAGGTGGAAGCGCGGGTTGACCACGAACGAGAAGTCGCGCGCGTGCTCGATCTCGCAGCGCCAGGCCGTGCCCGTCACCGCGGGCGCCTCCACCAGGCCCGGGCAGGCGACGGCGTCGCGGGCAAGCGGCTGGGTGGTTGTGAGCGCGAAGGCGATGCGATCGGCGACGAAGGTGACGCGCGGGTCGCCCACGCCGTAGCTGTCGATCGCCGGAGAGACCATCGGCAACCACTGGCCGAAGCTCAGCACGCCGCGGTCTGCGCTGGTGCGAGCCGTGAAGGCGCCGCCGCTGGGACCGATGACCAGCGAGAACACGAGGACGACATCCGCGGTCTCGCCCGGCGCAAGCCGGTCGCCCAGCTCGACGCGCAGGTTGGTGCCCGTCGTCCAGGACGTGACGGCCGTCTTGCCGCCGACCGTGACGTCGCCCAGGGTCACGTACCCGAAGGCGCGCGGCGGCACCGAGAGGTTGACGTAGGCCACCGGCAGCGCGGCCTCGTTCGCCAGCGAGATCGTCTCGACCACGTCCAGCCGTGCCGCGCCCACGTTCAGGGTCGCCTGGACGTCGTATGCCTGCCCGAGCTCGGTGCTGGTGACCGGCGGCGGAGGCGGGACGAAGCGCTCCAGGCCGTCCGTCGAGACGCCGATCGAGAGCAGGATCGCCGCCAGCGCCGCGAGCACCTCAGGCGCTCTCCAGCGCGCGCTCGACGAAACGGCCGGCGCCGCGGTGCCCGACGAAGATGCCCTCGCGCACGACCGGCTCGCCGCGCAGCAGCACGCTCCGTACCCGGCCGCGAACGGTCATCCCCTCGAACGGCGTGAAGTCCGACGAGTGCTGGAGGTCGGCCTGGCGGATCGTCGTGGACGGCTCGGGATCGAACAGGACGAGGTCCGCGTCGCGCCCGACGGCCACCGCCCCCTTGTTGGCGAGGCCGAAGAGCCGCGCCGGCGTGGTCGAGAGCACGTCCACCATGCGCTCCAGGCTCAACCGCCCGGCCGCCGGCCCCAGGCCGTGCACCACCGGCAGCAGCGTCCCGATCCCCGGCGCCCCGTTGCTGATCCGGTTGAACGGCGGCGCGGGCAGCCGCTTCTCGACCGCCAGGCGATCGGGCACGTGGTCCGACGCCACCAGGTCCAGCCCGCCGCGAGCCAGGCCCAGCCACAGCGCCTGGCGATCGGCGTCGCTGCGGAATGGCGGGGAGACGATGCACCGGATCATGGCCGCCTCGTTGTCGGTCTCGTAGACGGCATCGGTCCAGGCCAGGTACTGGGGGCACGTCTCAGCGTACACGGGCCACCCACGCGCGCGAGCCGCCACCACCTCGGCCAGGGCATCAGCGCAGGTCAGGTGGACGACATAGACCGATGCCTCCGCCGCCCTCGCCAGCGCGATGGCCCGATGGGTCGCCTCCGCCTCGGCGTAGGCCGGCCGTGTCAGCGCGTGATGCCGGCAGCCGGTCTCGCCCGCCGCCAGCGCGCGCCCGGTCAACGCGTCGATGACCGTCGCGTTCTCGCAGTGCACCTGCAGCATGCCGCCGTGCTGCGCCATGGCGCGCAGGGCCGCGAAGAGGCGGTCATCGGCCAGGCGGAAGTCGTAGACCATGAAGGCCTTGGCGGTGGGCACGCCCGCGGCGATCAGCTCCGGGAGCTCCGCGATCGGGTCCGCCTGCTGCCCGGTGATGACCGATGACAGGGCGTAATCCACCGCCGACTCACCTTCGGTGCGCTCGCGGAACTCGCGCATGCCGGTGACG
>DASURX010000211.1:0-3447 GCA_036375355.1 Candidatus Limnocylindria bacterium
CCGTGGGACTGCTGCTTGGCGCCTATGTCGGCGCTCGCATCGGCCTCTCGTTGCCGGCCGATGCGGTGCAGCGCGTCTTCGGCGTGCTGCTGGTGCTGGTCGGGATCCGCCTGGCGCTCTTCGGGTGAGCCGTCGAGCTCAGCCCAGGATGGGGCGCAGCAGGAGGTAGGCAAGGGCCGCGGCCAGCCCCGCGGCCGGCAGGGTCAGCACCCAGGCGATCCCGATCTGGCGGGCGACGCCCCAGCGCACCGCGTTGAAGCGATCGGACGAGCCGGTGCCCATGATCGAGCTGGAGATGACGTGGGTGGTGCTCACCGGCATGCCGACGTGCGACGCCACGAAGATGATCGTTGCCGCGCTGGTCTCCGCCGCGAAGCCGTGGACCGGGTCCAGCTTGACGACCTTGCTGCCCATGGTCTTGATGATTCGCCAGCCGCCGGCGGCGGTCCCCAGGCTGATGGCCGTTGCCGCCACCAGGATCACCCACAGTGGCGGGTCGAATGAGGTCTGGATTCCGGCCGTGACCAGCGCCAGGGTCATAATGCCCATCGTCTTCTGCGCATCGTTGCTGCCGTGGCTGAAGGCCATGTAGGCCGCGGACAGGACCTGGAGCCGGCGGAACTGGTCGTTCATGACGTGCGGCCGCGCGCGGCGGAAGACGTTGAAGATCACGATCATCAGGATCAGTCCCAGCAGAAATCCCACGATCGGCGACCCGACGAGCGGCAGCACCACCTTGCCGAGGATGCCGTCGATCTGCCAGGCGCCCACCCCGGCGGACACCGCGGCGGCCCCCAGCAGGCCGCCGATGAGAGCGTGGCTGCTCGACGAGGGAATGCCGAAGCGCCAGGTCAGCAGGTTCCAGAAGATGGCGCCCACCAGCGCGGCGGCGATGACCGTCTGCGATTCGATGTTCGTGTCGATCAGCCCCGAGCCGACCGTCTTGGCCACCTCGGTCCCGATGAGGGCTCCCACGAAGTTGGCCGTGGCGCTCATGACGATCGCCCATTGCGGCTTCAGGGCCCGGGTGCTGACGCTGGTGGCGATCGCGTTGGCCGTGTCGTGGAAGCCGTTGACGTAGTCGAAGGCGACGGCCAGGCCCAGGACGACGACGAGGGTCAGGCTCACGCCCTCAGGCATGCTTGACGACGATGCGCTCGATCACGTTGGCGGCGTCTTCGCAGGTGTCGATCGCCTCCTCGAGCAGCGCGTAGACGTCCTTCCACTTGATGACCTCGATCGGGTCCTGCCCGTTCTTGAACAGGTCGGCCACCGCCTGGCGCGCGATCCGGTCCCCCTCGTTCTCGAGCCGATGGACCTCGATCCAGTAGCGCTCCAGGCCCTTGAAGGACCGAAGGTGGGTCAGCGCGTCGGTGATCTGCTCGCACTGCAGCACGATCAGCTCGGACTGGCGCATGACCGGTTCGGTGGGCGCGTCGATGCTGTACAGGATGCAGGTATCGGCGACCTCCTCGATGAGGTCGATGATGTCGTCCAGCCGGCTGATCAGGGCGTGGATGTCCTCTCGGTCGAACGGCGTGACGAAGGTCTCTTCCAGCTTGTGGCCGATCTCGTGGCTGATCTGGTCGCCGTGGTGCTCGGCGTTCCGCAGCTGGTTGGCGATCCGCTCGCGCTCGTCGTAATTTCGGAAGAACTGCTCCAGCAGTCGCGCGGCAGCCAGGACGTTGCGCGAGTCCTCGACGAACATGTCGAAGAACTTCTCCTCGCGCGGGATGAGCGGCAGGCGCATGCGTCTCCTTAAGCTGGGGAACGGCCAAGTCGGTCGGTGCACAGCGTACGACCTCGCGGGTGCCCTCGCAGGGCCCGTTGCGTAGCGGTGACAGCTAGCACCGAACCGGCTTGGTCGGTTGCCCAGGCCCCTTGTGCTGGCGCAGGATAGGCGGCCTGTTGGGCAGGCACCCCGGGGACTGCTGCACGCCCCGCTGCCCGCGACCATTCCACGCACTGGAGGACATCCGATCGTGAGTCACTCGGTACCGTGGCGTCGGAGGGGAGGCAGGATGGCGATCGTGATCGCCGCTGCGCTCGCCCTCGCGCTTCCCGCAAGTGCCCTCTCGAAGTCGCACGTCAGCTACGTCACCGACCAGGATCCATTCCTCACCGCCGCTGCCGCCGGCGTGGAGATCGTGCCGCTCATCAACTCGGGCGATGAGGTCTTCGGCGATCTCTTCGAAGGCCTGCCGGATGGCATCGGCGCGGTTCCGGCGCCCGGCAACCAGGGCTACGTGGACCTGTACGTCAACCATGAGAATTCCCACGTGCCGTTCCTGGGGACGGCCGACTACGTCGACTCGTCGGTCACCCGGGTGCGCGTCGACATCGCGTCGCAGAGCGTGATCGACATGGACGTGCCGCTGCCGGCCAGCCTTGGCTACATCCGCTTCTGCTCCAACTTCATGGCCGGCCCGGACCAGGGCTTCCCGCATTACACCCTCATCACCAACGAGGAGTCGAACGACGTCATCCCGGTGCCGGCCGGTGCCCCGTACGGCGCTGATCCGGCCCTGACCCCGAACCGCCAGGCGGGCTACTCGCTGGCGCTCGACACCGTGACCGGCAAGGTCACCACGCTGTTTGGCGCGGGTCGCCACAACCACGAGAACCAGGTGGTGGTGCCGGGCGGCTGGAACGGCATGTACTCGCTGTCCGGCGACGACACGTTCAGCGCGCCCAGCTCGCAGCTCTACCTGTTCGGCAGCCCCAAGTGGCAGACCTACATCCAGGGCGACGGGCAGCTGTGGGCCTTCCGCGTCACGGCAACCGACGAGGGAGCGGTCGACGCCACCGATCCCTTCAACGACGCCAACGACTACCTGGAGATCGACACCGGCGACCACTGGTCGGGCGAGTTCATCCCCGTGCCCGAGGACATCGCGCGCGGTCTCACCGGCGACGCCCCGCAGACGGCGCTCGAGAACTGGTCGAACGCCAATAACGTCTTCCAGTTCATCCGGATTGAGGACATCGACTACGACCCGGACAACCCGCGGGTCGTGTACTTCGCCGACACCGGCACGAACCGCCTGGCCGAGGATCCGAACACGGGACGCCTGTTCCGCGGGCCTTCGGGCACGGGTGTGACGGAGAACGGCCGGATCTTCCGGATCGAGCTGAACGCCGACGATCCGACGCAGGTCGACGACTTCAGCATCCTGGCCGACGCCAACGACCTCGGCATGCGCAGCCCGGACAACCTGGACGTCGGGCACGACACGATCATGGTCCAGGAGGACACCAGCTCCTTCTCCAAGATCTGGGCCTACGACATGGGCGCTGACTCGTGGACACCGGTCGCAGCCACCGCCATGGCCGATGCAGAGTCGAGCGGAATCCTGGACGTCTCCGATACCTTCGGCGACGGCTGGTGGGCGCTGGTGGTCCAGGACCACACCCCGGCCGACTGGGTCGCGTCGGAGCCGGCACCCG
>DASURX010000212.1:0-3999 GCA_036375355.1 Candidatus Limnocylindria bacterium
GCGGTCGCCTCGCGGTAAGCCACCGTCACGTCGGTCACGTCGGCGGACCGCCGGCGCAGGTGCGAGGCGATCGCGTCCAGCACCGGCGAGCGGTAGTACAGAAACGCCTCGACCGCCTCGGCCAGGGAGAGGCCGGCGCGCCACGCCTCGGCGCCGTACAGCGCGCCCATCTTCTGCGCCTCCTCCAGCAGGAGGGTGCGCTCCGCGCGCTTCGCCGCCGCCACGTAGTCGATCACCAGCCCGAAGGTGCGCTGTCCCCAGCGCCGGAACTCGGCCCGTTGCTCCGCGCTGAGCCGGGCGTGCCACGGCTGCCCGGCCACCCCGCCGCGCTGCATCCGCCGCAGGACGTCGCCCGAGATGGTTCCCGCCGATCCGGCGAGCCGCGCCACGCCGTAGCGCTGCCGGCGCGGGGCATTGACCATCGCCTCCAGCGACGAGCGCAGGAAGCGCCGATGGCCGCCGGGAGTGGTGTAGCTCTCGACCTTGCCGGAGTCCGCCCAGCGCCGCAGCGTGTCCGGCCCGACGCCCACCAGCCGCGAGGCGGCGCCGAGCGGCAGCCAGGGATCGTCGGACGCCGCGTGGCGCTGCATCGGCCTCAGAGCTGCCGCAGCTCCCCGGGTGAGGCCGCGCCGAGCTCCGCCCAGAGGCGCACCAGGGCGTCCATGCCGCCGCGATAGTTGGCGAGCGGCATCCACTCGTTCGGAGCGTGGAAGTTGCCGTTCGGCGAGGCGAAGCCGACCATCACCGTCTTGAGGCCCAGCTGCGTCTCCAGCGCGGCCACGACCGGGATGGAGCCTCCGGTGCGGTGCATCTGCGGCGGCTTGCCGAACGCCGCCTCGAGCGCGCGCGCGGCACGCTGCACCGCCGGGTGGTCGATCGGCGTGATCGCCGGCTGCCCGCCGTGGATGACCTTGACCTCGATCCGGACGGTGGGCGGTGCGAGCCGCTCGAGGTGCTCGATCATGAGCCGCTCGATCTCGCGATGGTCCTGGTCAGGCACCAGGCGCGTGCTGAGCTTGGCGGCGGCGAAGGCGGGGATGATCGTCTTCGAGCCCTCGCCGGAGTAGCCGCCCCACAGGCCGTTGATGTCGAAGGTCGGCCGCGCCGAGAGGCGCTCCAGGAGCGTGTAGCCGGACTCGCCGTCCATCGGTCCCGAGACCTTGACCGTCTCGCGCCACTCGACCTCGTCGAAGGGGATCGAGGCATACGCGTGGCGTTCCGCCTCGGACAGGTCCCGCACCCGGTCGTAGAAGCCGGGGACGGTGACCCGGCCGTCAGAATCAGTCAGGGCGGCCAGCAGCTTGACCAGCACGTTGGCCGGGTTCTCCACCCCGCCGCCGTACTGGCCGGAATGCACGTCCTGGAACGGACCGAAGACCTTCAGCTCCCAGTAGGCGATGCCGCGCACGCCGTAGGTCAGCGCCGGCGTGCCGTCGTCATCGGCCATGTCGGTGTCGGATACGACGCAGACATCGGCCTCCAGCAGCTCCGGGTGGTTTGCGATGAACTCCTCGGCTGGCAGGCTGCCAACCTCCTCGTCGCCCTCGAAGAAGACGCGCAGGTTGACCGGCAGCGCGCCGGTGGCCTTCAGCCAGGCCTCGGCGGCGCGCAGGTGCATGTAGAGCTGGCTCTTGTCGTCGCCCGAGCCGCGGGCGTACACGATGTCGTTCTCGTAGCGCGGCTCGAAGGGCGGGCGCACCCACTCCTCCAGCGGATCGGTGGGCTGGACGTCGTAGTGGCAGTACACCAGGACGGTGGGCTTGTCCGGCCCGGCATGCAGCCAGTCGGCGGTGACCATCGGGTTGCCACTGGTCTCGGTCAGCTGCGCATGGTCGAAGCCGATGCGGGACAGCTCGTCCGCCACCCACTCTGCGGTGCGCCGCACCTCGGCCTTGCGAGCGGGGTCGGCGCTTACCGACTCCAGGCGGAGGAACTCGTCCAGGCCATTGAGGTGCTCGTCGGCGTGCTCGCGCAGGTAGGCAAGCGCGGCGTCAACGCCGCTGGTCGTCGTCGTCATGGACCGATGATAGGCGCGTGGCGCCGCGCCCATGCCTGCCTAGGTGAAGGCGCCGAACAGGAACCCGAAGAAGAGTGCCAGGGCAACCGCCGGCAAGAACGAGACGGCCCGCAGGAAGCGTGGCCAGTCCGGCCCACCCCAGAACGCGTAGGCCGGGATCGACACCGGAAAGACCAGGACCGCCGCCGACCAGGCCACCCGGCGGCGGAAGGTCAGGTCCGGCCGCTCCTGCACGTCCAGCCAGAAGGCGGCGAGCGCCAGGAATCCGCCCACGGCGGTGATGGCGAAGATGGCCCAGATGACCGGCAACATGGATGGACCGATGCTAACGCCGCTCCGCCGGCGCGCGCCGGCTCGCTACTCCCCGAGCTCCACCCGACGCCGCGCGATGTCGTCCTCCCCGGTCAGCAAGTCGCCAAGGAAGGCCAGTGGCCGGCGCCGCGACAGCCTCGGCTCGCGATCCGGGAGCAGTGCGGCGAACGCGTCGCGGACCTGCTGCTCCAGCGCCGCGCGTGCCTCACGGCTGCGCGCTCCCACGCTGGGGATGGGCGCTCCGAAGCGGACCTCGACCCGGCGCCGGAACCACAGGAAGGTGGAGCCGACGATGGCGCACGGCAGGATCGGCACGCCGGAGGCCGACGCGAACGCCACCGCCCCGTCCTCGAAGGGCAGCAGCTCCGTCTCCCGGAACCCGACCCGCCCCTCGGCAAAGATGCCCAGCACGCCGCCCGCGGCGAAGACGCGTCGCACCGCGCGGACCGCGGAGGTCAGTGTCGTCTTCTCCGGGTTGTAGGGGATCACGCCGCCGAAGAACCGCATGACGCCGTTCTTGAAGCCCCGCGAGAAATCGGCCTCCTTGGGCCCGAACCAGGTGATGCGCGGCTCGAACGGCACGACCGCCAGCAGCAGCTGCGGGTCCCAGCCGTTGTGGTGGTTGGCGACCAGGCAGAAGGGGGGATCGGGCCATCGGTCCAGGCCGGAGACGCGCAGGTCGAAGAGCGCCCGTACCACCGCCCGGTTGGCCAACCACATGAGCCGATAGCGCCAATCCGGCTCGACGCTCAGCTCGCGCGGGCCGGTGCGCCGCGCCCGCGCCGTGGCCGCGTCCATCAGGCGGCCGGCACCGTTTCCGGCTCGGCGGATGACCGATGGCGTACCGGCTCGGCCACGCGCCGCAGCGCGAGCGCACCCAGCACCAGCTCGATGCCCATCACCACGAAGATGGCCCGATAGGCGAGGTCGGGCCCGAGCGAGGCGAGGCTGGCGACGAAGACCACGATCCCGCCGACCATGCCGGCGATCGGTCCCGCGCTGGCGACCGCGATGTTGCTGATGCCCATGTATCGGCCGGACTCCGCCTTGGGGATGATGTCGGTCATCAGCGCCCAGTCCACGCCCAGGAACACGCCGGTGCACACGCCGATGGGCACCGCCGCGGCGAGCACCATCCAGTACTCCGGCCCGAAGGCGATGAGCACCGCCCCCACCGCCCCCAGCCCGATGGCCACGTAGAGCACCGGCTTCCGGCCGATGCGCGAGCTGATCCAGCCGCCGGGCACCGCGCTCAGCAGCGCGGCAACTGCGACGGTGAGGATGATGGGGAACTGGGAGGACTGGGCGGCATCAGGGTCCATGCCGTGCGAGTTCTCCAGGAAGAAGACCGCGAAGGCCTGCAGCGAGACCATGGCGGTCAGCACCAGCAGGCGGCTGATCAGCAGCCAGACGTAGTCGTGATGGGCGAGCAGGTCGGTGCCCCACGCGCCGAACGCCCGTTGCCGCAGCGTCTTGGTGGTGGGCGGCGCGGGCCGATCCGGCACCCAGATCACGGTGATCAACATGGTGACCACCTCGACCAGGGCGATGATCGCGAACAGGCCGAGCGTGATCTCCGGGAAGCCGAGCGCGCCGGGCAGGACCGCCACGAAGAGGATCGCGATCCCCGGGCCTAGCAGGTTTCCGGCGATGTTGGCCGCACCGAGCAG
>DASURX010000213.1:0-4545 GCA_036375355.1 Candidatus Limnocylindria bacterium
CTTCCGAGCCTGCAACCGCGCCCGCCGCGCGCCGGGCCTCCGTGGCCGTGTAGCCGAGCGACTCGAGCGCGGCGACCACGTCGGAGTCCGATGCCGCACCCGGGCCCACCGCGATCCCCGCAGCGTGGATCTTCTCCTTGAGCTCCAGGATGATGCGCTGCGCGGTCTTGCGACCGACCCCGCTGACCGAGGTCAGCACGTCGACGTCGTCGGACACGATCGCCATCTGCAGTCGCGTGACGGGGTGCGCGGCGGTGATCGCCAGGGCCAGCCGCGGGCCGACGCCGCTGACCGTCATCAGCAGCTCGAAGAAGGCGAGCTCCTCCGCGTGGGCGAAGCCGAACAGCGCCTGCTGGTCCTCGCGGACGAGGTGGTGGATGAAGAAGTGCGCCTCGCGCTCCGGACGGAGACGCGCCAGCTGCGCAGGGCTGACCACGACGCGGTAACCCACGCCACCGAGCTCGACGATGACGTGATCCAGGCCCAGGTGGGTGACGGGGCCGCGCAGCGACCCGATCACCAGGTCGCCGCCATCCGGGGCTCGGCGGCGGCGCGGTAGGCACAGCCGATGGCCACCGCCAGCGCATCGGTCGCGTCGTCGGGGACGCCGTCGAGCGAGACGGCGAGCAGCCGCGCGACCATCGCGGCCACCTGGCCCTTGTCGGCGGCGCCGTTGCCGCAGACGGCCTGCTTCACCTCGTTCGGCGTCGGCTCGTCGATCATCAGCCCGGCCTCGGCGGCAACGAGCAGCGCAACGCCGCGCGCCTGGCCCACGGCCATGGCTGTCTGCACGTTGCGCTGGAAGAAGAGGCGCTCGACGCCAACCCGCTCGGGGTGGTGCTCCGCCAGCAGCTGGCTGAGTGCGTGATGCAGTTGCTGCAGTCGCGAGGCATCGGTCTCGTCAGCGGCCGTCCGGACGACGCCGGCGTCCACCAGGCGCAGGCGGCCCTGCTCGAGGGCGACCACACCGAAGCCACAGACCGCTGTGCCCGGGTCGATGCCGAGGGTGATCACCGGCGTATCGTACCCGCCCATCCGGGCGGTTCGGCCCTTGCCGCGGAACGTGTGCCGTCTCAGCATCGGCCCATGCGCTTCGCCATCAACGTGCCCAACTTCGCCGACTACGCCGATCCCGCCGCCTTTGTCCGGCTCGCCCGCGAGGCGGAGGACGCCGGCTGGGACGGGTTGTTCGTCTGGGACCACATCCTGGCCGATCCCCGCTGGCGAATGCCGATCGCCGATCCATGGATCCTCCTCGCGGCCGCGGCCGCCGCAACGTCCCGCCTTCGCATTGGACCGATGGTGACGCCGCTGCCGCGGCGCCACCCTTGGGTCGTTGCGCGGCAGGTCGCGACGCTGGACCACCTCTCGGGGGGACGGGTCGTCTTCGGCGCCGGCCTGGGGCACCCGCCCCAGGCCGAGTTCGAGGCGTTCGGATTGGATCCTTCTACCAGCGTCCGCGCCGAGCAGCTCGACGAGGGCCTGGCCGTGCTCGACGGCCTGCTTCGAGGCGAGCCGTTCGCGTTCTCGGGCGCGCACTACCGGCTTTCCGAGATGACGTTCCTGCCGAAGCCCGTCCAGCGTCCCCGCCCACCGGTGTGGCTGGCCGGCTACTGGCCGCGCCGGGGCCCCTTCCGTCGCGCCGCCCGGTGGGACGGCGTAGCTCCTCTAAGCGCGGCGCTGGCCGAGAGCGCCCCGGAGCAGCCGATGCCGCTCGACGAGCTGCGCGCCGCGCTGGACCTCATCCGGGACGAGCGTGGCGATGCCGGGATGGCCGGCTACGACGTCGTCGTCAGCGGGACCTCGCCGGCTGATGTCGCCGCGGCGGCCGCCCTCGTCACGCAGTACGAGGAGGCTGGCGCCACGTGGTGGAGCGAGGGCGTCAACCACTGGCGCGGTGACGCCAACGCCATGCTGCGCCTGGTCGCCGCAGGCCCTCCGGGTCGCGCCGGCTAGAGGCCGAGACGCTCGATCGCGCCGCGCGCCAGCCCCTCGAGGGCGATGCGGCGGGCGTTCTCGCCGGCCGGCAGGGCCAGGCTGATCGAGAACTCGAGCGGCGGTTCGATCACCGTCAGGGTGGTATCGCCCGCCGGACACTGCGGGCAGTACCCGAACCAGGCCACGCCGCCGACCCCGTGCAGCTCCTCGGCGCCGGATCCCGGCGGAAGCGCCTCGACCGCCGCCTCGCCCTCCGCCGCGTCGACCGGCGTACGCGATACGAGAACCGTCACGCTGGTCGAGGCATCGGCGGCGTGGTAGCTGCAGGTTGCATAGCCGTCCGCATCGGGCTGGGGCTCTCCAGTCAGCAGCTCGGCACCGAACAGGGGCCCGAGCTCCTGTGGGTCCAACAGGCTGCACGGATCCAGCGTCGCGACGTCGATCGGAGTCGGCGTGGCGGGGGCCGGCGAGGGCGGCACCGTGGGAGGGGGCGTAGCGGACGAGCTGGATACGGGCGAACAGGCCGTGCCGATCAGCGTCAGCACGGCCAGGATGGGGAGCAGGCTGCGCATCGGGCGGACGCACCCGGGACGGCACTCGGCGGCGTGCACTCAGGCGACGCTCGCCTCGAGCTGCTCCATCAGCGCGTCGGGGATGTCGAAGTTGGCGTACACGTTCTGCACGTCGTCAAGGTCCTCGAGCCGCTCCACGAAGGACAGCACGCCGCGCGCGGTCTTCTCGTCGGCAATCTCCACCCGGGTTGTGGGCTCCATGGAGAGCTCCGCGGACTCGGCCTCGTATCCCGCGGTGGCCAGTCCCGCGCGCACCGACTCCAGGTCGGCCGGCTCGGTCGTGACCAGGATCGCGCCGCCCTCCGGCGATCCCACGTCGGCAGCCCCGGCATCGATCGCCGCCAGCGTGACCTCGTCGGGGTCCCGGCCGTTGAGTGGCACGCTGATCACGCCGCGCTGCTCGAACTGCCACGCCACGGGGGTCAGCGAGCCGCCCGACTTGGAGAAGATCGACCGAATCTCGGACGCCGTGCGGTTGCGGTTGTCGGTCATGGCGGCCACGATCACCGCCACGTTGGCCGGGCCGAAGCCCTCGTAGGTGATCTCCTCGTACTGCTCGGCATCGGCTCCGCCGCCGGTCGCCCGGTCGATGGCGCGCTTGATGTTCTCCATCGGCATGGAGTTGGCGCGCGCCTTGTCGACCGCCATGCGCAGGCGGTAGTTGCCCTCGACGTCTCCCCCGCCCTGGCGCGCCGCGGTGATGATCTCGCGGGTCAGCTTCGTGAACAGCGCGCCGCGCTTGGCGTCGTTTGCGCCCTTCTGTCGCTTGATCTGTGACCACTTGCTGTGGCCGGACATCGGTCCTCCTTCGTCGTCCTGCCGGACCGATGCGACCGATGGGCGCAGCCGGACGGCGTCGTGCAACCGCTGGAATCGGCCCCGATTCTACCAAGCGAGCCATGCAGGACCCAGAATGCACCGATGGCGCCGCCGCAACGGCATCCCGGGAACCAGGGCGTGCTTCGCTACCTGGCGCAGGGCGGCGATCCGGCGCAGGTGGCCGTCGCCGTGGCGCCCGACGACGTGGATACCTGGCGCCTGGGCGCGCACCCGGACGTGGTCGAGTGGCTGTGGGCCCGGCTGAATGGCGTGCTGCCCGCCGATGCGCGTTTCCTGGTGGGCGATACCGCGGCACTGGTCGACCCCTCGTCCGGGCTGATCGTGGCGCTCGCGCTGGGGACGCAGTACGCGCTGCGCCTGGGTCCACGTGCGCTGGGCGAAGCTCGCGACGCCGGCTACGCGACCCTGCACGAGTTCACGACCGTGGGACGCACGCTGGACCTCCCCGCGACCTTCGGCACGGGGTGGGTCTTCGGCCGCCACGACGCGCGCGAGGCGGGCTGGCTCGCGGAGACCGTGGCCGGCGCAAATCGCTGACTCGGCGGTACGGGGCGCCGAACCTATAATCGGCGCATCCTCAGAGAGCCTGAACCTCGCCGCCGGCGAAGGTCGTGCGGCGTCCGCTTCACCGCGCCGAGTTGCGCCACGAAGGAGCACGCATGAAGCCCACGACCCCCGACAAGATCAGGAACGTCGCGCTCATCTCCCACGGTGGCGCCGGCAAGACGACGCTCGCCGAGGCGATGCTGTTCGATGCCGGCGCGATCCAGCGCATGGGCAGCGTGGATGCCGGGACGTCGACCCTCGACTGGGATCCCGACGAGCAGAAGCGCCAGCAGAGCATCAACCTGGCGATCGCCAGCCTGGAGCACGACGGCGTGCGCATCACGCTCGTCGACACGCCCGGCTACGCGGACTACCAGGCCGATGTCGTGCAGGCCCTCGCCGCGGTGGACGCGGCGATCGTGGTCGTGGATGCCAGCGCGGGCGTGGAGGTGGGGACGAGCGAGGTCTGGAAGCTGGCGGACGCGCGCGGCCTCCCGCGCCTCGTCTTCGTCAACAAGATGGACCGCGAGAACGCGAACTACGACGCCACGCTCGACCAGCTCAAGGCCGCCTTCGGGCCGAAGATCGCACCGGTCTACCTGCCCATCGGCTCGGCAGAGACGTTCCGCGGCTACATCGACGTCGTCGA
>DASURX010000214.1:0-2765 GCA_036375355.1 Candidatus Limnocylindria bacterium
GCTCAGCAGCGGCTGGCCGAGCTTCAGCGGTCGCTCGCGAACGCGGGCGCCCAGCCGCCGCCCGTGACCGTGGTCGCCGCACCGGCGTCGGCGTCGGGCGAGGGCGAGCACCACGACGGCGAGGACGAGCACGAGGACGACGACTGATGGGGCGGCCCCTCGCGCACCTGCCGATCATCGCCGCCGCCTGCGCGGCGACGTACGCCGGCAGCCTTGCCCTGGTGGCGGGTCAGCAGTCGGTACACGACGCCCGGCTGGCGGCCGCGCGTGACCCGATGCTGGAGGCCGCCCGGCGGGCGGCCTTCGAGCGAGCGCGCACAATGGCCCTCGTGAATGCGGCGAGCGAGGCATTGGCGGCGGCGGCGGATGGCTACGCGGGTGCCATCGACGCGTCGGCGACGCTCGACGCAGCCCTCGCAGCGCTGGCCGAGCAGGTCTCGGCCGTGACCGGATCAGCCGCACAGCTGCCCGACAGCATCGCGCTGCCGGCCGCGCCGTCGCGGGTCGTGCAGCAGGTGGTGGTGGCTCCCCCGACGCAGGCAACCACCGGCGCCTCGGGCGGGTGACGGGGATCGACCCCGGCGCCGCGGGACCGCGCCTCGCGCGCTTCGCGGCGCGGTCGATGGGCTCTCGCCTGTCGCTCACCGTGCTCGGCGCCGGGCGCGGCGCGGCCGAGGCGGCCTGGTCCGCGGTGGAGGCCGAGTTCGCCGCGGTCGATGCGGCGCTATCGCGCTTCCGCGCCGACAGCGAGCTGACCGCGCTGAACCGAGCGACCGGTGCCGACGTTGCGTCCGGCTGGACGGAGGTGGGACGCCGGAGCGCCGGCTTCCTGAGTGGTGCCTGGCGAGCGCAGCGCATGACCGACGGTCGCTTCGACGTGCGGGTGGTGGAGGTGCTGGAGGCGCTGGGCGAGCACGGTGCCGCGGCGCTGGCCGCGCCGCCGGTGGCAGACCGTGGTGCGCGCTGGCTTACGCGGGACGGGCGCGCGTGCCGGTTCCGGGTCGCCCGCCCCGTGGACTCCGGTGGCCTGGGCAAGGGGCTGGCTCTGCGCTGGGCGACCCGCGCCGCGGGACGCGCGGCGCCCGACGCCGCCGGACTGCTGCTCGATGCCGGCGGCGACGTCGTGGCCCGGGGATCAGGGCCGGTCGACGGCGCCTGGATGATCGGGATCGAGGATCCTGCCGCTGGCGACGAGCCGATCGCGGTCATCGCCGCGCGGGATACCGCGGTGGCGACCTCGTCCACCCGGGTGCGGCGCTGGACCGGCCCCGACGGCCGCCCGGTGCATCACATCATCGACCCGGCGGCGGGCGCGCCGGCCAGCGGCGGGCTGCTGGCCGTCACCGTGGCCATGCGAGATCCGGCGTGGGCGGAGGTCTGGACCAAGGCCCTGTTCGTGGCCGGCGCGGGTCGGATCGGGCCCGAGGCGCGCGCCCGCGGCCTCGCCGCCTGGTGGATCGAGGAGGACGGAAGCCTGCACCTGACGCCGGCGGCGCGGAGCGTTACCGCCTGGGTGCGCAGCGAGGCGCGGCCTTCCGGCGCGCGCGCGATCGCGGCGGGGTAGCGGCGCGGCCTCCTTCTCCGCTGGCACGCGGATCCGATATCGCAGGGCACGCGCCCGCGCCGCTTCCCCGCCGGGGAGTGATCCTGCCACGCGACCGCTTACCAGCCACTTACTGGGCGCTTACCGCCGTGCCGCGCAGAAGCATCGGTCCGCGATGGCCTATCCTCGGCCACCGTGAAGGTCCACCTCGTCGACGGCACGTTCGAGCTGTTCCGCGCCTACTACTCGCGGCCGCCCAGCACGGCTCCCGACGGGCGGCCGACCAACGCGGTGCGCGGGCTGCTGGAGTCGATGCTCTCCCTGCTGCGCGAGCCGGATGTGACGCACGTCGGCGTGGCGACCGATCACGTCATCGAGAGCTGGCGCAACGACGTCTTCCCCGGCTACAAGAGCTCGGCCGGCATGCCGCCCGACCTGCTCGCCCAGTTCGGCGACGCCGAGACCGCCCTGAGCGCCCTGGGCCTGACGGTGTGGCCCATGGTCGAGGACGAGGCCGATGATGCGCTCGCCACCGCGACGCACCGCCTGGCCGAGGACCCGGCGATCGAGCAGATCGTGATCTGCAGCGTGGACAAGGACCTGGCCCAGTGCGTCTCGGGCACCCGCGTCGTGCTGCGCGACCGGATGCGCCGCATCACGTACGACGAAGCCGGCGTGCGGGACAAGTTCGGCGTCCCGCCGGAGAGCATCCCCGATTACCTGGCGCTGGTCGGCGACTCGTCGGATGGCTACCCGGGGCTGCCCGGCTGGGGTGCGCGCAGCGCGGCGGCGGTGCTCGCACGCTGGGGCCATCTGGAACAGATCCCGGCCGCGTCCGGCGCATGGGACGCGAACGTGCGCAACGCTGCCGGGCTCTCGGCCAGCCTGCGCGCCAGATGGGCCGATGCCCTGCTCTACCGCCGCCTGGCGCGCCTCGGCCTGGACGCCGACATCGAGGTGGACCCCGCGGCACTCGAATGGAAGGGGGCGCCGCGCGACGCCTTCGAGCGCCTCGCCGCCGATCTCGGCTTCGAGCGGCTCCTGGACCGCATCCCGCGCTGGGCCTGATCTCGGCGGCGACGCGCGGCATGGCGCGCGGGGGCACCATCGGTCCAGGACTTTCGGTGGCTGGGAGTGCGGTGCAGTGGGGTGTACGGTCGCCGCCCGATGCATCGACGCACCATGTTCGCGGCCCTGCTGGCCGCGCTCACCACCTTCAGCA
>DASURX010000215.1:0-2645 GCA_036375355.1 Candidatus Limnocylindria bacterium
GTTCCGCCGCCCTTCCCCGCAGCCGTGCATGCGTACGCTCATCGAGTTGCCTGATTGTCAGAGTACCCATGACCTCACCTCCTGACAGCAATGCTAGCATCCTGCGCCGCAGGATCGATCTAGGCGGTGCGTAACAGCGCCGCCTTCTCGGCGCCGACCTTAGGGGGCGTCGGCGGCTGCTGCTTGAGGGACTTGTCACGGCTGAGGGTTTAGCGGGCGGGTTCGTTGGACGGGGACACGGCGACCCTGCCAATGCCGGTGCCCGCCGCGTCGCCCGGGTGCTAGCGTTCCGGGGATGTGATCTAGCGGCAGGAGGTGTGACCCACGGACGCGGTATCCGCAGGGGGTGCTCCACAGCAGTCCACGATCGCGCGGCTGAGGTAGTCGCCGCCGGGAGCGCCACATCCGGCGCATCGCGAAAGGCGAAGCCCGTGAAGACGACACCTTCTTCGACTCCGCGCCGCACCTCGACGCACGCTCCCGATGCCGCCGCGGTGACGCGAATGCCACCTGACAGGAGCTGGCCGATGCCCGACCCTCAGGTCGAGGCCACGGGCCTGGGGGCCAACTCGAGCGGCCGGGCATTGGTACTCGCCGGCGGCGGCGCGGCCGGCAATGCGTGGGAGCTCGGCCTCATCGCCGGCCTGGCCGAGGGCGGGGTCGATGTGAGGGAGGCCGAGCTGATCATCGGGACCTCGGCAGGCTCAACGGTGGCTGCCCAGATCACCAGCGGGACCGCTCCGGCCGACCTGTATTCCGCAATCCTCGCAGAGGCACCTCGGCCGCAGGCTGGTGGCGCCGGATCGGACAGGGAGCGCGCTCCCCGCGTCTCGGGGTCGGACTACCTGGCGTGGTCGAACGCCGTTATTGGCTCTGCGCGTGACGCGTGCGACATGCGCCGCAGGATGGGCGCAGCGGCGCTCGAGCGGGATGCTTCCGGCGGCGCCGGCCAGGCGCGCTGGCGCGACGTCGTCGCGGCTCGGCTTCCGAGCCATCATTGGCCGGGACAGGCCGTCCTGATCCCGGCTGTCGATGCGCGTACCGGAGAACCGGTCGTGTTCGACCGTCACAGCGGAATCGACCTGGTGGACGCCGTCGCGGCCAGCACCTCGGCGATGACGCCGTACCGGATTGGCGAGAACTGGTACCTCAACGGTGGGTATCGGCGCAGCGAGAACGCTGATCTGGCGGCTGGGTGCGAGCGGGTGCTCGTGCTTTCACCGTTCGGGGGCAGGTCGCGCATGCCCCAAGAGTGGGGCATGGACCTTGAGACCCAGGTCGACCAGCTGCACGCACGTGGCAGCAGGGTGGAAACGGTGTTCCCCGACAAGGGCGCGGGTGACGTCTTCGATGCCAACGCGTTGGATCCGTCAACGCGTCGGGTTGCCGCGCGAGGAGGATACGAACAAGGCCGTACCCTCGCGCATTCGCTCGCCGAGTTCTGGCAGCGACCCTGGCACCTCGCGTGACCATTCCGCCGCCTGTCCACCACGCGGCTTTCAGTGTTCTGCCGATGAGTGCGTTTCCGCGACGTGGCAGAGGTGTGCTACTTCAGCAGGGCTGCGCGCACGCCAGCTCGGGCTAGCGTGTCAGGCGTGACTGACGCCTGGCTTTCCGATACCCGCTCGTCGTACGACACCGACGCCTCCGGATACGCCGAGAAGGTACGCGGACTGCTCGGCGAGAGCCCTTACCTCCGGGCGAGCCTGGCGTTGTTCGCCGAGTTGGTGCAGGGCGCCGGAGGGGGGCAAGTCGCCGATATTGGCTGCGGGCCGGGGTACGTCACTGGCCACCTCCACGACGCCGGAGTGGATGTGTTCGGCATCGACCTCTCCCCCGAGATGATCGCCATCGCGCGGCACGACTATCCAGACCTACGCTTCGAGGTCGGGACGATGACCGACCTCGACCTGGCGGACGACTCTCTCGCCGGGATCATCGCGTTCTGGTCCGTGATCCACGTGCCCGACCACGCCATGCCCCGCGTCTTCGAGCAGTTCCGTCGAGTGTTGCGACCACAGGGTTTGCTACTGGTCGGCTTTCACGTCGGCGACGAGACCCGACACACATCGGAGGGCTACACGGGTCAGCCCATCAACGTCGATACTCACCATCGACGGCCGAGCAAGGTCGCGGATTGGCTTCGCGACGCGGGGTTCACGATTGAGGCCGAACTTGTCTTGCGACCGGACGGGGAAGTGCCGGGAGCGATCATCTTTGCGCGCACCGACGCCTGACCGCGGCGAAGGCACCGGTCATTCTGGCAAGGCGCCCGCAAGACACAGTCATCCGCGACTCGCGCGGCTCAGACCTGCGTCATAACGGCTCCCCTCTGTTGTCAAGGGGCGGGAGCGAGGGCTCTTTTCGTCGTGGTCTTCCGGGCGCCGGTCGGCGCGGGTAGCGTCGTTCGTGCGGGTCCGGGAAGTGGCTGATCCGAAGTGCCGGTGTGCGGGTGGAAGCCGGCCGCGCTGGATACATGAGACGCCCCGCTGTGCCCTCCCGGACCCGTCTCGTCGGTCGCCTGTGCGGCGGCCCTGACGTCACTGACGAGCTGGCGGTAGATCGCGTCGGAGATCCGCCGCTTCAGGCAGCGCATCGCCTCCAGGCGCGTCTTGCCCGCGGCAAGGTTGCGCCGGTAGTACGCC
>DASURX010000216.1:0-2785 GCA_036375355.1 Candidatus Limnocylindria bacterium
CCGGCGCGTGGCGGCCGGCAAGTGCCGAACGTCCTGCTCCCGACCGGTCCACAGGGCTCGCGGCGGTCCCGGTTCGCGTTCTCAAGACCAGTGTCCGGTTGCCCGCTACATCGGGTAATCCCACGCACGATGGCCTTCCCCCGCGGGGTTGTGCCCGATACGTGCGGCAATCCCCAGCGTGGAGGGCGGTTCTGGTCCGCTCACGCCCAGGTTTGCCCGATGCAGCAGGCAACAGGCCCCGGCTGCCGGCTCTCGTGCGGCGCATTACCCGATCTACCGGGCAGCGCACGAGGACGGCGGGGGAGAAGGAATGGTCGGGGCGAGAGGACTTGAACCTCCGACCTCAGCGTCCCGAACGCTGCGCGCTAGCCACCTGCGCCACGCCCCGACCGACACGCCCATCCGTGGGATGGGGACGGCCATGGTACCAGCCGATGGCGTGCGAGGTCCACCGCCGCCCGGCGCCGTAGACTGACGCGATGACCGAAACCCATGCCGCCGCACCTGGCGGCCGCCTCGCCCATGTCGAGGCCACGCGCGGGGGCGCGAGCGAGCATCCCGAGCGGCCGATGGTCATCGGCCATCGCGAGGCGCTGATCTACACCCTCGGCAAGGCCGCCGAGCTGGAGCACCTGGTCATGTGCCAGTACCTGTACGCGGCCTTCAGCCTGAAGCAGGATGCCGCCGAGGGCGTTCCCGCGGACCTGGTGCCGACCCTCAAGGGCTGGCGCAGGGAGCTGCTCGAGATCGGCGAGCAGGAGATGCTCCACCTGGCGCTGGTGCAGAACCTGCTGGCCAGCGTGGGAGCCGCGCCCCGCCTGGCGCGGCCCAACTTCCCGCTGCCGGCCCAGGCGTACCCGGCCGGGGTCCAGATCGCGCTGCTTCCCTTCGGGGAGGCGGCGCTGCGCCACTTCGCCTTCCTGGAGCGTCCGGAAGGCCACGACATGACCGATGCCGAGGAGTTCGCGGCCCTGGCCAAGGCCGAGGAGCTGCCGCACGAGGAGCTCGACGAGATCGGGCCGCACCTGCAGGAATTCGCCACCATCGGGCACCTGTATCGGTCCATCGAGGACGGCATGGGCGCGCTGGCGGAGCGGCTCGGGGAGCAGCGCCTCTTCATCGGTCCATCCCGGGCGCAGGCCACCGAGGAGCATTTCCGCTGGCAGGAGCTGGTGCCGGTCAGCGACCTGGCGTCGGCGCACGCGGCCATCGAGACGATCGTCGAGCAGGGCGAGGGCGCCCGCGGCGACTGGCACGAGGCGCACTTCGGGCGGCTGATTCGCATGCTCGACGCTTATTTGGCCCTGCGCGCGGCCAACCCCGGATTCGATCCGGCGCGACCGGTGCACCTGGCGCACGTCCGGCCGCCGGTCAGCGGCGCGGAGGTGACGGTCATCGGCGACGGCTTCACCGCGCGCTGCGCGGACCTGCTCAACGCCACCTACGAGCTGATCCTCCAGCTGCTGTCGCGCTACTTCGCCAACACCGACGAGTCGCCGGAGCAGCTCGCCACCCTGGCCGACGTGGCGGTCGGCCTGATGTACACCGCCGTCAAGCCGCTGGGCGACCTCGTCACGCGCCTGCCGGTCGGACCCGAGCAGCCGGGACGCACCGCCGGCCCCGCGCTGGAGCTGTTCTACGACGTCGACTACCTGCTCCCCCACCGCGCCGCCGCCTGGGCGCTGATGGAGGAGCGGCTGCGCGAGATCGCCGAGCTGGCGACCCGCTGCCGCGACCAGTGCATGCCGACCTTCATGCCGATCCTGGCGCGGGTCACCGACTCGCTGCGCAAGCAGGCCGACCGCCTCGCAGCCGCGGGCTAGGGCCGCGATCGGGCGCAAATGCCCGCCAGATCGGGTATTTCGAGGCAGGAGCGGCCGGTTCTGGGCTGTTGTGCCGCGTACATCGGGTATTCGTGAGCGTGGACGTCACGGATCGGGTCGATCACGCGGGGTATTACCCGGTGTAGCAGGCAATTGGACGGTCGGAACGGGCGTCGTGCGCAGGATTACCCGGTGTACCGGGCAGCAAGCAGCTGCCGAGGGCCGCAGCGCCGGCTGACACCGACGGGCAGTCGAGCGACCCGGCGCCGGCCGATACACTCCGGCGCACATGAGCCGCATCCGGCTGGACCGCTCCGAGACGATCCTGGTCGGCCTCACCCTCGTCCTGAAGGCCGCGCTGCTGCTGGGCGGCACGCTCGTCTACGTCTGGTTCCAGACCGGCGCCAACAACCCGCTCGCGGTCTGGAACCGATGGGATGCCCCGCACTACCTGGACCTGGTCGTGTTCGGCTACCGCGCCGTCGACCACGGCGACCTCATCGGTCCCAACAGGTACCGCTCGGTCTACCCCGGCGACCTGCCGCTGTACATCGTCTTCTACCCGCTCTTCGTGTGGCTGAGCACCGCGGTCAACGCTGCGCTCAACAGCCCGCTGATCAGCGTCTTCGTCGTCTCCAGCGTCGCGTCGCTGTTCGTGGCCCCGCTGCTCTACCGGCTGGTGCGCCTGGACGAGGAGCCCGACGTCGCCTTCCGCGCCGCGGTCTTCGCCCTTGTCTTCCCGGCCGCCTTCTTCCTGCACATCGGCTACACCGAGTCGCTCTTCCTGGCGCTGGCGCTCGGCGCCTTCCTGGCGGCGCGCACGGACCGGTGGTTGCTGGCCGGCTTCCTGGGCGGCCTGTCGGCCCTGACCCGGGTCAACGGCCTAGTGCTGATCCTGGCGCTGGGGGTGGAGGCCGTCACCCAGTGGTTCGAGCAGCCTCCGGGACTGCGGCGGTTCCGCT
>DASURX010000217.1:0-3848 GCA_036375355.1 Candidatus Limnocylindria bacterium
TGGGACGGCGCCCGAGCCCCGACGCTGTGGACGGTGCCGCCACCCCGCATGCGGCCCGCGGAAGCACGCCTGGAGCTCGCGCGCCGCTACCTGCACGCTTTCGGCCCCGCCACGCCGGACTCGTTCGCGACATGGGCCGGCATCGGTCAGGCCGATGGACCGGCCACCTTCGCTGACCTTGCCGGCGAGCTGGTGCCGGTGGTGACGCCCATCGGTCCTGCCTGGATCCTGGCGTCCGACGAGGCCGATGTGCGCCGCGCGCCGCAGCCCGCCCGCGGGGCGCGCCTGCTCCCCAGCGGCGACACCTACTTCCTGCTGTGGGGAGCCGACCGCGAGCTCCTGCTCCCCGATCCTGACCAGCGGGCCGCGCTGTGGACCTCGCGCGTCTGGCCGGGGGCGGTGCTGCTCGACGGCAGGATCGTTGGCACCTGGCGCCGGGCGGGGCACGTGGTGACCGCCACGCCCTGGCAGCCGCTCGCCGCAGCCGACCGCGTGAGCGTGGAAGAGGAAGCCGCCGCGTTGCCGCTGCCCGGGCTGGCCAAGGCGATCGGCGTCAGGTGGGAGGGATGACGTAGGGTTGCACCGTGAGCCGGGAAGCCGAGGACCTCAACCGACGCCTGCTGCGGGCCCGCGACGCGATGGATCGCGCATACGCGGAGCCCCTGAACGTGCGGGCCGTCGCCGCCGTCGCGCACGTGTCGGAGGCGCACTTCAGCCGCTCCTTTCGCGCCGTGTTCGGGGAGACGCCGCACCGCTACCTGCAGCGACGGCGGGTGGAGCGCTCCATGTTCCTGCTGCGTGAGACGCGGCACAGCGTGACGGACATCTGCTTCGACGTCGGCTTCACCAGCCTGGGCACCTTCAGCCGCACGTTCAGCGAGATCGTCGGCGAGTCTCCCTCCGCCTACCGGCAGGGGCACGGGCCGATCGTGGCGCCGCACTGCGTGCAGCTCGCCGCGATGCGGCCGCGCTGGACCGCTCCACCCGCTCCGCAACTGAGCAGTTTTGGAGAAGCGGCCCCGGCCGGCGCGCCACTAGGGTGACGTCGATCAGCACGAATCCCACAGGAGAACGACCCCGATGATCACCCGTCTCAACGTCGCCTCGATCTACGTCCTGGACAAGGAGGAGGCGCTCGATTTCTACGTGAACAAGCTCGGGCTCGAGAAGGGCAACGACGTACGCCAGGGCGACTACCGCTGGCTCACCATCCGCGTTCCGGGCCAGCCCGAGACCGAGGTTTCGCTGGAGCAGCCCGGGCCGCCGCTGCACGACGAGGCCACCGCGGATAGCATCCGCGAGCTGATCACCAAGGGCGCGCTCGGCGGGCTGGTGTTCATCACCGACGACGCCCGGGCCCTGTACGAGACGCTCAAGGCGCGCGGCGTGACCGACTTCACCCAGGAGCCGACCGATCACTTCTACGGCACCGACATGGGCGTGCGCGACCCATTCGGGAACCCGATCCGAATCCTGCAGCAGGGCAAGGCCAGCCAGGCCGCCAGCGCCTGACCGCAGCCGCAACAGGAGACCCAACGATGCCAGCCAAGAAGACGACCTCCAAGAGCAACGTCTGGACCGATGAAGAGCGGGCGGCGATGCAGGAGGCCGTGCGCGACAAGAAACGATCCTCGGGCCGCGACCCGGAGGCACAGCGCGCCGAGGGCGAGCGCGAGGTGCTCGCCAAGATCGCCGAGCTGCCTGAGCCGGACCGCGGCATGGCGCAGAAGATCCACGCCATCGTCAGCTCCGTCGCCCCCTCGCTCGTGCCGCGCACGTTCTACGGCATGCCGGCCTATGCCCGCGACGGCAAGGTGGTGTGCTTCTTCAAGCCCGCCTCGAAGTTCAAGGAGCGGTACGCCACGTTTGGCTTCGAGGCCGGCGCACGGCTCGACCAGGGCACCATGTGGCCCACCTCCTGGGCCATGACCGGCCTGACCGCCGCGGACGGGAAGGCCCTCGCCGAGCTCGTGAAGAGGTCGCTGGGGTAGACGCTTCAGCGCCGCTCGACGGGCATTCGCAATCGGAACCGGAACCGATGCCGGCCGAGCAGCAGGCCTGCGCCAAGGATCGCGAGGGTCGGCACCGGCCACCATGACGAGATGACGGTCACGATCGGGTCGCTGGTCGCCGGTGATGCGACGGTGAAGGTGAGTCGGGCCGCGGCTCCCGCCGCGATTGCCATGCCGTTGGCCGATGGCGCGACGTGGGCTCCGATGAGCACCTCGTAGCGGCCGCCCGCGGCGTTCGCCGGCAGGCGGATCGAAACCGTGACGGTCTGCTGCTTGCCCGCCTGCAGCGTGACCTGCTTCGGCGAGAAGCTGATCCACGACGCCTGCGGGGTACGGGCGGTGGTCCGGATCGGTGTCACGACGAGGTCGTACTTGGTGCGGAACGTGCCCGGGTTGCGGACGTTCAGCCGTGCCAGCTGGTAGGACTTGCCGCCGGTCAGCGGCGTCTCGACGCTGATGCGGCCGGTATCGAGGGCAACGCCCTGCGCCGCCGTCGCGGCGACGCAGGAGAGCTGGATCGCGGCGACGGCCGCCACCGAGGCGACCGCCGCACGCACGCCGAACCGCCCGCTCACGGGACGGTGGCCAGGAACGTGACCTGGCTGCTCATGGTCTGTCCTGCGCCGTCGCTGCCGACGCATGGCATCTGGTAGTCGACGCTGGACGCGACGTTGGCCCCGGCCGTCATCACGATCCACGAGCCGGCGAGGGTCGAGAGCTGGAACGATGCCGGCATCCCGCCGCTGCCATCGGTCCCAAGCGCGACGCCGTACTGGTTGACGCCGATGCCACAGGGGTTGCCGCCCACCGACGACAGCGTCCAGTGGGCCGGGCTGGCACCGCTGCCGTTGGCATCGGTGCCGGAGGCGTAGAGCGCCTGCGATCCGGTCGAGCAGCTCGAGACGGCAACGTTTGCCGCGCCCTCCGAGAGCGCCGCCTCGGTGCTGAAGGGCAAGGTCCCGAAGTCGATCGACGTGGCGTCAAGCAGGACGCAGGGAGCGGCCTCGCGCGGCACGGTCACGCGCAGCTGCAGGCCGCCGTTGGGCGTGGCGCCGTACCCGCTGACCGGCACGTCGAGCTGCGGCTCGATCTGTGGCACCAGGAAGGGTGCCATCAGGTCGATCAGGCTGGCATAGGTGCTCGAGCCGGTGACGTTCACGTCGGCCAGATGCACGCGCACGACGTCGTTGCGGATCCCTCCCGCTGTGGGCAGGAAGGTGACGCTGGCCGTGCACGACGCGATCCCGGTCGCGCAATCGAGCGAGCTGGCCGAGAAGTCGACGCCTGTCATCATCGTCAGCGTGATGCGGTACGTCGCGGTGACCTCGCCGATGACGCCGTAAAGCTCGTCGGAGGTGATCGGCACGGTCAGGCCGAGCTGCGCGGCGAGGAAGTCAACGGTCGGGTCGCCGCCGCTGTAAAGCACCGTCCCCGCCGGGATCTGGCTCAGCGCGTAGGTCAGTGGCAGCTGCTGGTCGAGCGTCAGGCTGTCGCCGACGTTGACGTTGCCGAAGTCCACGGTCGGCAGGGCCGCGGTCGCGACCATCGGTGCGGCGATTTGCAGCCAGCCGGCGGCCAGCGCGGCCACCAGCATCCCGGCCCGCGGCCGGCTCGGGTATCGGATTCTCATGACCTCCTCCTGATGAAGACCAGCCCGAGCTGGTTGTCGGTGACCTCCCCCGTGTCGGAGATGAAGAAGTTCGAGGTGATCCTTCCGCTCGCATCGGCGAACTGGCCGATGCCTCCCTCCACCTCGGCCGTCGCCGTCCCCTGGCGCAGGTGGGCGTCGGGCGTGGGCTCCAGGCGGCCGTCGCGGGTGCGAAAGCGAAGGACGTG
>DASURX010000218.1:0-2126 GCA_036375355.1 Candidatus Limnocylindria bacterium
GAGCCAGACCTGGCGGTGGAACGGGGCAGGAAGGTTGGCGTCCCCGGCCTGGGTGAGCATGATCGCGAACAGGATCAGCACGCTGATGGCGCCCAGGTAGATGAGGACCTGGGCCGCGGCGACGATCCCGGCGCCGAGAAGCAGGTACATCCCCGCCAGTGCCCCGAAGCACACCATCATGGCCACCGCCGAGTGGATGATGTTGCGCAGGGTCACGACCGCCAGGCCGCCACCGACCACGCCGATGGCGAGCACCACGAAGAGAACTCCCGTGACGTCCAGAGTCGAGGCTCCCGTAGGGATGTTCCGGTTGCGCCGGGCTCGAGCGCTCAAACGACACGGCCTCGGGTTCGTCGCTCGAGGCCGCGTCCGATTCTAGCGCAGGCGTCGGTCCCGATCATGGCTGGGCGAGTCGCCGCGCACCCCTGCCCCTGTCCTCGCAGGCGCACCGTGGTTGCGAATCCGCAACAGACCGGGAGAGATGCGCGTCATCGGCCCGTGACCCACGTGGACGTTACCCCGCTCCGCGCCCTGGCGTGGGCCGTCCTGTCGTTCGCGGCTTTCTGCACGGCCCTGTTCGTTACCTTCGGGGTCATCACCGTGGTGCGCTGGTTCGTGGAGCTGGACCACCTGGTCGAGCTGGCGCTGTGGTCGCTGGTGTGGGGGTCCCTGGCGCTGGCCGCGGTGCTCGGCGCCGCCCGGGTCGCGTTCGGCGCCTGGCCGGCGGTTCGCCCCGCCGGCATCCTTCTGGCGGCCGGTGGAATCGCCCTGTCGGGGACAGTCCACGTGCTCCTGCAGCAGTGGGAGATCGAACGCTTCGGCTATCGCGATCCGGACCTGGTGGGTTGGACGGCCGGACTGTTCGCGGTGCTCCTCGGCCAGGCCACGGCAGCATTCGGGGTCTTCGCGGCACCGCGCGGCGCGGTGGGCTGGCCGCTGGCCGGGGTGCTGCTGGGGGCCGCCGGCATCGCTTTGATCGTGGCGGCGAACCTGCCGGGCCTGCGCGACGGCATCGCGCCGGAGAGCTGGCCACTCGCCGTGGCCGTGGCTGCGTGCGCGCTCTACGCGGTCTTCGCGACCGGCGCCTCGATCATCCGCGCCCGGCGCCTTCGAGCCACGTTCGAGCGGTAACCCCCAACCCTCCACTCACCCCTGTACCGATGGCCCTCCCAGTGGTGGAGGCGTGCGCAGGCCCGTCCGCAGCCTGTTGCGGCAGCCAGGCAAGGATGGGCACGCGCACGCCACAACGACCGGTTGTTATCGGTCCAGGGGTCAGCGGGTGGGGCGCTCCCGGTCTGACATCTCCAGGATGTCGAGCATGGGCAGGTCGCGCTGGTACTCGCTGAACTCGAATTCGGGGCCGCAACGCAGCGCGTCGTACGGGCAGGCATCGGCGCAGATGCCGCAGAAGATGCAGCGGCTGATGTCGAGCTGATACGTCTCAAGGGTCCGCGGCCGCGGCATGAGGGCGCCCACCGGACACGTCTCCGCGCACCGGCCGCAGGAGACGCACGGCGTCTCGTTCAGGCTGACGTAGTCGGCGGTGGTGACCAGCGAGTCGAAGCCCTTGCCGATGAAGTCGTAGCAGCCGGCGCCCACGATGTCCTTGCACACCTGGGCGCAACGGCCGCAGTCGATGCAGCGGGAGTAGTCGCGCAGGATGAAGGAGTGCGTCTCGTCCCGGCCGTAGCCGTGGTTGACGCCCACGTACGGGTTGTCCTGGATCGAGCGCTCGTCGATCGCCATGTTGAGCGTCGTCTCGTACTCGATCGCCGCCTCGCGCAGGTCGCAGTGGCCGATCGCCTCGCAGGTGCACTGCAGGCAGCGTGACGCCTCGGCCATGGCCTGGTCGTGGGTGTAGCCGTGCTCGTACTCGCCGAAGTTGCCCTTGCGCTCGTCGGCCTCCAGCTTGCCCATGACCGCGCGCGGCTCCTTCACGTCGTCGGTGAAGGGCACGATCGTCAGGAAGCTGGGCTGCGGCTCGGCCACGATGCGGCGCACCTGCGGGTCGTCCAGGTCGTGCCCGCGCAGCCAGTAGTCGATCGCGTACGAGGCGCGCCGGCCCTCGCCGATGGCCTCGACCACGGTGGCGGCGCCGGTGCGCACGTCGCCCGAGGCGAAGACGC
>DASURX010000219.1:0-3155 GCA_036375355.1 Candidatus Limnocylindria bacterium
CGGTCCCGCGTGACAGGGTCGGCAGCTGGAGCTCGCTGAGCTCGAGGACGGCCCAGTCGTCGGGCCCGAGCGTGTCGGCCAGCTCGACCAGCGGCCGGCCGATGTTGCCGCCCACCTCGTGGCGGATCCCCGCTGCGGCCAGCATGGCCCCGATGAGCGCGGTCGTCGTCGTCTTGCCCTTCGTCCCCGTCACGCCGATCGTCGGCGCGCGGGTCAGTCGCAGGAAGAGATCGACCTCGCTGATCAGCTCCGCGCCGCGTGCCTGAGCGGTGACGAGCGCCTCGCGCAGCCAGGCCTCGGTGGTCGGGAACCGCGGCGAGATGGATGGGCTCGTGAAGATGAGCTCGGCATCGCCGATCAGCCCCAGCGCCTCGTCCGGCGGCGCGCCCAGGGCGAGCTGCACGCCGCGATCGCCGAGCGCCTCGACGGCATCGGACAGCTCCCCGGCGCTGCGTCGGTCATAGACGGCGACCCGCGCCCCCGCATCGGCCAAGTATCGGGCCAGCGCGGTTCCCGAGCGCGCAAGTCCCAGGACGAGCGCTGCGCGCCCGGTGAGATCGTCGCGGGTTCGGATCGGGGCATGCGTCGCGGTCATCGGCCTGCTCATGCCTGTCCGTTGCTGTAGAGGAAGAGGCTGAAGCCCAGGAAGCCCGCCAGGGCAGAGACGATCCAGAAGCGGACCGTGATCTTCTCCTCCGCCCAGCCGATCAGCTCGAAGTGGTGCTGCAGCGGGGCCATGCGGAAGATGCGCCGGCCGCGCAGCTTGAACGACCCGACCTGCAGGATGACCGACAGCGTCACCGCCACGAAGACGACGCCGATCACCGCCAGGAGTGGCAGCTGGCCCGTGATGGTGGCCACCACCGCCAGGGTGGCGCCCAGACCCAGCGCCCCGCTGTCACCCATGAAGATCTGCGCCGGATGGACGTTGAACCAGAGGAAGCCCATCAGCGCGCCGATGATCAGGGCGCAGAAGATCGCGAGGTTGGGTTGGCTGCTCTTCAGGCCGGGAGCATCCACCAGCGCGATGAGCAGGTAGGCCACGAAGCTGAAGATCAGCACGCCGCCGGCGAGCCCGTCGAGCCCATCGGTCAGGTTCACCGCGTTGCTGGCGCCCACGATGATGAAGGCCACGAACAGGATGAAGAGCACCGGACCGATGCCCACGTCGCCCAGACCGGGGACGTTGAGCGCGGTGATGTGATAGTGGCGCTGGATGTAGAACGCGGCCAGCAGCCCGACCCCCGTCTGCCAGATCAGCTTGTAGCGGCCGCGCATGCCAATCCCGGTACGGGCGTTGACGAAGTCGTCGATCGCCCCCAGGATCCCGACGCCCACCAGCGCCAGCATGGGCGTCAGGGTGAAGACGTCCTCGATGCGCAGGGCCATGGCCAGGAACATGACGACCACCACCATCAGCATGCCGCCCATCGTCGGCGTGCCCGCCTTGACCAGGTGGCCCTGCGGCCCCTCGCTGCGGATCTGCTTGCCGAAGCCCAGCCGCTGCAACAGGCCGATGTAGACGGGCGCCAGCAGCACGACGCCGACGAACGACAGCAGCAGCGCGACGACGATGCCCAGCATTTCGTCTCACTCCCCCTCGCTTCGTCGGTCCGGCCGCTCGCTGCCGCTGGCACGCAGCGTCTCGACCAGGCGGTCCAGGCCGATGCCGCGCGAGGCCTTGAGCAGCAGCAGGTCGCCGACCCGCGGCGCAAGGCTGCGCTCCACGAGCTCGGCGGCCTCGTCATTGTCGCGCGCCTCGGCCACGTGGCGCAGGCCGGCAGCGCGCGCCGCCTCCGCGATCCAGCGTCCGCGCTCCCCGACCGTGACCAGCCCGTCGAGGACGGCAGCCGCTCGCTCGCCGATGCCGCGGTGCAGCTGCTCCTCGTCGGCGCCCAGCTCGAGCATGTCGCCGAGCACCGCCAGCCGGCGGCGCCCCTCCGTGAGCGGCGTGTCGGCCAGGAAGCCGAGCGCCGCGCCAACGCTGATCGGCGAGGCATTGTAGGTATCGTCGACAACGGTGGCGCCGGACGCCGCCTCCACGATCGCCATGCGATGCGGCGCGCTGCTCCCCGCCTCGAACGCGGCCGCCACCTCGTCAAGCCCGATCGCGAAGCGCTCGGCCACGGCCGTCGCCGCGAGCGCGTGCGGCACGAGGTGGCGTCCCGGCATGGCGCTGCGCACCCGGCGCGATCCCCACGGCGCATGCAGCGTGAACTCGGTTCCCGCAAGGCCGCGCGAGACGATCTCCTCGGCCCATACGTCGGCGGCCGGCGACAGGCCGAAGGTGCGGACCGGCGCGGCGGTGAGCCGGCGCATGGCCGCGACCCGGACGTCGTCGGCGTTGAGGACCGCCAGGCCGCTGCGCGGCAGCGCCTGCGGCAGCTCCGCCTTGGCCTGCGCGATGCGCTCGATGCTGCCCGCCCGCTCCAGATGCGTCGGATGCACGGCCAGCACCACGCCGACCTCCGGCCGGGCGATCTCGGCCAGCCGAGCGATCTCGCCGACGGTGTACATGCTCATCTCCAGCACGGCGACCTGGTGCTCCGGCTCGAGCCGGAGCAGGGTCATGGGCAGGCCGCTTTCGCTGTTCAGGTTGCCCTCGTTGCGCAGCACAGTGAGCGAGCGTGCCAGGACGTCGGCGACGAGCTCCTTGGCGATCGTCTTGCCGGTCGACCCGGTGATGCCCACGACGCGCACCGGGCTGCGGGCGCGCCACCAGGCGGCGAGCTCCTGCAGCGCGACGAGCGGGTCGGCGACCTCGACCAGGGCGGCCTCGGCCGCGAGCGCGGCGGGGAGCTCCACGGGACGCGAGACGATGGCCACCGAGGCGCCGGCCCGGACCGCGTCACCCACGTACGCGTGGCCGTCGACGCGCTCACCGCGCAGCGCCACGAAACAGCAGCCGGGGGTGACGTGCCGCGAGTCGACGGCTGCCCCGCTGAAGGCGGTGACGAGGGTCGGCCGCAGGAGGCGGCCACGCGTGGCCGTCAGCAGATCTTCGAGGCGAATGGTCGGAGGCACGCCACTCCTCGTGCGGGTTGGCGTCGAGTCTAGCCGCCTCATCGTGCCGCCGCGGCGACCGGCTCCGTGGAGCGGTCGGGCGGGATGGCCAGGTAGTCGAGCATCTGGGGCGCGAGCTGGTGGAACACCTG
>DASURX010000220.1:0-2658 GCA_036375355.1 Candidatus Limnocylindria bacterium
GTGGTAGGACGCGCAGATGAGCCGGGTCGAGGCGCCGGACCCCTCGATTACGATCTCCCCGTCGGCGTTGGGCGCCAGGCCCCTGGTGATCTGGTCCCACGACCGCGACGGCCCCGTCGCGGCGCTCGCCATCACGTGGGCCGCGCCGGTGGGAGCAGCACGACGTCGCCCGCATGCAGCTCCCGTGGCGATGCGCCCGCCACCCGGATCCAGCAGGTGCCCGCCGTGACGGCGTGGAAGGTGGCGCCGGGCTCCCGGTGCAGGCTCATCCCCCAGGGCGCGTGGGCCCGCGCGTAGGCGGTCACCGCCCCGCGGACCCGGAGCATGTCGAGCACGTCGGCCAGCACGTCGCGCCGTTCCATGGGCAGCAATATGCTCGGGAGACGCGAGAGCCGTCAATCAGTGAGCCGTTCGGACAAAAGATCGCGCTTTTCGAGCATTGGTCGGCTCTCGGCGGAGACATAGGTTGCGCGTCAACCTCGCACCCGGAGCCGCGCGATGCCGGTCCTGCACAACGGTGACAGCTTCCCTTCCCTCTCCCTGCCCGCCGTCGGAGGCGGACGTCTCTCGCTGCCGGCCGACCTGGCGGGCGGCTTCGGCGTGGTCCTGTTCTACCGCGGGCACTGGTGCCCGTACTGCAACGCGCAGCTGGCGGCCTTCGCCCGGGCGGCGGAGACGCTCACCGCGCTCGGCATCAGGGTCGTGGCGCTGTCGGTGGACGACGCGGGCGAGGCGTCCGCCCTGGCCGACCGGCTGCGCCTGCCGTTTCCGGTCGGCTACGGCGCCGATGCCGCGGCGATCGCCGCGGCGACGGGTGCGTACACCAGCGCCGACTCGCGGTACCTGCAGTCCACCGGGTTCGTGATCGACCCCGACGGTCGAGTCGAGATCGCGGTGTACTCCAGCGGGGCGATCGGCCGGCTGGTCCCCGACGACGTCGCCGGATACGTGCGGTACCTGAAGACCCACGCGTGAGCGCGCCTCGGGCGCGACCGGGCCTGCTGCTGATCCTCCTCATCTTCGCCTGGGCCGTCGCCTGGCCGGCGATCAAGATCGGCGTCTCCGACGTGCCGCCGATCTGGTATGCCTGCCTGCGCTACGGGATCGCGACGGCGTGCCTCTTCGGTGTGGCGGCGCGGCGAGGAGTGGCCTGGCCTTCGGCGCAGGACCGGCGCCTGGTGGCCGTGTCCGGCACCCTGCAGATGGCGGCGTACTCCGCCCTCACCGGGCTCGCGTTGACCCGGCTTCCGCCTGGCCGCGCCTCCGTCCTCGCGTTCTCCACGCCGCTCTGGGTCGTGCCGCTCGCGGCCTGGCGGCTCCGCGAGCGACTCTCGCTCCGCGCGGGCATCGGCGTCGTCCTCGGGCTCGCCGGCGTGCTGGCGATCGCGGCGCCGGCGCTCCGGGCCGATGGCAAGGGCGGGAGACTCGCCTATGCGCTGCTGTTGGCGGCCTCCGCGGCGTGGGCCATCTCGATCGTGTGGGTCCGCGCGCATCGGTTCGGCGCCCCCGCGTTGGCCCTGGCGCCGTGGCAGACGCTGGTCGCCGCGGCGCTCCTGGGTCCGCTGGCGTGGATGGTCGAAGGGCGCCTGCCGCCGCTCGGCTGGCCCGGGGTCGCGTCGCTCGCCTATGTGGGCCCGGTAGCGACCGCGTTCGCCTACTGGGCGGTGGTCGAAGCGGGCCGCCGCTACCCTGCGGGCACGCTGGCGATGGCCCTGCTGGCGACGCCGGCCCTGGGCCTGATGATCTCCGCGCTCACGCTGGGGGAGTCGGTGGACGCCCCGCTCCTCGCGGGGATCGTGCTGGTGGGCGCGGGCATCCGCCTCGCCACCATGGCGGCCGTCCCGGCAGATGCCGTCTCTCCGGTGGAATGAGCGGAGCACGGCGGCAAGCGTGTCGGTGGAGAGAACCATTCCCGCCGACCCGGCGTTTCGAGGAGACCATGCTCACCACTCCTCGCTGGGGCCTCGTGCCCCTTCGGCTGGTCGTCGGGTTCGGCTTCCTGGCCCATGGGTGGGCCAAGTGGAGCCGCGGTCCAGCCGCCTTCGCGAAGCTGCTGGCGCAGATCGGGGTACCATTACCGCAGGTGACCGCCTGGGTCGTCACCCTGACCGAGATCCTGGGCGGGATCGCGCTCATGGTCGGGGCGATGGTGGCGATCGTCAGCCTGCCGCTCATCGTCTCGATGCTGGTCGCGATGTTCACCGTACAGCTCCGCTTCGGGTTCAGCTCGGTGAACACCATCGGGCTCACGCCGGAGGGTCCGGTGTTCGGGCCGCCCGGCTACGAGATCAACCTGCTGTACATCGGCGCGCTGGTGGCGCTCGCCACCGCCGGCGCCGGCCCGTGGTCGGTGGATGCGTGGCGCCGCCGGCGTGCGCTGGAGAGTCGGCCAAGCGGCTAGCGGGCCATGGCGTCGGGCGCGTGCCACTCCGCGGTCGCGACCGCCCGCTTCTCCTTCTTCGACCACACGACCAGCGTGGTGTACTCTGCCCGGCGGCCGGCCGCTTGGCGCCGGTGATCGGCGTCGCTCCTCCGGAAGTACAAGTCACGCGGCGACACAGTGCACTGAGGTTGGTCAGCGACTCCTGGCAGCAGGTGATCCGGCCGGCGCCGCGCAGTATCTCGAGACCCTGGGCTGGTGCAGCACCGTCTCAGGTC
>DASURX010000221.1:0-12974 GCA_036375355.1 Candidatus Limnocylindria bacterium
CCGCGTCCAGGTCACGAACCGGGGTGTCGATCAGCGCGGCGACCTCCAGCTCGTAGTCCAGCTCGTTCGCCCCGCGCGGCGCCCAGACGGGTTGCCCTGGCCCACGGATCTCGCTGACGTTGCCGAAATAGAAGATCGGCAGCCGATACCACGCTTCGGGCACCGTCCCGCCACGCCGCTCCCACATCGTGCGCACGTGACGCTCGAACGCATAGAAGTCGCGGATGCTCGGCGGCTGCAGAATCGGCGGCCCGAAGACCAGGTCGATGGCGTCGAGGACCGCCTCGCCATCGGCCTCGGCGTCGAATCCCTCGACCAGCAGGCCCAGCTCCGCGACGCGGAGCCCGCGTCCGAGCAGCTCGTCCAGCGTCGTGAGCGGCGACCGGTACAGCGCCGAGTTGTGCGCCAGCCGCCCGTCGCGCGCCAGCTGCCCCCGGCGCAGCACCTCGAGGTCGAGCCATGCGCCGGTCTCGGCACCCGTGCCGCCGGATGCGGCGGCCAGGCGCCAGGGCCTCCCAGCGGGGGCATGCCGTTCGCGAACGTGCGCGATCCTCATCGTCGCCGAGTCTAGCCGCCCACCGGCGTGTGCCGCGCCGGCCGCTAGAATCCATGGGTGAAGCGCATCGGGTTCCTGTCCTTTGGCCACTGGTCGGCCTCGCCGCATTCAAGCGTGCGCTCGGCGTCGGACGCGCTGGTGCAGTCGATCGAGCTGGCGGTGGCGGCCGAGGAGCTGGGCGCGGACGGCGCCTACTTCCGCGTCCATCACTTCGCGCAGCAGCTGGCCTCGCCGTTCCCGCTGCTGGCGGCGATCGGCGCCAGGACGTCGCGCATCGAGATCGGCACGGCGGTCATCGACATGCGCTACGAGAACCCGTTCTACATGGTCGAGGATGCCGGCGCGGCCGACCTCATCGCCGGCGGCCGGCTGCAGCTGGGCATCAGCCGGGGCTCGCCGGAGCAGGTCATCGACGGGTACCGGCACTTCGGCCACGTGCCGGCCGAGGGCGAGGACGACGGCGCCATGGCGCGCCGGCAGGCCGAGGTCTTCCTGAAGCTGCTGGCCGGCGAGGGCTTCGCCCAGCCGAACCCGAGACCGATGTTTCCCAACCCGCCCGGCCTGCTGCGGCTCGAGCCGCACTCACCCGGGCTGCGCGACCGCATCTGGTGGGGATCGGCCACCAACGCGACGGCCGAATGGGCCGCCCGGCTCGGGATGAACATGCAGACCTCCACCCTCAAGTTCGACGAGAGCGGCCAGCCGCTGCACCTGCAGCAGGCCGAGCAGATCGAGGCATTCCACCGGGCGTGGAAGGAGGCGGGCCATGCCCGCCAGCCGCGGACCTCGGTGAGCCGCAGCATCTTCCCGCTGGTCGACGATCGCGACATTGCGTACTTCGGGCGCGGTCACGAGGACCGCGACCACATCGGCTACCTGGACGAGACGACGCGGGCCGTGTTCGGCCGCACGTACTCGGGCGAGCCGGAGGCCCTGGTGCGGCAGCTCGCCGAGGACACCGCCATCGCGGCGGCCGACACGCTGCTGCTGACCGTCCCCAACCAGCTCGGCGTGGACTACAACGCCCACGTCATCGAGAACGTGCTGCGCTACGTTGCGCCGGAGCTGGGCTGGCGCTGAGCGAGCCTAGAGGTTGCCGCGGCGTGCCTGCTCGCGCTCGATGGCCTCGAACAGGGCCTTGAAGTTGCCCACGCCGAAGCCACGCGAGCCGTGGCGCTCGATGATCTCGAAGAAGAAGGTCGGCCGATCCTGCACCGGGCGGGTGAAGATCTGCAGCAGGTAGCCCTCCTCGTCGCGGTCGGCCTCGATGCCGAGCTCCTCGAGGATGTCCATCGGCACACCGACGTCGCCGACGCGGTCGGGCAGCGACTCGTAGTAGGCGTGCGGCAGCCCCAGGAACTCCACGCCCCGCCCGCGCAGGGCACGCACCGTGCCGACGATGTCATCGGTCCGCAGGGCGATGTGCTGCGTGCCGGCGATCCCGTAGTAGTCCAGGAACTCCTGGATCTGGCTCTTCTTCTTGCCCGTGGCGGGCTCGTTGATCGGGAACTTGATGCGGCCGTTCCCGTTCTGCATGACCTTGCTCATCAGCGCCGAGTACTCGGTGTGGATCACCTTGTCGTCGTAGTGGATGAGCTGGCTGAAGCCGAGGATGTCGCGGTAGAAGTCCACGAACCGGTTCATGTCGCCAAGCCCCACGTTGCCGACGCAGTGGTCCACCTCGAGGAGGCTCTGCCCGGTGGCGGCCGGCGCGGGATCCTTGATGCGGTGGTAGCCGGGCGCGAAGGCGCCGTGGTAGTCGCTGCGGTCGACGAAGGAGTGGATCACCTCGCCGTAGGTGTGGATCGCCGAGCGGCGCAGGACGCCCTTCTGGCCCTCGATGGCGGTCGGCTCGAGGGCCGATAGCGCGCCGCGCGTCGTCGTCTCGCGCCAGGCCGATTCCACGTCGTCGACCGCGAAGGCGATGTCGTGCACGCCGTCGCCGCGCTCGCGCACGTGGCGGGCGATCTCCGAATCGGCGGTCAGCGGCGCGGTGAACACGAAGCGGATGTCGTTCTGCTCCAGCACGTAGCTGGACCGATCCCGCACCCCGGTTTCCAGGCCCGCGTAGGCGACGGGGGTGAAGCCCCACAGGGCGCGGTAGTAGGCCGATGCCTGGCGGGCGTTGCCCACCCAGAACTCGACGTGGTCGATCCCCTTCAGCGGCAGGAAGTCCTGCGCCTCGGCGGCTGCGTTCGGGTTGACGATGGCGCCCGCCTGGTTGGCGGCGCCGCGATCGCGGCTCAGCGTATCGGTCATGGTCAGCCGATTCTAGGACCGATGGCGCAGCGCCGCCGCCGTGGGCACGGCCCCAAGGGCGAGGTCGATCATGCGGTCCACGGCCGCCGACAGCTCCCCCGGGGAAAGGTAGCTCTCCTCGGTGGTGACCTCTTCCGACAGCACGTCCGACACGGTCAGCAGGCACGCGGCCTGCGCTCCGCTTCGCGCAGCGAGGTAGAACAGGACCGATGCCTCCATCTCCACCGCCAGCACGCCCCGCTCGCGCCACGTGACCGCGTAGTCGGGATCGGTGTTGTAGAAGACGTCGACCGACGCCACCTGCCCCACGTGCATCGGGATGGCGGCGTCCTCGGCGGCGTGGTACAGCGCGTGGGTCAGGCCGAAGTGCGCGGTCGGCGCGTAGGGGTCGCCATGCAGGTACGTCCGCGTGGCGCCGTCGACGGGTGCGGCCGATGTCGCCAGCACGAGGTCGCCGGTTCGCACACCGCGGCCCACCCCACCGCACGTCCCGACCCGGATCAGCTGCTCGACGCCGAGCTTCAGCAGCTCCTCGGCCACGATCGCGAAGCTGGGCGTGCCCATGCCGCTGGCCTGCACGCTCACCGGCTCTCCCTGGATCGTGCCGGTCCAGCCCACGAGGCCGCGATTGCTGTTGACCAGCCTCGCAGCCTCCAGCCCGCCGTCCAGCCGCTCGGCGATCTGCCGGGCGCGATTCGGGTCGCCGGGAAGCAGCACGATCGGCGCGTAGTCGCCGGGTTCGGCGTGAAGGTGTATCTGTGGCATCGGTCCTAGCGTAGCGCTCAGGGTGGCCCTCGCGTCAGCGCGCCGCCGACGATGCCATCCTCCTCCCCACTCTCGCGCCTGGCGATCCTCAGTGCCAGATCCGCCGCCCGTTCTGCGTGGCCGGCCTCGATCGCATCCACGAGCTCCTCGTGCCATTCTCCGAGCCGGCGATCAGACGCCAGCCGCCCAGCCTGCCCCTCGAGCTCGGGTCGCAGCAGCGTCATCAGCAGCCAGTGCTCCCCCGCTGCCACGCTGTTGCCGCTGCCGCGGGCCAGGGCCACGTGCATGGCCGTGTCGGCCTCGGTGAAGCGGGACGCGTCGCCGAACATCGCCGCCGACGCGCGTTGCTCCGCCCATAGGCCGATCTCGCGCAGCCGATGGTCCGTCAGCCGTTCCGCCGCCGCTCTGGCGATGACAGGCTCCAACGCGCGTCGCAGCTCCTCCAGCTCCCTCAGGCTGCGTCGCCTGCGCATCGCGCGCGCCGCGCGGACTGCACCAGCCCTCCGCATGCGCCGCGCGACGAAGATCCCGACGCCGTGCCGGACTTCGACGAATCCGGCTCCGCGCAGCTCGGCGATCGCTTCTCGCACGACCGTCACGCTCACGTGCAGCTCGCGAGCAAGGATCCGCATTCCCTCCAGCCGCTGGCCGTGGCGCAGCTCGCCCAAGACGATCCGCCGTCGAATCTGGTCCGCCGCCCGCTCCGCCAGCGTGCCGCGCTCGAGGACGCCGAGCCCTGCCGGCCTGAAGAACCAGCGCGGCATCTCCCGACGCCGCTGCTTCCTCCGCCACGCGCCACTCACTGCGCCACCTCCGACTGTTCCAGTGATCTGAACAGTGCCGGACGTGGGCTTACTGGCCGGTTAGCCCGGGCTTATCGGTCGGGCGACGGCAGCGTTGCCGCGGAGGGCTGGGGGTAGCATTCGCACCGTGGATCCCTTTGCTCCATCCCGGTTTGCCGACGAGCTCGCTTTCGCCGAGGAAGGCGCTGCGCGAGCCGGGGCACTCCTGGTGGCGAGCTACGAACGGGTGGAGCGCATCGATCGCAAGAGCCGCCGGGACGTGGTCACCGAGGTGGACTTCGCGTCGGAGGCGCTGCTCCTCAAGGCGGTGCGCGAGCGGTATCCGGACGACGAGATCCTGGCCGAGGAATCGGGCCATCACGACCGGCGAGGGAGCGGACGGCGACGCAGTCGGCGTACGTGGGTGATTGACCCGCTGGACGGCACCGTCAACTACGCCAACGGGATTCCGTACTTCTGCGTATCGATTGCGCTCGTCGAGGACGACGCGCCGGTGGTGGGCGTGGTCTTCGACCCGCTGCGTGGCGATTGCTTCCGGGCGACGGCGGACGGACCGGCGACGCTCAACGGGGAGGTCGTCACGGCATCGGACAAGGACGATCTGGGGGACTTCGTCGTCAGCCTGGCGATCATTGGGCGCGGTGGCATCGGGCGAGAGCGGAAGGTCAGCCGAGCCATCCGGATCCCGCGCCGAATGGGGAGTGCGGCGCTCTCGCTGGCGTACGTGGCCAATGGGCGGTTCGATGCCTTCGTGCAGAACGGGGGGCTGTCGCCGTGGGACGTGGCTGCCGCCGGCCTGGTTGCGGAGCGGGCGGGGGCAGTCGTGACCGACCTATACGGCGGGCGCTGGTGGGATCCGCGCAGGAAGCAGGCGCGGGTGAGCATCGTCGCCGCCCCGAAGCGGCATCACGGGGAGCTGCTCTCCCTCCTGGCCTCGGTGGGGACCAGCGTTAGGACCCGCCGCTGACCGTCACTCGATCGTTCGCAGGACGGCGCTGAACATCGCGAGCACGCGGGCCGTGGCCCCCCAGATGCGGTGCTCCCCGAAGCGGTACACGCCGGCGCGCAGCCGCCAGCCGCGCCCCTCGATCAGCTCCTCGCTCAGCGCCAGATCCGCGGTGAGCACCCGGAGCGGCAGCTCCAGGATGGCGGCCACCTCGCCGGCGTGGGGCACCAGCTCGGGACGCTGCGGCGTGGCGGCCACGAACGGGCGCAGCTCGTAGTTGCTGACCGGTATCCACACGTCGTCCAGGGCTCCCAGCACCTGGACCGATGCCGGGGGGACCCCGATCTCCTCCCACGCCTCGCGCAGCGCGGCGGACTCGAGCGAGGCATCGGCCGCATCCACGGCGCCGCCCGGAAGCGAGATCTCGCCGGCATGGCGCCGCAGAGCGGCCTGGCGAACGGTGAGCGGGATGGCCAGCTCGCCATCGGTTCCCGGATAGAGCAGGAGCAACGTGGCGGCCTGCCGGGCGGGCGGGAAGGTGGCGCGATCGAAGCGCGGGATGCCGACCGACTCGTCGTCGGAGCTTCTATCCCGCGGCGCGAGGCGGGGATCGACGGGGATCGGCCGCGGCGCACGGGCGATGCCCTCGGCGATCGCCTGCTGCCACTCCCCCTGCCCGCGTAAGATGCGCTCCATGACCTCCGCCGCTTCCGTCGATCGGGATCGGGGCGCTAGCGATGCGCTGTACCGCATCCGCCTGCTGGTCAACCGTACCCCGCACTTCACCACGCAGACCCGGCGCGAGGCAAATCGGGCGCTCGACATGCTCGAGGGGCAGCTGGGGCTGAACCAGATCAACGTGCCAGAGGCGACTCGGGGCATCGAGCTGCTCAACCGCGCGCACAGCTCGCTCCTGTTCGGGTTGCTGCGCGAGCCGCCCTTCGCGGACCGCTTCGCGCCGGCGCTGCGCAACCTCGGCCTGCGGGGGATCGACCAGCGGCTGGACGAGGTGCCCTCGTCGGTCATGGCCCATCCGGTGCCGGGGCCGACCGGGGGCCGCCGCCATCGCGACGACCTGCCGCCCGAGGAGCGGGTCGACGCCGCGGGCAACCCGCTCCCGCCGCCGCCGGGCTACTACTGAGACTGCCCCAGCGCGGCCACGAGCGCTTCATCGGTCGGGGTTGAGCCCAGGCCCAGCCGATGGCCGATGGCAGCGGCCAGCGGCGGCTCGAGGAACGCGGAACGCAGGACCTCCCAGGCATCGGCACCGAAGACCGATTTGGGCGAGCCGTCCAGCACGATCCGCCCGGCGCGCATGACGATCACTCGGGCGAAGGTGCGCGCCACGAAATCCATGTCGTGGCTGATGGCGATCACGGTGCGGCCCGCCTGCCGCGCCGCCGCGATCACGTCGCGAACGACGGCGACCCCCCGCGCGTCCTGCCCCGTGGTGGGCTCGTCGAGCACGAGAACGGGCGTGCCCATGGCCAGCACCGATGCCAGTGCCAGCAGCTTCCGCCGCGAGGCTCCGAGGTCGTAGGGATTGGTGCCCGCCTCAGCCTCCAGGCCCACGGCCTCGAGCGCGGCTTCCACCGCCGACCGCAGCGTGGCGCCGCGCAGCCCCAGGTTGCGGGGGCCGAACTCGACCTCGGACCGCACCGAGCCGGCGAAGATCTGGCGGTCGGGATCCTGGAAGACGAGCCCGACGCTGCGGGCCAGGTCCGCGACGGTGCGGCGCGCGGTCGGCTGCCCGTCCAGCAGCACGCGGCCGGATGTCGGCCGCAGCAGTCCATTGAGGTGGCGCACCAGCGTGGTCTTGCCGCTGCCGTTCTGCCCCACGAGCGCCACCTGCTCGCCCGGATCGATGCGGAGGTCGACCCCGTCCACCGCACGAACCCCGCCGCGGGGGTAGACGTGCACGACCTCCTCGAGCAGGAGCCGCGAGTGTTCCGGTGATCTGATCACTTGGATGGGGCCGATGACGGGGCCGATGACGGGGCCGATGGCTCGGCGGAAGCCCGCGCCGAGGCGTTCACCAGCCGGTCGAGCGCTCCGGCGGGCAGCTGTGCCGCCCGAGCGGCACGATGCAGGCGGACCGTGGCCGGAGGTGCGACTCCAAGCTCGGTCAGGCGCGGATCTGCCAGGACCTCGGCCGCCTCGCCGTCCATCGCGATCCGTCCGGCGTCGATCGCCACGACCCGGTTGCAGATGGACGCCAGCAGATCGGTCTTCTGCTCCGCCACGATGATCGACGCGCCATCCGCCGCCAGCCGCGCCAGCGCATCCGCCACCAGGCGGGTGCCCGCCGGATCCAGCTGCGCGGTCGGCTCGTCCAGGACCAGGTGCTTGGGCCGCAGGGCGAGCAGGCCGGCGATCGAGACGAGTTGCTGCTGTCCGCCTGAGAGCCGCGCCGGATCGCGGGCGGCGAGCGTCCCGATGCCGAGACCGGCCAACGCCGCGTCGGTGCGGTCAATGATCTCGCCTCGCGGCAGCCCGAGGTTCATCGGTCCGAAGGCGACTTCCTCGTAGACGGTGCCGGCCACCCCGGTGAGCTGCGTGGCGGGATTGGCGAAGGCGATCCCGATCCTTCCGGCCAGCTGGTGCATGGCCAGCGGACCAGCGTCCTCCCCGTCGAGCAGGACCCGCCCGCCGAGGGTGCCGCCCACGGTGCGCGGGGCCAGGCCGGAGGCGACCAGGCACAGGGTCGTCTTGCCGGCCTCCGATGCCCCCACCAGCCCAACCACCTCGCCGTCATCGAAGGCGACCGAGACGTCGTGCAGCGACGGCCGCGACGCGCCGGCATAGCGGTAGGTGACTCCTTCCAGGCGCAGCATCAGGCCAGCCAGTCCAGCAGGCCCAGCCCACGTGCCAGGAAGGTCAGGGGCACGGCCAGCACCAGCGCCCAGCGTGCCAGGGCCTGGCGGCGCGAATCACGTGGCTCCCAGAGCAGCGTTCGGCGGCCAGGGCGGGTGAAGCCGCGCGCCTCGAGCGCCATGGTCCGCTCCTCGATCTCGGCGATGGAGCCCAGCAGCACCGGTCCGGCCAGCGGCACGATGCCCCGCGCCCGGCGCCAGATGCTCCCCTCGGTGTCCAGGCCGCGCGCCCGCTGTGCGGCGGTGATCGCCGCCGCCCGTTCCACCATGGCCGGCACCGTCTGGACCGATGCATTGGCCACGAATGCGATCCGCGGCGCCACCCCTCGCCGCTCGAGGTCGACCACCAGGTCGGCCGGCGGCGTGGTGAGGTAGAAGAGCGTGATGGCGCCGGAGATGGCCCCGATGCGTGCCAGCGTCTCGATGGCGAAGCCGAGCCCCTCGGCCGTGGCACGGATCGGGCCAACCTGGAAGAGGACTTCCTGGCCGGCTGGGAAGAAGAACAGGTTGACGACCAGCACGCTGATGGCGATCGGCAGGCTCAACAGGAGTGCGGTGCGCAGCAGGCGAGGCAGGATGCCGGCCGCCAGCGCGGGCACGGCCACCGCGACCAGCGCCAGCAGCGCGGGCCCCAGCACGCCACCGAGGCCGATGGCCAGCACCGTGGTGCCGAGCGCCAGCACCAGCTTGGTGAGCGGGTTCAGTCGGTGGAAGGCGCTGGGTCCGGGGACGCCGAGGAAGTCGGGCGCCGCGCGGCCGGCGCCCCCATCGGTCTGGTCGGTCAGGCCGGCGCTCCCTCCTCCAGGGCCACCACCCGCTCGCCCTGCGGGAATCGGGCCTTGAAGCGGTTGGCCATGGCCTGCAGGATGATGTAGACCGTGAAGAATGTCGTGACCTTGTCGATCGGGTCGCTGATCAGGCCCTGGCCGGTCGTCGCCGCCTGGACGTCCAGCCCCGCCTGGCGGAAGGCGGCCACCAGGAAGTCCGTGCCGGAGGCGGTGACCCCGCCGAACACCCCGGCGGCGATGGGTGCGCTGATCAGCGCCGCGATGACGCCGGTGAACACGCCAGCCACCACAACGTAGGCGGCGGTCAGGTCACGCCGGATCAGCAGCAGCGCGAACAGGCCAACCACGGCCAGCGCCACGAGCGCGAGCGCCAGCCAGCCGAGCACCACGAAGTACCAGTCCACGCCCTCGTTGGGGAGCAGGCTGACATCGGTCCCAAAGACCGTCTGGTAGCCGATGATCGCGGCGAGCGCCATGCCGCCCACCAGGGCAACGGTGACGAGCCCACCCACGATGAGCTCGCCGCTGGGCCGGTCCGGCCGTGGCCGAAGGAAGCCGGCGCGTCCGGCGAGTCCCGAGATGACGCCGATCGCCACCGCCGTGATGGCGAAGGCTGCCGCCGGCTGGTATTGGAAGGGGGGCGGGATGACGTACGACCACAGCACGTTGGCCAGCCCGCCGGTCACCGCGCCAGCGACGGGACCGCACAGCACCCCCACCAGGATGGTGCCGATGGAGTCGAGGTAGATCGGGATCTTCAGCGCGGCGGCCACCGTCTGCCCCAGGATGATGTTGATCGCGATGCCCACCGCCATGAGCAGGTACGTGCGCGTCGTGAACTGGCGTGCCAACGAGTCGAGGCGACCGGTCTGCAGCAGCTCGAGGCCGAAGTAGACGACCGCACCAACGACCATGGCGATGGTCAGGATCAGCGCCCAGGTGTTGGCCGCCTTGGCATTGATGAACGTGTTCGGGTCGACGTCCGCCTCGCCACCGAAGTCACCGAAGCCGATGATCCCCACGTAGCCGACGATCGCGAACGCCACGAGGCCGGCCGCGAAGCGCAGCGGCCCCCAATCGCCCGTCTGCATGCGGGCGAGCAGCGCGTACACCACGTCGGCGACGATGGCGCCCCCGGCCAGCGCAAGCACCCACTCCTGGCCGAAAGCCAGCAGCGCGATTCCCACCAACAGGCCGGCGCCCACGCCGACCGCGATCCTGAGCCAGCGCGCTCCGTCCATTCCTCTCCTGTCCTCCTCTCAGGCCACAGCCCGGGCCAGGCGCTCGAGCAGCTCGGCCTTCATGCCCGCCGCGTCGATGGCGGTCGCCACCTCCACGACCCGACGCCCGCGATCCTCGGATCGGTACAGGCTGCCGGCAGCGTAGGCGTCCGCGCTCGTGTCGCAGGCGAGGCGCAGCTTGACCGTATCCCGCACGAGCTCGGGCCGCAGCAGCGAGCCGATGACCGTCACGGGGTCGTGCAGGTAGCAGCCGTCGATGCCATCGGCCTGGCGATGGAACCCGACGTAGAAGCGAACCGCGTCGCGCACGACGCCGGCAAGGTGCGTCTCGGGCAGGACGCGCAGGTCGTCCATGGTGAAGATCACGTCCTGCGTGGCGTCGAGCGGAAAGATGCGGTCTATCGACCCGCTGCTCAGGCAGGCCTCGACCGCCTCGGGATCGACGCACGCGTTCCACTCCCCAGTGTCGGTCGTGTTGCCGCGCTCCTCGAGGGTGCCGCCCATCCAGATCACCTCGCGCGTGCCCTCGGCCAGGTCCACGCCGTTGAGCGTGGCGGCTGCCAGGTTGGTGAGCGGGCCGAGTGCCACCACCGTCAGCTCGCCGGGGTGGCGCTTGACGTGCGCGGCCAGGTAGCGGGCGGCGGGGATGGGGGTGTACTCGGTCGTGCCCAGCTTGCGCTCCTCGCCGCGCATCTCGACGTAGCCGGTGCCCGTCGGCCCGTGGGTCTCCGGCGCGGTGCGCAGACGCCGCCGGAGCGGACGCGCGGCGCCGATGCTGACCGGCACGTCCGGCCGCCCGACCATCTGCAGGATCTTGCCGGTGTTTCGCGCCACGTGATGGATCTCGACGTTGCCGGCCACGCAGGTCACGCCGCGCAGGTTCAGCTCGGGGGCGGTGGCGGCGATGATCAGCGCGATCATGTCGTCGATGCCGGTGTCGACGTCCAGGATCAACGCGCGCCGCCGGTCGACCCCCGGGGTCGCGTCGGGCGCGCCGGCGTCCATCGGCTCCATCGGGCGCATGCTACCGCCCTACCGCGGCCAGCCGCCCGCGCGGCCGACCTTGCTGCGCGGCGCGTCCATCCCGAGCGCCGCCGTGGCGAAGGCGGCCGCCCGGAGCACGCCGTCCAGGTCGACCCCGTGGCGCAGGCCCTGCCGGTCGAGCAGGTAGACCAGGTCCTCGGTGGCCAGGTTGCCGGTCGCCCCCGGCGCGAAGGGCGACCCGCCGGTGCCGCCGGTCGCCGCGTCGAAGCAGGTGACACCGGCCTCCAGGGCGGCCATGACGTTGGCCAGCGCCGTCCCGCGCGTGTCGTGCAGGTGCAGCGCGACGATGGCGGGCGCGATTCCCGCCGCGCTCAGCGCGGCCAGCACGCGGCTGACGTCGGCCGGCGCCGCAGCCCCCACGGTGTCGCTGATGGCCAGCTCGTCCGCCCCCATTTCCAGCAGCCGCTCGCTGACCGACACCACCGCGCGCGGCCCGACCTCGCCCTCGTAGGGGCAGCCGAAGGCGGTGCTCACATACGCCCGCACCCACCAGCCGCGACGCCGAGCCTCATCGGCCACCGGCCGGAAGGCTTCCAGCGACTCCTCGATCCCCATCCCGATGTTGTGGCGCACGTATGACTCGGTGGCGGCGGTGAAAAGGCAGATGGCGTCCACCTTCGCGGCGATCGCGCGCTCCAGACCGAGCTCGTTGGGGACCAGCACCGCGTAGCGGACGCCGGCACGCCGCTCCAGCCGGGCCATGAGCTCGTCGGCGTCGGCCAGCTGGGGGATGAGTTTGGGCGAGACGAACGAGGTGGCCTCGATCTCACGCAGGCCGGCATCGGCCAGGAGGGCCAGGAAGCGGAGCTTGTCGTCAGTCGCCAGGGTGGCGGGCTCCGCCTGCAGCCCATCGCGCGGCCCGACCTCGTAGATGCGCACGTCGACCGCCGTCATGCCGCGCATGCTAGGCCGATACCTCCGCCAGCAGGTCCCCGCGCTGGACCTGGTCGCCCTCCCGCACGGCCAGGCGCGTGACAGTCCCGGCCAGTGGCGACACCACGGCGTGCTCCATCTTCATCGCCTCCAGCACGAGCACGGTGGCGTGAGCCTGGACCGATGCGCCCTCGGCCGCACGAACCGCGATGATCCGCCCGGGCATCGGCGCCGTCAGCACCGCGTGGCCCTCGCCGTGGCCGGCCGCGTGGCGGACGGCTTCCTCCACGGTCGGCGGCGGGGAGAGCCGGAACTCGAGGGACTGGCCCTCGACCCCCACGTGCACTGTTCCAGTGATCTGATCAGTTGCGACCGGTCCGTCCGCGGTCCATCCGAAGGCCGACGGCAGCTCGACCCGGCGGTCCTCGTCGCCGTGCCGCACGCGGATCGCGGCCGCAGCGCCGGCTCGCCAGCCGCCACCCCACGCCCCGCCGGGACCGGCGCCGGAATCGGCCAGCGCCTGCGCCGCGCGCCGCCACGCCGCGTCGTCCGGCTGCGGGGGATCGGGCAGCTGCAGGCTCGCGATCGTGTCGGTTCGCATCGCGCCATCGCGCGTCGCCGGATGGCCGAGCAGCCAGTGCAGAAAGCGCAGGTTGCTGCGCACCCCCAGCAGCTCCGTCTGCTCCAGGGCTTCGCGCAGGCGCTCGAGGGCCTGCGGGCGAGTCGGCGCGTGCGCGATCAGCTTGGCCAGCAGCGGGTCGTACGCTCCGGTGATCTCATCGCCCTCGTGCACGCCGGCGTCGACCCGCACGCCGGGCGGCCAGCG
>DASURX010000222.1:0-8387 GCA_036375355.1 Candidatus Limnocylindria bacterium
GACGGTGCCGAGCGGCGCACGCCGGACGAGGACGGCTACATCATGGTCCTGAGGACGGCCACGTCTCCCCCGCTGGACACCGCTGACCCGATCAGCTGCGACTGGCGCCCGGGTGACGCGTGGTAGACCGAACGGCGGCCAGGGCGGCCGCCGTTCGCATCGGTCCAGTGGGCGGACCGCCTACTCCAGGTAGTCCTTGAGCTTGCGGCTGCGGCTCGGGTGGCGCAGCTTGCGCAACGCCTTGGCCTCGATCTGCCGGATGCGCTCGCGGGTCACGTTGAAGTCGCGTCCCACCTCCTCCAGGGTGCGGGAACGGCCATCTTCAAGGCCGAAGCGAAGCTGGAGAACCCGCCGCTCGCGCGGGGTGAGCGAGTCGAGCACGCCCTCCACCTGCTCCTTGAGCAGCTGGTGGGACGCGGCATCCGCCGGGGCAACCGAGGCGAGGTCCGGGATGAAGTCGCCGAGGTGCGAATCCTCCTCCTCGCCAATGGGCGTCTCCAGGCTCACGGGCTCCTGGCTGACCTTCATGATCTCGCGCACCTTCTCCGGCGAGACCGTCTGAGGACCGATCTCCTCGCGCTCGTCCACCTCGCGCTCGGTCGGCTCGCGCTGCAGCTTGTCGCGCAGCTCGCGAATGATCTCGTCGCGGCTCATGCGTCGCGCGATCTCCTCCACCGTCGGCTCGCGGCCCAGCTCTTGGAGCAGCGTGCGGCTGACCCGGATGAGGCGGTTGATGGTCTCCACCATGTGCACCGGGATGCGGATCGTGCGCGCCTGGTCGGCGATGGCGCGGGTGATCGCCTGCCGGATCCACCAGGTGGCATAGGTGCTGAACTTGAAGCCCTTGGCGTACTCGAACTTCTCGACCGCCCGGATGAGGCCGATGTTGCCCTCCTGGATCAGGTCCAGGAAGCTCATCCCCCGGCCGATGTACTTCTTGGCGATGCTCACCACCAGGCGCAGGTTGGCCTCGGTCAGGCGCTTGCGCGCATCGACGCTCTGCTCCACCAGCCGCCCGGAGCGCTTCTCCAGCGGCACGTCCATGGGGATGGTCGGGTCGTAGCCGAGCTCGTGCAGGTAGGCGGCGTCATTGCCGTCCTCGATGTAGTTGCGGACGATCTCCTCGGCCGTCTCGCGCGCCCAGCGCTCGAACTCGAACAGCTCGCTGGCGCCGGCGTGGTCCAGCGCGCGGAACCGGTAGGAGTGCCCGAACAGGACGGCCTGCTTGAGTCCCTCCGCGGGATCTTCGGCGAGCAGCTTGAGGATCGCCTCCCCGTGCATGATCCGCTCGCGCGCCTCGTCGTCCAGGTCGCTCGCCTTGCGCGCCTTGCTGAGCTTCACGGCGGGCGGCTCGATCTGCCGCCGCTTGCGGCGCACCCACCAGTCGATCGCGTCGCGCGTGATGCGCGGCGACTCCTTGGGCAGGTCGAAGGCGCGCATGGCGGCCATCGCTCGTGCCTTCGGCTCCGAGTTGGTGCTGACCCACGAGTAGAGGTTGACCAGCGAGCGCGCCGGGTCCTCGACGATGAGCTCGCCCAGCTCGATCGCCTTGGCCAGCACGACCTCTTCCTCGGCCGTCAGCAGCGCTACCTTGCCGATCTCCTTGAGGTACATGCGGACCGGGTCGTCGATGCCGATGAGGTCGGCGGCCAGCGCCTCCAGGTCCTCCTCGGTATCGACCTTGGCGGTGCCACTCTCGGCTGCCGCCTCCTCCTGCTCCGGCTCGGCGATCAGGGTCGGGTTGTTGTCCGCGTCCAGGACCTCGACGCCCGCTTCCTCGGCCTGGGCATAGAGCTCTTCGATCGCGCCCAGGTTCGCCTCGGGCTGGGGCACCACCTCCAGGATCTGGTCGTGGGTGATGAAGCCCTCTTCCCGACCACGTTCCAACAGGCCGCTGATGGCCGCCTGGTGCTCAACGCCGTCGGCGCCGGGCGCGTTGCCGTTGGTGGCCTTCGGCCGCGCCTTGACGCTCGCCGTGGCGGCCTTCTTCGACGCGGGCTTCGCGGCAGCCTGAGCCGATGCCTTGGCCGCGGCCCCGGCAGGCGCCTTGGCCGATGCCGCCTTGGCCGGTGTGGCCGCCTTGGTCGATGCCGCCTCCTTCGTGGTCGCCGCCTTCGTGGTTGCCGGCTTCGTGGTCGCCGCCTTCGCAGTCGCCTTCGATGCCGGCGCCGTGGCCTTCTGGTCCTTCTCGTCCGCGGTGGTCGACCGCTTCTTGGTCATGGTCGTCGCCATGCTCAGCTCCTCCTTGCGCCGACCGCGGCGGCCGGTTCCCGTAGTTCCTTCATCAGCTCCTCGCGCTGGCGTTCCAGCTCGGTGATCGTCTTCTCCCATTCGGGATGGCGCTGTCCGGGTTCCTCGCGCTGCGCCGCCTCGAGCTGCGCTCGCGCCTCCCTGATCGAATCGTCCTGGCGCCTGATGCGCAGCCGCAGCAGCGTTACGCGCAGCGCCTGCCGCGCAACCTCGGCGTCCTGGACCTGGTCGCGGTCTGCGGCGATCCGCGCGAGCACGTCGCGCGCCACCTCCGCGCTGGCGGGATCCAGCTCCCCAACGAACGCCTCCAGGTCGGCGCCGGTGGTCCCGTTCCCGTCCGCGGTCGCCTGTCGCGCTCTCCACGCCGCCGCCACGGCGCCCGCCGCAGCATCGTCGAACGGCAGCTCTCCGCCGGGCAGCTCGGCCGCCAGGTGCGGGTGGCGCAGCAGCAGCGCCAGGGCCTCAGCCTCGAGAGGCGAAAGGGGCGACTTTGGGGCGGGCGCCAGGGTCGGCGCGGGCGGTGTGGGGCGCGTCGGCCCACGCCGAACCGGCTCGCGCTGAAGCGCATCGGCCAGCACCCGCTCCTCTACCTGGACCAGCTGGGCCAGCCGCTGGAGATACAGGTTGCGCTCGATCGGATCGCCGACCCGCTTGAGCAGCGCCAGGACGCGCCCGGTCACCTCGCGCTTTCCCGCGACGCTGTCCAGCCCCAGCTCCGCCGCGGTGCGGTCGATGAAGTACTCGATCACCGGCTTCGCCTCGGCCACGGCCGTCTTCCAGGCCTGCGGGTCGGTCCGGATCAGCTCGTCGGGGTCTTTGCCGGCCGGAATCCGCACCACGCGAACCTTGGTCACGCTCTGGTCCGGCCCCAGCTCCTCGAGCAGGCCGCGCTGCGTGGCCGCCTCGCCCGCCAGGTCCACGTCGTAGGCCAGCGCCACGGCATCGGCATAGCGGGTGGCGAGGTCGACCTGGCCGCGCGTCAGCGCGGTACCCAGGCTGGCGACGACGTTCTGGAAGCCGGCCTGGTGGGCCGCCATGACATCGGTGTAGCCCTCGACGATCACGGTCAGCTTCTCGCGACGGATGGCGGCCTTGGCCAGGTCCAGGGCGAACAGCGTGCGGCTCTTGTCGAAGAGCGGTCCGGCCGGGGAGTTGAGGTACTTCGGCCCCTCGGCGCCGGGCATGATCCGGCCACCCAGGCCCGCCGCCCGGCCGGAGGCGTCGCGGATCGGGATGATGATCCGGCCCCGGAACTTGTCGATCACGCCGCCGCGATTCGACGGCGAGGCCAGCCCGGCGCCGATCAGCTCGTCGTTCTTGAAGCCGCGTCCGATGAGCCTGCGCGTCAGCGCGTCCCAGGTGTTGGGCGCATAGCCGATGGCGAAGCGCTCCAGCGTCGCATCGCTGAATCCACGCTCCGCCAGGTACGCGCGCGCCGCCTCCGCCTGGTGGGCCTGCAGCAGCACCTCGCGATACCAGGCCACGGCGGCCTCCAGCGCCTCGCGCAGCCTGCGCCGATGCCGATCCTCGCGCGCCGTCCGATCCGACAGCTCGACGCCTGCCTTGTCCGCCAGCCGCTCCAGTGCCTCGCGGAACTCGAGGCCGTCGCGACGCATGACGAAGGTGAAGATGTCGCCGCCCTCGCCGCAGCCGAAGCAGTGCCAGCTCTCGCGATCCGGGTTGACGATGAACGATGGCGTCTTCTCGGCGTGAAACGGGCACAGGCCCTTGTAGGCGGAGCCCGCGCGCTTGAGCGCGACGGTCTCGCCCACGACCTCGAGGACGGGAAGCTTCGATTTGATCTCGGCGGGGATGCCGGAAGAACTCATACGCGTGGCGGGGACCGGTCCAATCGGTGGCTTGTCAAGGGGTTTGTCAATAGGTGCTCACATATTCTACCGCGTTGTCAAGCCTTTTGTTCACTCGGATCGGCGTCGCGTGCTGTCTGGCACGACCGATGCGGTTCACCGGCGTGGGTCGGACTGGACGCCGGTGAGTACACTCCACCCGACCGTTCGCGTCCGTACCCCACCGCATCGCCCACGATCAACTGCCAGGAGCTCCACCACGACCGTCAAGCCACTTCCCGTCACTGCCGCGGACCGCGAGCGTGACCTGCTGCGCGCGGCGTTCCGCGACCTGCACGGGTCCCGGCTGCACGGCTTCGCGCTGCTGGTGGCGGCCGGCGATCGCTCGCGGGGCGCATCGGCCGCGGCCGATGCCCTGGCGGCGGGGGCCGCCCGCGCGGCGGAGCTCCGTCATCCGGAGCGCGCCGCTGCCTGGCTCCGGGCGCGGGTGGTGGCCGATCTCCGGCGCCACGCGCGCCCGCAGGGCCAACTCGAGCCCTCCGCGCGAGCGGCCCTCGCCGGTCTCGGAGCCTCGGACGCCGTGGCGGATGCCCTCGGTTCGCTGACGGTCGACGAGCGCGCGGCGCTCGTGGCGGCCGTGATCGAGGGGCTCGAGCCGATCGACATCGAAACGATCCTCGCCACCACGCCCGTCCGTGCGCGGCGTGCGGTCGCGCGAGCCCGCGGCCGGTATCTCCAATCGGTGCAGGCGGCGCTCGGCGCGCTCCCTTATCCGTCGCCGGGCGCACTGGCCGCGCGGGTGCAGCACGTCGCCGGGCAGGCCATGGGCGGGACGCCGCAGCATCGGCTCAGCACGGAGGCCGGCCGATGAGGGCGCGACCTCGCGGAGCCGAGCGCGACGACCTGCACGAGCGCCTGGCGGCCTGGCTGGCCGCCGGTTGTGCCGAGGACCCGCCGCGCGACGTGGCAGTGCACGCCTCGGTCTGCACCGAATGCGGGATCCGGCTCGCCGCCTTCGACGGCCTCGCGGCGATCGATCCGGGACGCGCGCCACTGCCGCCGTCCCGGCAGCCAGCGGCGGAGCGCGCGCTCGTGCCGCTGGGACGGCTGGCCAGCATCGCCGCCGTGATGGTCCTGGCCGGCGCGCTTACCGGCATCGCGATCGGCGCTCTGCCCCGTGACGGCAACCAGGCCGAGGACGACTCCCAGCCGACCCAGGCAGTGCTGGGCGGAACCGGCGCGCCCTCCTCGCGCGGGCCCGAGGCCTCCGGATTCGTCGGCGGAGTCGTGGCCGGCAGCCCAACGCCGGAGGCGATCGGCACTGGCTCGCCGGGCATCGGCGAGCCGTCCATCACGCCGGACCCCACCTTCCGACCCTCCACGCCTGGCGCCCAGCCGACCATCGGACCGTCCTCATCGGCCAGCCAGGCAGCGAGCGTGAGCCCCACGGCAAGTCCGACCGCGACCCCGACAGCAAGCCCCACCGCTGCGGCGACCCCGGCACCGACGCCTGCACCCACGCCGCTGCCAACGCCTGAGCCGACGCCGACGCCGACACCGGACCCGACCCCCACCCCGGATGCCAGCCTCCCGTAGGCGGCCCTACCTGTCGCGCACCTCGGTGCTGGCGATCGCGGCCTGGGCCGCCGCCAGACGCGCGACCGGGACCCGGAACGGCGAGCAGGAGACGTAGTTCAGGCCGACCTGGTGGCAGAAGGCGATCGACTGCGGGTCGCCACCGTGCTCGCCGCAGATCCCGATCTTCAGGTCCGGACGCGTCGCCCGTCCCTTCTCCACGCCGATGCGCACCAGCTGCCCGATGCCTGCGGCATCCAGGACCTGGAACGGGTTCTCCGGCAGGATCTTGCGGTCGACGTACTGCAGCAGGAACTTGCCCTCCGCGTCGTCGCGCGAGAAGCCGAAGCCCATCTGGGTCAGGTCGTTCGTGCCGAAGCTGAAGAACTCCGCGTGCTCGGCGATCTCGTCGGCGGTCAGCGCGCCGCGCGGGACCTCGATCATCGTGCCGAACTTGTAGGAGACCTGCTGGCCGCTGGCCTCCACGATGCGCGCCACCTCGGCCTCGAGGATGGCCCGCGTCTCGCGCAGCTCGTTCACGTGCCCGACCAGGGGGATCATGATCTCGGGCAGCGGCGTCCGGCCCTCGGCCGCCACGCGGGCGGCGCCGGCCAGGATGGCGCGGGTCTGCATCTTCACGATGTCGGGCACCATCAGCCCCAGGCGCACGCCGCGCAGCCCAAGCATCGGGTTCTGCTCGCGCATCGCCTCGACGGCGTGCAGGAGCTCCGTCCGTTCGGCCAGCTCCGCTTCCAGGCTGGACCGATCCGCCTCGGCGGCTGGCGCCGCGGTGGCCTTGCCCTCGCGCTGGATCAGCTTCATGGCCCGTGCCGCGTCCTTCTCGCCGAAGATGCGCGTCAGGCCCTTCTCGATGGCGGGCGTGAGGCGATCGCCGACGGCGTCGACCGTCGGGCCCCGGCCGTTGCCACTCACCTCGAGCAGCGTGCGCAGGCGGGTGACATCGGCCACCAGCTCGTCATACGAGGGCAGGAACTCGTGCAGCGGCGGGTCGATCAGGCGGATGACGACCGGCAGCCCATCCATCGCCCGGAAGAGGCCGGCGAAGTCATCGGTCTGGAGCTTCTCCAGGGCCCCGAGCGCCTCGTCGAAGACGCGCACCGACTCGCGCTCGTCATCGGTCCAGGAGTCCTCCGGCCGGGCCTTGGCGGCGGTGGCCGCATGCGCGTTGAGGATCATGCGCCGCACGGTCGGCAGCCGGTCCTCCTCGAAGAACATGTGCTCGGTCCGGCACAGGCCGATGCCCTGCGCGCCGAAGGCGCGCGCTCGCTCGGCGTCGCGTGGATAGTCCGCGTTGGCCCAGACCTGGAGGCGTCGAACCTCATCGGCCCAGCCCAGCAGGGTGGCCAGGTCGTGCTCGTCCTCGAAGCGCGCCTCGATGGTCGGCAGCTCGCCGGCGTAGATCTCGCCGGTGGTGCCGTCGATGCTGATCATCTCCCCCTCGGCCACGCTCACCGAGCCCGCGCGCATCGTGCGCGAGGCGTAGTCGATCCGGAGCGCCTCCGCGCCGGCGACGCACGGCAGGCCCATCGAGCGCGCAACCACTGCAGCGTGCGAGGTAGCGCCGCCCCGCGCGGTCAGCACGCCGCGCGCCGCGAGCATGCCGTGCACGTCGTCCGGGGAGGTCTCGATGCGCACCAGGATCACCGGGTCGCCGGCGGCCTTGGCCTCGACCGCGCGATCGGGATCGAAGATGGCCTTGCCGGTCGCAGCGCCCGGGGACGCGTTCAGGCCCTTGGCCAGGAAGCGGTCCCTGGCCTTGCCCTTGGCCGCCTCGTCGAAGCGCGGCAGCAGGAGCTGGACGATCTGCCCCGGCTCAACGCGCTGCAGCGCCTCCTCGCGGGAGATGAGGCCCTCGTTGGCCATGTCGACCGCGATCTTCACCGCGGCCGGCGCGGTTCGCTTGCCGGATCGCGTCTGGAGCATGTACAGCGTCCCGCGCTCGATCGTGAACTCGAGGTCCTGCATGTCGCGGTAGTGCGTCTCGAGGCGCTGGGCGATCTCCTCGAACTGCGCGTAGACCTCGGGCAGCTCGTCGCGCATCTGGCTGATCTTCGATGGAGTGCGAATGCCGGCGACCACGTCCTCGCCCTGGGCGTTGGTCAGGTACTCGCCGTACAGCGCCTTCTCGCCGGTGTTCGGGTCGCGGGTGAAGGCCACGCCGGTGCCCGAGTCGTCGCCCATATTGCCGAACACCATCGTCACTACGTTGACCGCGGTGCCGAGGTCGTGCGGGATCTTGTTGAACTCGCGGTAGTCGTGGGCGCGCTTGCCGAACCACGAGTCGAAGACGGCCCGCACCGCGAGCTCCAGCTGCCGGTACGGGTCGGTCGGGAATTCCTGGCCGGTCCTGTCGCGCACGATCTCGGTGAAGCGGTCCCCGATCCCGTGCAGCTGGTCGGCGGTCAGGTCGGTGTCCAGCTTCGCGCCGACGTCGTGCTTCAGCGCGTCGAAGGGCTCGTCGAAGTCCTCAGCCTTCAGGTCCAGCACGATCCGCCCGAACATGGCCACGAAGCGTCGCCAGGCGTCGTATGCGAAGCGCTCGTTGCCGGTGAGCCGGATGAGGCCCTGCACCGTCTCGGGGTTGAGGCCCAGGTTCAGGACGGTGTCCATCATGCCCGGCATGCTGAAGGCGGCGCCGGAGCGCACGCTCACCAGCAGGGGGTTCTCCGCGTCGCCGAAGCCCTTGCCACTCTGCTGCTCGAGCGCCTTCATGTGCGCCACGACGTCGTCCCA
>DASURX010000223.1:0-6655 GCA_036375355.1 Candidatus Limnocylindria bacterium
TGGGAGTGCTACTGCGGCAAGTACAAGCGCATTCGCTACAAGGGCATCATCTGCGACAAGTGTGGCGTTGAGGTCACCCGCAGCAAGGTCCGACGTGAGCGCATGGGCCACATCAAGCTGGCCTCGCCGGTCAGCCACATCTGGTACTTCAAGGGCACGCCCAGCCGGCTGGGCATCCTGCTCGACGTCAGCCCGCGTAACCTGGAGCGGATCCTCTACTTCGCGCTGTACGTCATCACCCGCGTCGACGAGCACGAGCGCGAGAAGGCGCTTGCCCGCGTCGAAGAGGAGATGGCCGAGCGCATCGGTCGCGCGCAGCAGATCGTGGACGAGAAGCGCGCCGAGCTCGAGGCGGCCGTGGCCGACAAGCGGACCGAGGTGGACGCCGCGCACGAGGCGGAGACCAAGCGGCTCGAGGAGCAGCTTGCGGCGCGCACCGAGGAGCTGATGACCGCGGCACAGCAGGTCGAGGCGACGATCAAGGAGGCCGGCAAGACGGTCACCGCCGACGTCGTCTTCACCGCCACCGGCGAGCTCATCGCGCGCGAGGGCGAGACCGCCAAGGACGCGCTGGCGAAGCTGCGCGAGGTGGTCAAGGGCGAGGTCAGCGCCGTCGACAGCGAGGCCAAGGCCGCGCTGGAGCGGGCGCGCGAGAAGCACGAGACGGCCATCTCGGACCTGACCGGCGGCATCGACGAGGCGCTCGTCAGCGAGCGCGAGCAGGTCGCTCGCGAGGTCGACAGCGCCCGGCTGGCGGCACGCAACGAGCGCGCCCAGATCGCCGACGTGAAGGTCATGCAGATCATCTCCGAGGCGGAGTTCCGCATGCTCTCGGAGCGCTACGGCCGCATGTTCGACGCGGGCATGGGCGCCGAGGCGATCAAGAAGATCATCGAGCAGCTCGACCTCGACGACCTGGCGCAGAAGCTCCACGTCGAGATGCGCCAGACCTCCGGGCAGCGGCGCAAGAAGGCGATCAAGCGGCTGCGCCTCATCGAGGCGTTCCGCAAGAGCGGCGCGCGCCCGGAGTGGATGATCCTGTCCACCCTGCCGGTCATTCCGCCGGACCTGCGTCCCATGGTCCAGCTGGACGGCGGCCGCTTCGCGACCTCCGACCTGAACGACCTGTATCGGCGGGTCATCAACCGCAACAACCGGCTGAGCCGGCTGCTCGACCTCGAGGCGCCGGAGATCATCATCCGCAACGAGAAGCGGATGCTGCAGGAGGCCTGTGACGCGCTGATCGACAACGGTCGGCGTGGGCGGGCGATCGCCGGGACCGGCAACCATCGGCTCAAGAGCCTGTCGGACATGCTCAAGGGCAAGCAGGGCCGTTTCCGCCAGAACCTGCTCGGCAAGCGCGTCGACTACTCCGGCCGCTCGGTCATCGTGGTCGGCCCGGACCTCAAGCTGCACCAGTGCGGCCTGCCGAAGAAGATGGCGCTCGAGCTGTTCAAGCCGTTCGTCATGCGCCAGCTGGTCGAGAAGGGCTTCGCGCACAACATCAAGAGCGCCAAGCGCATCGTGGAGCGCGTGCGTCCCGAGGTGTGGGACGTGCTCGAGGAAGTCATCAAGGACCATCCGGTCCTGCTGAACCGCGCGCCGACGCTGCACCGGCTCGGCATCCAGGCCTTCATGCCGATCCTGGTCGAGGGCTCCGCGATCCAGATCCACCCGCTCGTCTGCTTCGCCTTCAACGCGGACTTCGACGGCGACCAGATGGCGGTCCACGTGCCGCTCTCCTCGGCCGCCCAGAAGGAAGCCAAGGAGCTGATGCTCTCCACCCAGAACCTGCTCTCGGCGGCGGACGGCTCCCCGGTGGTGTCGCCCACGCACGACATGGTGCTGGGCTGCTACTACCTGACCGTCGAGGCCCCCGACGAGAAGGGCGCCGGCAAGGCGTTCTCCTCGGCGGCCGAGGTGATGATGGCCGCGCAGCTGGGGCACGTGCACGTGCAGGCGCCGGTCATCGTCGAGCTGCCGGTGCGCAATGCGCTGCAGCTGCCCGGCGAGGGGAGCGAGGCGGACGGCGACGGCAGCGGCCCGCGCACCGAGCTGGTCGAGACGACCCCGGGTCGGGTGATCTTCAACACGGTCATCCCCGAGGAGCTCGGCTTCATCAACCAGGTCATGGACCGCAAGGCCCTCAAGGCGCTGATCGCGCAGTGCTACCGCGAGCTGGGTCCGGAGGCCACCACCCACCTGGTGGACGGCATCAAGACCCTCGGCTTCCACTACGCGACGGTGGCCGGCATCACCATCGGCATCGAGGACATCCGGGTGCCCGATGAGAAGGCCGCCCTTCTGTCCGAGGCCGATGCGGCGGTGAGCGACATCGACCGCGAGTTCCGCAAGGGCTTCATCACCGACGAGGAGCGCTACAACCAGACGGTCGACGTCTGGCGGGATACCACCGACCAGGTCACCCAGCGGATGCTGGAGGGCCTGGACAAGCGTGGCTCGGTCTGGATGATCACCCACTCCGGCGCCCGCGGAAACGTGACGCAGGTGCACCAGCTGGCCGGCATGCGCGGGCTGATGGCCGACCCGTCGGGCCGGATCATCGACCTGCCGATCCGGTCCAACCTGCGCGAGGGGATGAGCGTGCTGGAGTACTTCATCTCCAGCCACGGCGCCCGCAAGGGCCTGGCCGACACCGCGCTGCGCACCGCCGACTCCGGGTACCTGACCCGGCGCCTGGTGGACGTGGCGCAGGACGTCATCACCCGCGAGGACGACTGCGGCACCGACCTGGGCACGTGGATCACGCGCGAGGAGTCGGAGCAGATCCCCGAGCCGTTCGGCGATCGGCTGGTCGGCCGCATGGCGGCCATCGACGTCGAGGACGAGAAGAGCGGCGAGGTGATCGTCGCTCGCAACGTGGAGATCGACGAGGCGGCGATCGCGCGCATCGAGGCGGCCGGCATCGACCGCGTCAACGTGCGCTCACCGCTGACCTGCGCCGCGCGGCACGGCGTGTGCCGCCTGTGCTACGGCCGCAACCTGGCGACCGGGCAGCTGGTCGAGCTGGGACAGGCGGTGGGCATCATCGCCGCCCAGTCCATCGGCGAGCCGGGCACGCAGCTGACGATGCGGACCTTCCACACCGGCGGTGTGGCGGGCGAGGACATCACCCAGGGCCTGCCGCGCGTCGAGGAGCTCTTCGAGGCGCGCATCCCCAAGGGCCAGGCGACCATGACCGAGATCGACGGCACGGTCGAAGTGGCGCGAACCGGTCCGGACCAGCCGATCACGGTGCGGGTCACGCACCGCGAGGCCTACGACACGCCCTTCAAGCTCACGCCGCAGCACGAGATCCTGGTCGCCAACGGCGACGAGGTGGCCGAGGGCCAGCTGCTGGCCCGCTCCGGCGAGGGCGACGAGGTGGTCGAGGTCAAGGCGCCGTCGGCCGGCCGGGTGACGAAGAAGGGGAGCACCCTGACCCTCCACTCGGAGGACGTCGACACGCGCGAGTACGCCGTGCCGCACTCGGCCCGCCTGCGGGTCGAGACCGGCTCGGAGGTGCTCGCCGGCGATCCGCTGACCGAGGGCTCGCTCAACCCGAAGGACCTGCTCGAGATCAAGGGCGTGGACACCGTCCAGCGCTTCCTGGTCGCGGAGGTCCAGAAGGTGTACCGCTCCCAGGGCGTGACGATCGCCGACAAGCACGTCGAGATCATCGTGCGGCAGATGCTGCGCAAGGTAACCGTCGACTCGGCCGGCGACACCGACCTGCTCCCGTCGGAGCTGATCGACCGCTTCGAGTTCGAGGAGGTCAACAACCGGGTCCTGGCCGAGGGCGGCGAGCCGGCGACGGCGCAGACCGTCCTGCTGGGCGTCACCAAGGCGAGCCTGAACACGAGCTCCTTCCTGGCGGCCGCCTCCTTCCAGGAGACGACGCGGGTGCTGACCGAGGCGGCCATCAACGGCGCCAAGGACCACCTGATCGGCCTGAAGGAGAACGTGATCATCGGCAAGCTCATCCCGGCCGGGACGGGCGCCGAGGCGCGGGCGCTGGCCGCGGCACGGGCCCGCGAGCTGTCTCCGGAGGAGGCCGAGGCGCTGCGCGAGCGCGAGGCGGCGATGACCTTCCTTACCGGCGAGGCCGATGCCGACGCCGACGGCGTGATCGAGCCGGACGAGGCCGAGGCGGCCGCCGAGGAGGCGGCCGACACGGTGTCCGAGCTGATGGGCGCCGACGACGATCCGGCCATCGAGGCGGAGGTCACCGAGCAGGTCTTCGACGCGCTGAACGAGGAGCCTGCTGAGGCCGGGGCCAAGGAGTAGGCACGGGGCGGCTCCAAGCCGCCTATGGACCGATGAGGGCGGGCCGGCAACGGCCCGCCCTCGCTGCTACCCCGGCTCGGCTCGGTTGACACTTCGACGGGGAAAACCCTATACTCCGCGTTCGGTGTCCCGCGTGCGGGACGCCTTCGTGTGTGCCCTTCCGGGCACCCCTCGCTGAAGCCCAAAGTGGCCCCGATTGAGGGTCGCCGTGTGCTCGTGAGGGAGGCGATCAACCGAGCCACTCAGCACAGCGATACGAACGCGAGGTTCTCGTTGCCGACGATCAGCCAGCTGGTCCGCAAGGGCCGCAAGCCGGCAGGCAAGAAGGTCAAGGCGCCGGCGCTGCGCCGCACCCTGAACACTCTGAAGCAGACCGCTTCGGAGGGACGCGGCGCACCGCAGCGGCGCGGCGTCTGCCTGCAGGTCATGACGCGCACCCCGAAGAAGCCGAACTCGGCGCTTCGGAAGGTCGCGCGCGTGCGGCTGGTCAACGGGATGGAGGTCACCGCCTACATCCCCGGCGTCGGGCACAACCTGCAGGAGCACTCGGTGGTGCTCGTCCGCGGCGGCAAGGTCAAGGACCTGCCCGCCGTGAAGTACCACATCGTGCGCGGCACGCTGGACGCGGCCGGCGTGCGCGATCGCAAGCAGGGACGCAGCAAGTACGGCGCGAAGGCGCCGGGCAAGGGCGCCTAGACTGATGCCTCGCCGTCCCACCATCGCCCGCAAGAGCAAGTACGACGAGCAGCTCGTCGGCACCGCGCTGACCATCGACCAGTTCACCAACAAGCTGATGCGCGGTGGGAAGCGCCAGCTGGCTGCGCGCATCCTGGAGGATGCGATCGCGCGCTGCGAGAAGCAGGCTGGGCGCTCCGGCGTCGAGGTCATGGAGCTCGCGCTGCGCAACGCCATGCCGCTGATCGAGGTCAAGCCCAAGCGCGTGGGCGGTTCCACCTACCAGATCCCGGTCGAGGTTCGTGCCGACCGACGCGTGAGCCTGGGCATGCGCTGGCTGATCGAGTCCGCCCGCAAGCGGAACGGCCGGAGCATGGCCGAGAAGCTGGCCGCCGAGTTCGTGGATGCCTCGAACGGCGTCGGCGCGGCCGTCAAGCGCCGCGAGGACACGCACCGCATGGCCGAGGCCAACCGGGCCTTCAGCCACTTCAAGTGGTAGGCCGATCATGACCGTCAGCACCGCCGCCGGGCGCTCGGCCACCACGAACATCCCGCTGGAGCGGACCCGGAACATCGGGATCATCGCCCACATCGACGCGGGCAAGACGACCGTGTCCGAGCGGATCCTGTTCTACACCAAGAAGATCTACAAGATCGGCGAGGTCCACGAGGGCGCGGCCACGATGGACTGGATGGAGCAGGAGCAGGAGCGGGGGATCACCATCACCGCCGCAGCCACGACCTGCTTCTGGGCCGATCATCGCATCAACTTGATCGACACGCCCGGGCACGTGGATTTCACCGTGGAGGTCGAGCGGAGCCTGCGCGTGCTCGACGGCGCGGTCGTCGTGTTCGACGGCGTGGCCGGCGTCGAGCCGCAGTCCGAGACCGTCTGGCGCCAGGCGGATCGCTACCGCGTGCCGCGCTTCTGCTTCGTCAACAAGCTGGATCGCACCGGCGCCGACTTCTGGCGCGTGGTCGACATGATCCGTGACCGGCTGGGCGCCAACGCCGTGCCGCTGCAGGTGCCGATCGGCCGCGAGGGTGGCTTCCGGGGCGTGATCGACCTGATCAACATGAAGGCCATCACCTACGGCAACGACCTGGGCGACCAGATCGAGGTCGGCGACATCCCCGCCGAGCTGCTGGCCGAGGCGGAGAGCCATCGCGAGAAGATGATCGAGGCCCTCGCCGACCTGGACGACGACATCGCCCACAAGTACCTGGAGGGCGAGGCCATCGGTGCCGACCAGGTCCGCCGTGCCCTGCGCGTCGGGACGCTGGCCTACCAGATCGTCCCGGTGCTGTGCGGCTCGGCGCTGAAGAACAAGGGCATCCAGCCCATGCTCGACGCGGTGCTCGACTTCCTGCCGTCCCCGCTCGACGTCCCGCCGGTGCACGGGCACGACCCGCGCTCGGACGACGAGGCCATCCGCGAGACGGATGCGACCGCGCCCTTCTCGGCGCTGGCCTTCAAGATCGCCGCGGACCCGTACGTGGGCAAGCTGGCCTTCTTCCGGGTCTACTCCGGCACGCTCAAGACGGGAAGCTACGTGTACAACTCGTCGAAGGGCACCAAGGAGCGCATCGGCCGCCTGCTGCAGCTGCATGCCAACCACCGCGAGGAGATCGAGCAGGTCAGCGCCGGCGACATCGCCGCCGCGGTCGGGCTGAAGAACACCTACACCGGCGA
>DASURX010000224.1:0-9709 GCA_036375355.1 Candidatus Limnocylindria bacterium
ACCCGGTCGTGCTGCCCAGCATCCGCGACCCCCGGCTGCACGTGGCCGCGGTGATCATCAGCGTCCACGTCCTGGGCCAGGTGGGGCTGCACTTCGCGGTCAGCGTGCCGCAGATCCTGGCCGCGATCCTGACCTGCGCCATCCTCGAGATCGCGATCACGTTCGCCCAGACGCGATCCATCGTCTGGCCGGCCAGCGCGATGCTGACCGGCAGCGGCGTCGCCCTCATCCTGCGCGTGGTCGGCACGCCCCCGGACTCTCCGTGGGACACGCACGCCTGGTACGCCTTCGCGGCGATCGCGGGCCTCTCCCTGCTCACCAAGTACGTCATCCGCTACCGCGGGGCGCACGTCTTCAACCCCTCGAACATCGGGCTGGTGCTTGCCTTCGTGGTGCTCGGCAGCACCCGCGTCGAGCCCCTCGACTTCTGGTGGGCACCGCTCAACCTGCCGATGATCGCCGCCTACGCGGCGATCGTCGGTGGCGGGCTGCTCATCACGCGCCGCCTGCGCCTGCTGGGCATGGCGATCAGCTTCTGGCTGGCGTTCGCAGCCGGCACGGCGATCCTGGCCGCCTCGGGTCACTGCATGACCGCACGCTGGTCGTTCGCGCCGGTCTGCGGCTTCGAATACTGGCGCGTGATCGTCACCTCGCCCGAGGTGATGATCTTCCTGTTCTTCATGATCACCGATCCCCGGACCTCGCCGGCGGGGCGGGTCGGGAGGGTGGTGTTCGGCGTGCTGGTGGCGGCAGCATCGGTCCTGCTCTTGGCGCCGCAGGCCAACGAGTTCGGCGCCAAGGTCGGCCTGCTGGCCGGGCTGCTGCTGGTATGCGCGGCGCGACCCCTGCTTGAGCGCGTGCTGCCCGAGCCTAAGTCGCCGGCCGACGACCTGCGGCGGGCCGCCGCCGCGCTCGGGCTCGCCGGCCGGCCACGCCCGGCGCGAACCGCGCTGGGAGCCGGGGCCGCGCTGACGCTCGCGGGTGCCATCGTGCTGGCCGGGATCCCGGCGCGCGGCCTGGTGCTGGCCGATCCCAGCGAGCTCCTCAACGAGGTACCCCACCAGGTCGATCCGGCCACCTTCCCGGCGGTCACCGTGCAGCAGGACGTGGCCGACTGGAACCACGAGATCGCCGGGCCCGAGATGCAGGGCATCGTGCGCACCCTGGCCGAGAACCTGGAGCTGGAGAGCCAGGCCCTGCTGCGTCGCGACGGGGCGATCCTGGAGGCGGTGGACCACGGCGACCGATTGGCCGAGATGCAGGAGCGGCTGCGCCAGGCGCAGGCCAGCGGGACGACGACCATCGAGCGCTATCGGTTCGAATCCATCAACGTCGCGCTGCTGGTGCCCTTCGGCGTGCAGACCGGGCTGAGCCTCGGATTCCAGGCACGGGGCAGCCTGACGACCCAAACGTATGATGCCGACGGGCGGCTGCATGACGAGTCGACCTCGCCGTTCTCGCTGACCTTCGCGATGCGGCAGGCCACCGGCAGCCGCTGGATGAACGTTGCGGTGCTTCCCTTCGAGCCGGGCAGCGCCGCCGGAAGCGAATGACCTGCCGCGCCGGCTGGCGCGGCTCCACGGAGGAGATGAACCGATGGCACGCGACGACGAGCGCATGGCCCGCGCCCAGGAGGAGCCGATCGTCGGCGGCCTTCCGGACGTTCCGGGCATCCTGGCGGCGATCCGGCTGACGCCGGGCCTCGGCCTGCACCTGCGCGGCCTGGCCGACGAGCTGCTGGTGCACGACTACCCGGGCGCCACGCTCAGCCGCGCCGAGCGCGAGATGCTGGCGACCGCGGTCAGCGCGGCGAACGACTGCTTCTTCTGCATGGACTCGCACGCCGAGCACGCCACCGCACTGCTGGAGAGGACCGGAGAGCAGGACAAGGTCCCGCTGCTGGACGAGCTCAAGCGCGGCTCGTCCGACGGCCTGGGCGACAAGATGCGCGCGCTGCTGCAGATCGCCCGCACCGTCGGCCGCACCCCCCGAACGCTGACCGCCGCGGACGTGGGGGCGGCAACCGCGGCGGGCGCAACCGACGCCGACGTGCAGCTGGCGGTGCTGATCGCAGCAGGCTTCTCGATGTACAACCGCATGGTCGAGGGCTTCCGCGCCCGGACCGCGCCGAGCACCCACGTCTACCGCGAGCGCGCGGGCGAGATCGCGGCCCACGGCTACAGCAGCCCGCCGCCCCAGTAGCCGGTGCGGCGGGCGTCAGTCGCGCGCCACGCGCACCGTCACGTCAAGCACCAGCGCGTCGCCCGGATCCAGCAGCGCCAGGGCCCCGGGTTCGCCACGCACCAGGCGCCCGAGGCCGTCGGGCGCATGCGTCTGGACCTCGACCGCCGTCGCCTCCGGGACCGATGGCGCCGCCGCCACCACGTGGGTGCCGGTCCGGCCGGGACGCAGCTCCGCCCTGACGCCGAGCTCCGGCCAGGCCAGGCGCACCGGCCCCGGTGCCAGGTCGGTCCAGGTCGCATCGGTCCCTTCGGGCAGCTGGCCCGGTTCGCGGCGGTCCAAAGGACCCGCCACGGCGACAGGCCGCGCCAACGGCTCGAGGTTGGAGGCGTAGGTCGATGCCGCCGGGACGGCGACCAGCAACGGCCGCCGGAACCAGGGATGGATGCCCAGCCCGGCGGGCATCGGCACCTCGGAGCGGTTGGTGAGCCGCAGCCGGATGCGCAGCGTGTCGCCGGCCAGCGCCAGCTCCTCGTCGACCTCGTAGCGCCACGGCCAGCCGCCACCGCCGCCGGCGACCCGCAGCCGGCCCGGCGCGACCACCTCCCAGGGCCGAGCGAGCACCTCGCCGTGGATCGCGCTGCCGTCGGGGAAGTTCGCCGGCACGTCGACCACAAAGCCACCGAGCGGCGTGGGTGCCGCGGCGATCCGGTTGGCCCACGGTGCCATGACGTAGGCGCCCCAGAAGAAGGGGTCGGCCTGGTGCGTCGCCTGATCGCGCGGCGTGCGCAGCAGGTCGTGCCCGAAGGCGCAAAACCGATGGATGCGCGCCCCGGCATCGGGCAGCACCTCGAGCTCGACCTCGTCCGAGGCCAGGCGCAGCATGCCGGTTCGGCCGCTCACAACCGTCAGGCCAGGGACATGGCCCGGTCGGGCCGCAGCAGGAAGGGCGGGAGGTGAGCGGGGGCGTTCGAGAGGGGCAGCACGTCAGGGTGCAGCTCGATGCCCAGCTGGCGCCCCATGTACGCGCGCCGTGCCGTGATGCGTTCCCAGGCCTCGGGATAACGCGCCGCCAGCTCGGCGCGCAGCGCCGCATCGGCCAGGGCGATGCCGTCCTCGATGTTGGTGGTGAAGTACGGCGTGCCGGTGGCCGGGATGACGTCCACCTGCAGTGCCATGCCGGAGCGCAGCTCGACGGGCGAGCCGGGCGCGATCGGCGAATTGACCCACTCGTCGAGCCCGATCTGGTGCCCCGGATTGAGGAAGATGCCGAAGAACGGGTCGCCCAGCCGGCGAGCGACGATCTCGTGCAGCTCGCCGCCGGTGACGCCGACGCACAGCGCGGCGTACCACGCGGCCACGGCCTCGAAGTAGGGGGCCACCAGGCGCTCGACGTAGTCGCCGATGTCCCCCGGCAGCTCGGATGCGTCCTCGACCACGAACCCGGCCCGGCAGTTGAGCGCGCCCCAGATGCCGAAGGCCACGGTCAGCGGGTCCCCGCGCCGGATGATGCGATCGCCGGGGCTGAGGAGGCCCAGCCGCGCGCGTTCGCCGGCGGTGAGCATCAGGTGGCAGGAGAGCGGCCAGCCGTTCCAGTCGAGCAGGCTCACCGCCTGGCGTTCGGTCATGACGTCCGGTCGTACCTCGCGCAGCAGGTTCAGCACGCCCTGCGAGGTCTGGCAGGCGGCCCACTCCATCGCCGCCAGCTGCTCGACCTCGTTGACGATTCGCAGGCCATCCCCGGCATCGATCAGCAGCCCGGTGGCGTTCGCGACTGCGCCCCTCTCGCCGGTCAGCTCGCGCAGCGTGTCGACCAGGTAGGCCGGCGCGTCCATCGCGTCGGGGCGGCGGTACGTCTTCCAGCCCACCACGCCCACCCGGCTGCCGGGACCGATCCCCTCGTCGGCGAGTGCCTCCCGCAGCGGATGGGAGCGGTCGCGTGGCTGGCCGGGCAGGCTCAGGTCCTGGTGGAGGATGCGCCGCATCGGCAGGGGAGCGGCTCCCGCCATGCCGAAGCATTCGTTGCCGACCAGGATCGCGGGCTCGCCCTCGGGGGCCAGCACCAGCACGGCCTCCTCGAAGCGCGGATCGAAGCCGGTCAGGTAGCTCAGGTTGGCGCTGTGCTCGCGGTCGGCATAGACGACCAGCCGGTCGTAGCCGTGTCGCTCGACGCGCTCCCGCAGGCGCGCCACGCGCTCCGCGTAGCGCCGCGCCGGGATCTCGGGCATCGACGCCGGCATGCCGAAGTCGGGGAGCGAGACCTCGACCAGCCGAGCGCGCCGCTCCGTCACGGGGTCCAGCCCTCCACCCCGCTCGCGCTCCGACGCACGATGCCGAACGTATCGGCAGTCATCTCCATCTCCGCGCCCTGCTCACCGTCCGGCCACCGGACCGATACCGTCGCCCGCACCGCGTCGCCGATGCCGAAGTGCAGCCAGCCCAGCTCACCGCTGGCGTGTCCCCCGCCCACGGTCACCTCGCGCCGCTCCACGTCGTCGCCGACGCGAACCTCGACCAGCGCGCCGATCGCGTCACGGTTGATGCCATCCTGCTGCAGGCGCAGCGCCAGCCAGCCGCCCATCGGCTCGGCCACGCCGCCGCTGCCTGAGCCCAGGTTGCGCCACAGGCCCACGTTCTCGCGCCGATTCACGACCACCAGGTCAAGCAGCCCGTCCAGGTTGAGGTCGACCAGGGCCGCGCCGCGCGCTGAGCGGAAGCTGACGATACCGGCCTCTGGCGCGGCCTCGGTGAAGGTGCCATCCGCCCGGCCCAGGAGCAGGTTGCTCGGATCGCGGATGGCGTACCCCTCCTGCGCCTCGACGTTGCCCTTGGCCACGAACAGGTCGATGTAACCGTCGTTGTTGACGTCGGCGAACTCGGCGTGCCAGGCGGTGGACGGCAGGCTCGTGTCGCCGTCGTACGGGCGGTGCGCCGTGACGCCGGCGGCCAGCGCCATGTCCTCGTAGAGCGGCTGCGCCGCTCCATCGGCCAGGGTCTGGAGCTTGTTGTCGGCCTGGCTGGTGAGGTAATACTCCGGCAGCCCGTCGCCGGTCAGGTCGTGGGCCGCGATGCCCATGCCCCAGATGCGCAGCGGCTGCCAGCCGTCCTCGGCGGTGTAGAGGCGCGGCGCCTTGCCGGCCTCCACTCGCCATAGCTGCTCCTCGCCGTCGCGGTAGTACTGCCGGTCGTTCGAGACCCGCAGGTCGGCACGCCCCGAGCCGTCCCAGTCGGTGAACAGCATGGAGAGCGCACAGTAGCCGGGCGTCAGCGTGATCGGGTCGTCGTAGCTCGACCCGCCGGCTGCCGGACGGAAGAGCTGGTTGTCCTCGCAGCGGTACTCGTTCGCGGCATAGGCCACCTGGTCGAGGTAGTTGCCCACGGCCAGGGTCGGCAGCCGGGCGTCGCCGTCCCAGGTGGCGCTGAACGAGGTGCTCCAGGCATCGCCGCCGTCGAAGCCCAGCTGCTCGTTGGCCCGCTCGAAGCGGCAGTCGCCCAGGCCGCGCAGGATGATGTTCTCGCCGGCGCGGAGCAGCACGAGGTCGGCGAAGCCGTCGCTGTCGATGTCGACCGGGTAGGCGCCGATCACGTCCGGCACGTCCAGCGCAGCCGATTCGAAGGGCGTGAAGTGCAGCGCTCCGCCAGCCTCGCTCTCGTTGTGGAAGAGGGTCGACCGCCCCGAGCCGCCGGCCAGGTACAGCTCCGGCCGGCCGTCATCGTCGCAGTCGAAGGCGGCCATGCCGCCGCCGGTGTAGTGCACGAAGCCGCCGTCATAGCGGTGGATCAGCCCGGCCGCCGACGACTCCTCCACGAAGTGCGGGGCGCCCCGCGCGTTTCGCCGCGAGGCATCGGCCCGGAAGGGGCCTGCCAGCAAGGCTGCCAGCAGGATCGCGGCAAGCGCCACGGCCACCAGCAGCCAGAGGCGGGCGCGCGAGAACGGGCGATCGCTGGCGGGGCCGGCCATCGGCTGCCCGGCCTACCGCTCTCCCGCGGCGAAGAGCCGCTCGATGACCCGCAGGTTCGCCACGGCGTCCTCCGGCGGGGTGGGCATCGGCAGGTCGTCCAGCACCGCGGCGGCGAAGCGCTCCACCTCGACGCCGTACGGGTCGGCGGTCGGGAACTCCAGCACCTCGGTGTCGGGCGCGACCGGCGGGTCGCCGCCGGAGCTGACGAAGATGCGCGTCGGTCGGTCCGGCGGGATGTTGAAGGGGATCTCCACCGAGACGCGGCCGCGCGTCCCGTAGACGTGGACCCGCTGGTCGTCCTCGGCCCGGGTGCTGGCGGTGAAGGTCGCCACGCCGCGCCCGAACTCCAGGATCCCGGAGACGAGCGTATCCACGCCCAGCACCGGGTCGCGCACGACGCTGGCTTCGACGCGGTCAGGCTCGGCGCCGAACAGCATGCGGGACAGGTTGACGTTGTAGCAGCCGATGTCGTACAGCGCGCCGCCGCCGGCGTCGCGCACGTTGCGGATATTCGCCGGGTCGTCGTTGAAGTAGCTGAACCAGCTCTGGACCGATACCAGCTCGCCGATGCGGCCCGATGCCACCAGCTCGCGCACCGCTTCCCACGACGGGTGGAGGCGGTACATGAACGCCTCCATCAGCCGCACCCCGGCCGATGCGCACGCGTCAACCATGCGCTGCGCGTCGTCCGCTGTCATGGCCAGCGGCTTCTCGCACAGGACGTGCTTGCCGGCACGCGCCGCCGCGATGGTCCACTCGGCGTGGAGGTGGTTCGGCAGGGGGATGTAGACGGCATCCAGGCCGTCGTCGGCGAGGAGCGCCTCGTAGGAGCCGTGGGCGGTGGGGATGCCGAGCTCGTCGGCGACCCTGCGTGCCTGGGAAGCGTCCCGCGAGGCGATGGCCACCACCTCCACTCGATCGGCCTGGCGGAAGCCGGGAACCGCCTTCCTCCGCGCGATGTCGGCGGTCGACAGGATGCCGAGACGGAGCGTCGTCATCGGGCCGGCCTAGCCCCAGGAGGTCTCGGTGACCGGACGGAAGGCAACCTCCAGGATGCGGTGCGTGCGCGGCCGGGTCAGCACGAACATGACCGCCTCCGCCACGTCCTGCGGCTTCATCATCCCGGCCAGCGCCGGCATCTCCGGCGTCCTCCCGCGACCCATGGCGAAGTCGGTCGCGACGCCGCCGGGGCAGATGTTGGTGCAGCGCACGCCCCGCTCGCGCAGCTCGTGATCGAGCGCCGCCGTCAGGCCGACCTGGGCGAACTTGCTGGCGCAGTAGACCGCCTCGTACGGAAGCCCCCGACGTCCCGCCTCGCTGGCGATCATCACCAGGTCCGCGGCGTCGCTGCGCACCAGATGAGGCAGCGCGGCCCGCACGGCGTAGATGGCGCCCTTCACGTTGACGTCGATCATCTCCTCGAGGTGCTCCAGCGCCAGCTCCTCGAAGGGCCCGTAGGCCCCCACGCCGGCGTTGACGACCAGGATGTCCAGCGCGCCGAAGCGGTCGACCGTGGCCCCCACCATCGCCTGCAGTGAGGTGAGGTCGCGAACGTCGGTCGGCTGGGCCACGACATCGGCCATGCCCAGGTCGTCGCCGCTGCGCGAGGCCAATCCAAGGTGGACCCCGGCGCCGGCCAGCGACCGGGCAATGGCTGCACCGATCCCGCGGCTCGCTCCGGTCACGAGCGCGACGCGTCCCTCGAGCTGTCCCATCGGGGCCCCTCCTCGATTCGAAAATGTTGACACCACCGCGGCCGATGCACGAGTCTACGACAGGCATTTGGAAGAAAGGAACACAAAACCGGTGCGAGGTGGTGGTCGCTCTCCGACGGTCGGGCTGCGCAGCGAGACGGTTCGCCGCGCGAACCTGGCCGCCATCGCGCGCGAGCTCCATCTCTCGGGTCCCCTTTCGCGCTCCGAACTCGTCGCTCGCACCGGCCTGACCCGCAGCGCGATCCGCTCGCTCACCGGCGAATTCGTCGCCGCCGGATTCGTCACCGAGGAGCGCAGCGCGCCGGCCGGCACGCCCGGGCGGCCCTCGCCGCTGGTCCGGCCGAACCCGGACAGCGCGGTGGTGCTCGGCCTGGAGATTTCGGTCGACTCACTCGCCGCAGGGCTGGTGGGCTTCGGCGGCGCGGTCCACGAGTCCGTCCGCGTGGAACGAGCCCGCGCCCATCGCGTCCCCGACGAGATCATCCCCGACCTGCTCGAGCTGGCCACCCCGCTCCTGGCGCGCACGCCTTCAAGCGGCCGGCTGATCGGCGTGGGCGTGGGCGTGGTGGGGATCGTGCGGCACTCGGACGGCCTCGTTCGGCTGGCTCCCAACCTGGGCTGGCGAGATGTGCCGCTCGGCCAGCTGCTCGCCAACGCGCTGGGCGTGTCCGTCCCGGTGCTGGTGGCCAACGATGCTGACCTCGGCGTGCTCGCCGAACACCGCCGCGGTGCCGCGACCGGCGTGGAGGACGCGGTCTTCGTGTCCGGCGAGGTCGGGGTCGGCGGTGGCGTCCTTTTGGAGGGACACCCGATGCGCGGGGCCGAGGGCTACGGCGGCGAGGTCGGCCACCTGCCGGTCCATCGCGACGGCCGTGCCTGCGGGTGCGGCGCGCGTGGCTGCTGGGAGACAGAGGTCGGCGAGCCCGCGCTGCTGGCCGCCACCGGCCGCTCGCCGGACGGCGGCCCCGCCGAGGTCGATCGGCTGCTGGAGGCTGCTGCGCAGGGCGACCCTGCCACTCTGGCCGGCCTGGGCCGCGTCGGCGACTGGCTCGGAATCGGCCTGGCAGCCATCGTCAACACCCTCAACCCGAGGATGGTCATCCTGGGCGGGCTCTTCGCGCGCATCCACCCGTACGTCGCCGATGCGGTCGCGCAGCGCCTCGACACCAGCGCGCTGGCGGCGTCGCGCGAGCTGGTGCGGATCGTCCCGGCGGCGCTGCCCCAGCCGATCCTGGTCGGCGCGGCCGAGCTCGCATTCGAAGCATTCCTTTCCGACCCTGCCGCGTGGCTCGCGCCGCGCGATGGTGACGTTCACCTGGCGACGGCCTGAGCCCGCCAGCAAGCTGTAGGCAACGGAGGTGCAGACGGACTGGAGATCGGCCCAGACAACGATGTAGGCTTCCGTCGGGCACATTCCGACGCCCGACCATTTCTGTGCGGAGGGCATTCACACATGCGCAAAAGGCAGCTCGGAACGCTCCTCGCCGTGGTGGCGGTCGGCCTGGCCGCGTGCCAGTCGGGCGGCAGTTCCGCGGGACCCAGCGCCAGTGGCGGGGGTGGAGGCAGCGCCAGCGACTGCACCATCGCAGTCTCCTGGAACAACTTCCAGCAGCCGCGCTGGGCGGCGGCTGACCAGCCGAACATCAAGAAGGTCGTCGAGGACGCCGGTGCCAAGTACATCGACGCCGACGCGAACCTGAGCAACGAGCAGCAGGCGACCGACATCGACACGATGATCTCGAAGGGCGCCAAGGTCCTGATCGTGCTTGCGCAGGACACGAAGGCCGTCCTTCCGTCGATCGCCAAGGCCAAGGCCGCCGGCGTTCCGGTCATCGCCTATGACCGCCTGAT
>DASURX010000225.1:0-2052 GCA_036375355.1 Candidatus Limnocylindria bacterium
GCACCGGGAAAACGACCGGGTGCTCGCCGGCCAGCGCCTCGAGCAGCGAGCGCAGCCGGTCCGGATCGTCCACGTTCTCGGCGCGGTGCAGCGTCACCAGGACGTAGCCGGGACGCGCCCGCGCTTCGGGCGGGAGATGCGCGTGCGCACGGTCGCGGGCCCAGCTGAAGGCCTCGACCATGACGTCGCCGACCAGCTCCGCCCGCTCCGACAGGCCCTCGCGGTCGAGGTGCTGCATGGCCGCGGGGGTCGGTGCCAGCAGAAGGTCCGCCAGGTGGTCGGCCACGACCCGGTTGCGCTCCTCGGGCATCGCGCGGTTGAAGGACCGCAGCCCCGCCTCCACGTGCGCCAGCCACGGCCGCCGGCCGCCCGGATAGGCGACCTTGGCGGCTGCCAGCGCGCCGGCCAGGGTCGAGTTGGTGTCGCCGTAGACCAGGACACCGTCGGGCTCGTGCTCGAGCAGCAGCGACTCCAGGCCACGCAGCATGGCTGCCGTCTGGGCACCGTGCGCGCCGCTGCCGACCTCCAGGTTCACGTCGGGTGCGGGAATCTCGAGGTCGCGGAAGAAGCTGGCACTCATCTCCTCGTCGTAGTGCTGCCCGGTGTGCACCAGCAGCTCGGCGTGCGCCGAGCGCAGGGCGCGGCTCACCGGGCCGGCCTTCACGAACTGGGGTCGGGCGCCGACGACCGAGAGAACCTTCACCGTCCGGGCTCTCCGTCATCCGACGGGAACGGCCGGCCGCAGCGCGGGCAGCTGCCGGCGAACGGCGTGCCGTCCAGGTTGTCGCGCAGTGGCTGGCCGCAGACGCAGGCGCCGCCGATGCGGCGCGCGGGATTGCCCACCACCAGCTCCTGGTCGCCAACGTCGCGGGTCACCACCGAGCCGGAGCCGACCATCGCCCAGCGGCCGATGGTCACACCCGGCAGGATCGTGCTGTTGGCGCCGATGGCCGCGCCCCGGCGCACCAGGATCGGCGAGACCTGCCAGTCGTCGTCCGACTTGGCCGAGCCATCGGGGTTGACCGCGCGCGGGACCTTGTCGTTGGTGAAGCACACGTGCGGGCCGATGAAGACGCCGTCCTCGACGGTCACGCCGTGGTACAGGCTGACGTTGTTCTGGACCTTGCAGCGGTCACCGATGATGACGTCGGTGTCGACGTAGACGTTCTTGCCGATGATGCATCCGGCACCGATGCGGGCACGCTCCCGGACCTGCGCCTGGTTCCAGATGCTGGTCCCCGGGCCGATGTCGGCCGCGTCGGACACCTCCGCGGTGGCGTGGATGCGCGGGGCGTCGCTCATTCGTCCTCCTGTGGGGCCGTCGAGCATTCTAGCCGAGCACGGCCCCAGGTCCGGGACGAGGGCGGATCAGGGATCGAGGGAGAGGATGTCGATGCGGATCTGGTCGCTCAGCGCGCCGACGCCGCCCAGGATAACGACGTTCGGCGGCGCAAGCCGGTCGAGCTCGGCCGCGGTGGGCGCCGACAGCCTGGTCGGCGCCGTCAGCAGCAGCGGCGAGCTCGTCTTGCCGGCCAGCGGCGCGGCCGACATGGCATCGGCGAAGCCCAGGCCGGTGGCGAGGTACGCGGAATCCGGCTCACCCGCGCCCCACCCCGCGGCGCTGATGGCCGCGGCGGTGGCGTAGCGGTCGGCCCCGGCCAGGCGGGTGACGCTGCCGGAGCTGGCATACGCCGCCACCGCGGCGGCGACGGCGTCGCCCACCACCCCGGCGCCACCCAGCAGCACGATGCGCCCCGGCCGCAGGCGGGCCAGCTCGGCGGCGGTGGCCCCTGGCAGGCCGTCGCGGCTGACCAGCAGGATGGGTCCCCGCTGCGCGCGGCCAGCGGGCCGGCGGCCAGCGCATCGGGGAAGTTGGCGCCGGTGGCCAGGTAGGCGACCGGCACGCCGGGGCCGAAGCCGGCGGCGCTGATGGCCGCGGCGGTGGCGTAGCGGTCGGCACCGGCCAGGCGGGTGAGCGACAGCATGCCGACCTTGGCCCAGGCCAGGCCGAAGCGCTCGCTCCCGGCATCCATGCGCGTGGGCAGGATCTCG
>DASURX010000226.1:0-6297 GCA_036375355.1 Candidatus Limnocylindria bacterium
GCTGACCACGACATCGGCCCAGAAGCGGGTGCCGTCCTTGCGCACCCGCCAGCCCTCGTCTTCGAAGCGCCCCTGCTTGGCCGCGAGGCCGAGCAGGCGCATCGGCCTGCCTGCTTCGCGCTCCTCGGGTGTGTAGAAGACCGAGAAGTGCTGGCCGATGACCTCCTCGGCGGTGTAGCCCTTGATGCGCTGGGCACCGGGGTTCCAGGTCCGCACGTGGCCGTCCGGCGAGAGCATGAAGATCGCGTAGTCCTGGACCGCCTCGACCAGGAGTCGCAGGGCCTCCGCCTCCTGGAACGGGTCGCGGCCTGTCTCCGGCATGGCGCGCAGTATGCCGGAGCACGGAGGTGAACGACCTATCCGACGCTTGCGCGATCGGCCGTCACCTGAGATAATTGCTACAGCAACTACTTGTAATGGCGGGCGCAGCGACGCCCGCGAAGGGAGCAGCATCCATGACGGGCGCGATCACCCGGCTCAATCACGCCGTCCTCTTCGTCCGCGACGCCGATGCCGCAGCCGACTTCTACCGGCGTGCCTTCGGCTTCGAGGAGCTTGAGCGACCGGCCGGCATGCGCGCCGCGTTCATGCGCTCGCCCGCCGGCGACAACCACCACGACCTCGGGCTGTTCGAGGTCGGGCCGCAGGCGCCGCGCCCCGCGCGTGGTTCGGTGGGGCTGTACCACCTCGCCTGGCAGATCGACACGATCGAGGCTCTGGCGGAGATGGCCGCGCGCCTGGGCGAGCTCGGCGCGCTGACCGGCGCCTCGGACCACGGCGTCAGCAAGTCGCTGTACGGCCGCGACCCGGACGGCAACGAGTTCGAGGTGATGTGGCAGGTCCCGCGCGAGGCGTGGGGCGAGTACGCGGACCAGGCCGTGATCAAGCCGCTCGACCTCGACGCCGAGCTTGCGCGCTGGGGGGCCGGCAGCCAGGTCCAGTAGCGCAACCCCGGGCTCGGCGCCCGAGCCCCGGCTAGCGGCTCAGCGCTCGGCGCGTCGATCCAGGGCGTCCAGGTCGGTGATGATCAGGCGCTCGTGCTCGACGCGCACCAGCCCGTCGTCGATCAGGTCGGCCAGCAGGCGGTTCACGCTCTGGCGCGTGCCGCCGATCATCGACGCCAGATCGGACTGGGTGTAAGGCCAGTCCAGCTCGATGCGTCCCGCGCTCGGGTGCCGCGTCTCGCGGGCGAGGCGCGCCAGGCGCGCGGCGAGGCGTCCGGCCAGGTCCAGGAAGTGCAGCTCCTCCACGTGGTGGGTGATGCGTCGCAGGAGCGAGGAGAGCGCGGCGAACAGCGCGTCCCGCAGCTCCGGATGCTGCTCGACCAGCTCGCGGAAGACGTCGCGCGGCAGGCTCAGCGTCTCGGTCGCCTCCACGGCGACGGCGGTGGCCGAGCGTGGCTGCCCGTCCAGCAGCGCCAGCTCGCCGAAGAAGTCGCCCTCGGTGAGGGTGGCGATGATCGCCTCCTCGCCCTCGGGCGAGGGCAGGACGATCTTCACCGAGCCGGAGATGATGACGTGCAGCGCGTCGCCGGGGTCGCCCTGGTGGAAGATCACCTCGCCGCGCCGGAAGTGACGGTGTCGCAGCCGCCGGCCGACGTCGGCCAGCACGGGCTCCGGGCACGGCGCGAAGAGCGGGCAGCCGCGCAGGGCGCGGATGGCGGTCTCCTGGTCGAGCGTCGTCATTCGGGTCGAGTGTAGACGAGCCACGGAAGGGGCCTTTGCATCGGTACACTCGCAGCCCGTGGCAGACCCCGCCGCCCCCTCGCCGGTCATCCGCAGCGACGCGCACCTGGCCCACTCCGGGCTGGTCGAGCTGCTCGGTGGACGCGAGATCCCCTGCTTCGAGTCGCCTGAGCGCGCGATCGCCATCGAGCGCGCGCTGGAAGCCGATGGCCGCTTCTCCCTCGAGCCGCCAGGCGCCTTCGGGACCGATCCCATCCTGGCCGTGCATGAGCCATCCCTGCTCTCGGTGGTGCGCGAGGCCTGGACCGATGCGCTCGCCGCCGGCGACGCCGACGGCTCGCGTCCCCTGATCCCGGACACCTTCAAGCTCGCCCCCTATGCCGGGCCGATGGAGCCGCTGGCGCTGCCAGCGGGCGCTCATCGGCGCCTGGGGGCGATGTGCTTCGACACGGCCACGCCGATCGTGGGCGGCACGGCCGCAGCCGCGCTGGCTGCCGTGGACGTCGCGCTCACGGGCGCCACCCGGGTCCTCGGCGGGGCGCGCCTGGCCTACGGCCTGTGCCGGCCGCCGGGGCACCATGCCGCGCGCGCCATGCTGGGCGGTTACTGCTTCTTCAACAACGCCGCCATCGTCGCCGAATGGCTGCGCCGCGAGGCCGGCTTCGCGCGGGTCGCCATCCTCGACGTCGACTACCACCACGGCAACGGCACGCAGCAGATCTTCTGGGAGCGCGGCGACGTGCTGTACGTCTCGCTGCATGCCGACCCGGCGCGCGCGTTTCCCTACTTCTCCGGGTTCGCCGCGGAACGGGGCAGTGGCGCCGGCGAGGGGGCGACCCACAACTTCCCGCTTGCGGCGGGCACTGCGCTGGAGGGCTACAGCGCCGCGCTCGACGAGGCGCTGGCCCTGGTCGCCGCGTTCGCGCCGGATGCGCCCCTGGTGATGTCGCTCGGCTTCGACACCTTCGAGCGCGACCCGATCGGCGACCTGGCGCTGCAGACCGACGACTACGGCGTCATCGGGCGGACCGTGGGCGGCCTGGGGCTGCCGGTGCTGGCCCTGCAGGAGGGTGGCTACGCGGTCGACGCACTCGGCGCCAACGCCGTCGCCCTCCTGGGCGGCCTGCGCGAGGCGCTCATCGGCTCGTGAGCGACCCGCACTCGCATCGGTCCGGGCCGCTGTGGCCCGCCTACCTGGCCACCTTCACGTTCATGCTGGGCCAGTGGGCGAGCGGCGTGGTGGTGCCGCTCCTGGTCGTGTCCCTGGGCGGCTCGCTGGCGGAGGCCGGCCTGGTGGCTGCCATCCGCTTCGGCCTGGGGGCGGTGTTCAGCCTGCCGTTCGGAGCGGTGGCCGACGCGTGGGGCACCCGGCGCACGCTCCTGGTGGCGGTCAGCGGCAACGCGCTGGTCAACCTGGTGCCGATCCTGGCGGCCGCCACCGGCTCGCTCACCCCTGTCTACGCCTGGGCTGTGCTCGGCGGGCTGACCTCGTCGCTCTTCCTGCCGGCCAACAGCGCCTACGTGGCGGGAGCGGCCTCGCCGGCCGGCCGGGGTTCGGCCTTCGGCTGGCTGACGCTGGCGACCCACACCGGCGTGGCCAGCGGACCGGCAGTCGGCGGCTTCGTCTGGGATCACGGCGGCGCCGTGCCGGCCTTCCTCGTCTCGTCGGGCCTGGGAGCGCTGGCGCTGGTGGGGCCGGCCTTCGTCGCCGGCTCGGTGCGCACCCGGGTCGACCTGCGGGGCCTGCCGGCCATGGTCGGGCGCGTGGCCGGCGACCGCGCCATCGTCGGGTGCTGGGTGGCGGCGCTGGGGATCGGGCTGCCGTGGGGCGCGGTGAGCGGCCTCTTCCCCCTGTTTGGCACCTCGCTCGGCATCAGCGCCGGGTCGGCCGGCCTGCTGCTCGGGCTGCAGTCGATCGTGAACGGCGCGTCGCGCGTGCCGCTCGGCCGGCTGATGGACCGCCATCCGGTGCGCCCGCTGGTTGCCGCCGGGACGTGCATCGTGTACGGCGGCGTCACCGCGGTGCTGGGGCTGCAGAGCGGTCCGCTGGGCATCGCCGCAGTCTTCGTGGTCGGCATCGTGGCGCTGGCCTCGACGCTGATGATCGTGCAGGTGGTCATCAGCGAGCGCGCGCCGGCCGAGCTGCGGGCCACCGGGCTGGGCGGCTACTCGACCTTCCTGTCGGCGGGGCTGGGGATCGGGCCGTTCGTGGCCGGGACCACGGCGGGGGCGGGCGACTTCGGCATCGGCTTCGCCAGCGTCGGCCTGCTGGGCTGCGCCGCCGCGCTGGTGGCGGGGCTGCTGCTGATCGGTGCCCGGCGCACCTGGGCGCGATTCGAGGGTGAGGGCGCCGGGCGCTAGCCGGCCAGGATTGTCGCGAGCCGCGCCGGGTCGATGTTCCCGCCGCTGATCACGATCACCCGGCGATCATCTCCCTCCGCCTGCGACGCGGCGCCGGAGAGGTGGGCCGCCATGGCCGCGGCGCCGGACGGCTCCACCACCAGGCGCGCGCCGAAGGCCAGCTGGCGGATGGCATCGGCCATGGCCTCCTCGCTGACGGTGACGATCTCGTCCATGTACTGACGCAGGTGGATGAAGGGCAGCCAGCCGAGATGCTCGACGCGCAGGCCATCCGCCTCGGTTCGGGTGGTGAGGGACGCGTCCCAGCTGACGATCTCGCCCGCGGCCAGGGAGTCGCGCGCGTCGGCCGCCAGCTCCGGCTCGACCCCGATGATTCGCGCACTCGGCGCCAGCGACTTCACCGCGGTCGCGATCCCGCTCGACAGCCCGCCGCCGCTGACCGGGATGAGGACGCAGGTGACGTCGGGCAGGTCCTCGGCGATCTCCAGTCCGGCGGTGCCCTGGCCGGCGATGATGCGCGCGTCGTCGTACGGCTCGATCATGACCGAGCCATTGCGTTCGACCAGCTCCAGCGCGATCCGGTGGCGCTCCTCCGACCCGGGGCCGGTGAAGACGATCTCGGCGCCGTCGCGCCGAACTCCCTCGACCTTCACCTGCGGGGCGTTCTGGGGCATGACGATGGTGGCCCGCGCGCCGAGCAGGCGCGCGGCACGCGCCACGGCCTGTGCGTGGTTGCCCGAGGAGTACGTCACCACTCCCCGGCTCCGTTCCTCGTCGGTCAACGAGGCGACCGCGTTGTAGGCGCCGCGCATCTTGAAGGCGCCGACCGGCTGCAGGCTCTCCGGCTTGAGCCAGGTGCGGTCGTCCCAGCGCAGCAGCGGGGTGCGCACTGCCGCTCCCCGGATTCGCGCCGCGGCCGCACGGATCTCGTCGAGCGGGACCAGCACCAGCAGGTCCAGCTGGTCGGCATGCTCCTCCAGGTGCCCGACCACGAAGCGCTCGACGATCGCGTCGAGCGGCATCTCTCCCAGCGTCGGGTGCAGCCCGCGCGCCTCCCACGCCTCGGCCGGCAACGCAGCCAGCGAGGCCGATGCCTGTGCCAGGTCCGCCGTCACGCGACGCAGGAGCTCGCCCGGCGAGGTGCGCCGCTCGCGCTCGATCGCCGCGATCCGCTCCTCGTCGGCCTTGCTCCGGCCGAACGGGATCGGCTCCGGCCGGCCCGCCGCGCGCGCCTCGAGAATGGAGCGCAGCTGGCCCATCCAGTACCCGGGGAATTCGGCCACGTGCGCCCACACCTGCCCCGCCTGCCAGCGCTCGGTGCCACCGGCATCCGGCACGGTCAGCGCCGCCGGCAGTGGCCGAGCGGCATGCTCCGCCAGGCGCCGCTCGGCGCGGGCCATGCGCTGCAGGTAGGCTTCGGACCGGGAGGCGGCGCCGGTCGTCATCGGTCCATCATCGGTCAGCCGGCCGTTCCACGATCGGGGTCGTGAGCTTGCCCAGCCGTTCGATCGTCAGGCTCACCGTGTCACCCGGCTGCAGCCAGCGGCCGAGCCGCTCGTCCTTGATCTCGAGCAGGCAGCCGGTCCCCACCGTCCCCGAGCCGAGCAGGTCGCCGGGGCGCAGCAGCACGTCGGCGCTCGCGCGCTCGACCATCTCGCCGAAGCTGAACTGCGCGCTGGACCACGTCCCGCGGCTGAGCTCCTTCCCGTTGACCGATGCCGCCATCGTCAGCTCGTACCCCTTGGCGCTGCGCGCATCGGCCAGCTCGTCGGGGGTCACCAGCCATGGGCCGATGGACGAGGCGAAGTCCTTGCCCTTCGCCGGTCCCAGGCGGACCGTCGTCTCCTCCCGTTGCAGGTCGCGCGCGCTCCAGTCGTTGAAGATCATGTAGCCACCGATGGCGTCCTGGCCGCGCGCCGCGTCCAGGTCACGGACTGGCGTGTCGATCAGGGCGGCGACCTCCAGCTCGTAGTCCAGCTCGCTCGACCCGCGCGGCGCCCAGACCGGCTGCCCCGGCCCACGGATCTCGCTCACGTTGCCGAAGTAGAAGATCGACAGCCGATACCACGCCTCGGGCACCGTTCCGCCGCGGCGCTCCCACATGGTCCTCACGTGACGCTCGAACGCATAGAAGTCGCGGATGCTCGGCGGCTGCAGGATCGGCGGCCCGAAGTCGAGATCGTCAGCGTCGAGGGCCGCCTCGCCATCGGCCTCGGCGTCCAAGCCCTCGACGAGGATCCCCAGCTCTGCC
>DASURX010000227.1:0-16145 GCA_036375355.1 Candidatus Limnocylindria bacterium
TGACTGTTCCGAAGGTCTGACCTGCGTTCGGCAGGCCAAACGTCGAGGCGTGGCCCGTGCTCCAGGTGAATTCCTCGTACGAGGTGCCATTCCCGGTGAGCTGCAACGACGTGCCGATCGCTTCGGTGCCGTCCTCGCTTACGCCGATGTCCACGCTGGTATCGCCTGAAGCGGGTCCACTGGTGGCCGACACGGTCCCTTCGTACGACAGGAACTGAACCAGCACGTTGAGGCCATTCACGAGTGCGATCGCGTCGGGTGATCCGTTCTGAATCCCATTCACCGGATACGTCACGACTGCGGTACCGAACCCATTCCCCTGGTCGGGGATGAGACCCGACAGCGGGTCACTGTCGTACTGCGTGTTCGTGGCGCCGTTGTAGAGAACCAGCGACCATCCGGTCAGGTCCGTGCCTGCTGGACCCGCGATCTCGATCGCCTCGCCGGCGTCGGTGCCGGTGTTGTCGTAATGGATCTCGTTGATGAATACGCTCGTTGCCGCGCGCGTCGGTGCCGGCACACCCGGCCAGAGCCCGACGATGAGCGCGGCGATGGTGCTCGCCACCAGCAGTCGCGACGAGACCGTGGGTCGATCGAATGCCATTGAGTTCCCTCCCGGCGTGCCCTCGGGGGAGCCGGCCGCTGCCGGCGTATGCAGGCCCTCACCCTAGCAATCGACCGCGGCGCGGGAGGGCCATTTCAGCATCCCGGCGCGCGAGCGCACCGCATCGCCGGTCGGCGGGTTCAGAGCGACGCGGCGACCTCCTGGGCGAGGGTCGCCAGCGACGCCGCGGCATCGGGCTGGATCCAGCGCGGCGTCATCCCCGCCAGCTGGTTGGCGAATGCCTGCAGCTGGGCCGATGCCGCCTCCGCCTGGCCGTTCGCCACGAATCGAGTCACCTTGTCGAGGTGATCCTGGAGCAGGGCCGCCTTGCGCGCGTCCGCCAGTCCCTGGGTGACCAGGTCGGCGAGCGCTGCCGACAGGGCGTCCACATTGGCGGTTCCGCCGGGCGCAGGGGGCGGTGGAGGCGGTGCCTCGACCAGGACGCTGATCGTGCAGCTCGCCTGCTGTGCCGGAACGCCATCGGTCCATGCCGTGACGACCACGGCGTAGGTGCCGGCTTTCGTGGTCCCGGCGACCTCGACCGTCGTGGTTGCGGTAGCCCCCGCAGAGCCCGCTGGCGTGGCCGGGCCCAGCGAGATGCCGCCTGGATCGGGCGTGGCCACCAGGCTGAAGCTCGTCACCCGTCCGTCCGGGTCGGTGGCGCTGACCGGCGCCGTTGCCGGCACGCCGGAGACCGTGCTCATGGACGGCCCGCAGGTGGCCGATGGCGGCGCGTCGTACGGCGTGGCCGGCGTGGGCGTGTTCTCCGGGCCGAGCAGCTCGTCGGCAAAGGCCCAGTCGGCGGGCGTGTCGGTGTCGACGCCGTCAGTCACGCGGCGCGCGCCCGCCGGCATGAACCCGTCGTCGGGACCGACCACCGGGGCACCGAAGAAGAAGCTGTCGGTGGGGCCGGCATCGGTGAGGGCGACCGCATCGTGCACGACCTCCGTGCCGCTGACGGCGGTGCCCGCTGCGCCCACCGAGTTCCGATCGGCCAGCACGATCGTCTGGCTGCCGTTCTCGAAGAACCCGGCGGCCGCGGTCGTGGTGACGGCCAGATCCGGGGTGACACCGTAGTGCGCCAGGCCCACCGGATTGCCAACCAGGAAGAAGCCATTCCCACCGAGGCGTGCCCCCGCCGGGAACTCCAGGCGCACGTCGATCGTGCCGGCGGAAGTCCCGTCGCCCTCCACCGCCACCACGACATAGCCATCCAGCGGCGTGCCGGGCGCCCCGTACAGCTCGACGAACTCGGTCGTGTCGTCGCCGTTGTGCGAGACGAGAACCTCGTTCAGCAGGACCGGATCACCGGTCCTGGCGACGGTCAGCGCGGTCGGCAGGAGGAGGCCCGCCGCGAAGAGCACGGCGAAGGCGAGGTCCAGGAACCGCTGCCCATACGGCCCCGGACGAACGGCACGTGCGTCGTTCGAGCTGGGCACGCGCAAATGCTGGGGTCGTAACGGCCCGCTCGCCTAGCGGGAAAGCGGTACCGGTTGGTTGCCCCGCTGCACCGGACCTGCCGAGCATCGTGCGCGGTACCAGCGGCTACACTCTCTCGCACAGCGTCGCCAACGGAGGGATCGCCCAGGTGGAGCCTCAGCAGCCCGCACCGCCCGAATGGAACGCGAACCCGCCCGCCCCGCCCGGGCCGCCCGCCCCGCCGCCGCCAGGGCAATGGGGTCCGCCCCCGCAGTGGGGTCCTCCTCCGCCGCAGCCGCCTCGTCCCGGCGCGGTCACCACGGCCGCGGTCATCCTGATCGTGCTCGGCGTGCTCGTCTCGCTGATCGGCGTGCTCTTCCTGCTCGGCGGCGCCCTGTTCGGCTCCTTCGCCGACGCGCCGCAGGTCCGCGACCAGCTGCCGGGCATCGGCGCAGCCTTCGGTGGGGTGATCGCGACCGTCGGCGGGCTGGTGCTCGCCTACGGCGTCCTGCAGGTCGTGACCGGGATCTACGTCCTGCCCGGCCGCGCCTGGGCGCGGATCACCGGGATGATCCTCGCGTCGCTGGGCGCGATCTTCGGGCTGCTCGGCCTGCTGCCGGCGGATGGTGGCGGGGTGACGATCGCCGGCGTGCTCATCTCGGCCGCGGTCGTGGCGGGATACGTGTACGTGATCTACGTGCTCGCCACCAAGGGCAGCTGGTTCGCCGAGCGGCCCCGATGAGCCGATTCGACGGCGCGCGTTTCGGCCTGGCCGGCTGCCCATGCCGTCGGCACAAGTCGATTGCCGCATACGTCGGGCAATTCCTCGCCGGAGGAGCCTGATCTGACCGAAATCACCTGCCACATCGGGTAAAGCCGCGCATGAGGGAAGGGATCAGGGCGCCTCACGCTCAGGATTACCCGATGCAGCATGCAGAACCGGCCATGACATCGGCCCCGCGCTGGAATCTACCCGATGGAGCATGCAGAACCGGCCACGACATCGGCCGCGCGCTGGATTTCACCCGGTGTAGCGGACAGATCCTGGGAGAGGGCCAGGAGCTGAGCGGCGTTCAGCGGACGTCGAGCGTGGCGTTGGCGCGCGCGCTGCGCTCGAGGTAGCTGAACAGCCCGAAGGCCAGCACGGCGTAGACGCACCCAATCAGGAACTCGATCAGGATCAGGTTCCCCACCTGGTCCAGGCCCGCTCCGCCCGCCGCGGCGCGCACTGCCTGCAGGCCGTGGGTGAAGGGCAGGACGTTGCTGACCGCCTGCATCCAGCCCGGCAGCACGTCGAGCGGGATGTTCACGCCGCAGAACAGCAGGAACAGGAAGACCAGCAGGTTCGCGCCGAAGAGGCCGTCGCGCAGCCGCATCGAAAGGCTTCCCTGCAATGCGCCGATGGCGCTGCAGCTGAACACGGTGACCACCAGCCCCAACGCCAGCACCGGCAAGGTGGATGGCTCGAGGCGAACGCCCAGGAAGATGACGCTGATCGCAAAGCCGTAGACCGATACCAGCAGACCGTTGGCGATGAACGGCACGAAGCGGCCGCCGAAGATCGCCCAGCGGCTGGCCGGCGTGGCGAGCAACGCGTGCAGGGTGCCGAACCAGCGCTCGTTGGCGATGGCCATGGTCATGCCGTAGATGCCGCTCATGGCGCTGACCTGCACCGCGTTGCCGATCGCGAAGAAGTCGGCGCTGCGGCCGGACGCGTAGGTGCCCAGCGCGGCGAAGAAGAGGATCTGGAAGGTCGGTGCGCCGATCAGGGTCGGGATGTAGATCGAGGGTCGCGCCCAGTTGAACAGGGCCCGATAGCTGATCAGCCCGCCCAGCCAGAAGAGGCGCAGGTTGGCGCGCAGGCTTCCCGCCTGCGAGAGCGGCTTGCGCAGGGCGCCGGCGGTGGCGGCAGTCATCGGCTCAGGCCAGCGACAGCGTCGCGTCGCGACGCGCCTTGTCGAGCACGAAGCGCAGCACGCGCCGCGCGATGAGGTAGTAGACGACCGCCAGGCCCAGGCAGGCGGCCATCGCCAGCCAGGGAGCGGCGCTGCCCATGGCCGAGTCGCGGATTGCCTGCATGGCCCAGGTCGGGGCCAGGAACCAGGAGATCGGCCCCAGCCAGCCGGGGAGCAGGGTCAGTGGCACGACCAGGCCGGTGACGATCCAGACCGGGTACTCGAGCAGGTTCGAGAGCGCGTTGGCGTGCCGGTACAGCACGAACGAGGTGGCGAGCAGCATGCCCATGGCGCCCAGCGACAGGATGGCCACCGCCAGCGCCAGCGGCAGCAGCAGCGGGAACGACGCGTTGAGCGGCATCCCGAACAGCAGCATGCCCCACGCGATGGTGGCCAGGATCGAGTAGAAGCCGAAGGTCGAGGCGCCCAGCGTCTGGCCCAGCAGCACCATGTCATAGCGGGACGGCGCCGCCACCAGCAGCTCCAGGGTGCCCTCCCAGCGCTGCCACTGGATCGCGCCGCCGCAGCCGAAGAGGGTGGTGCTCCAGACGCCCATCATCCCGGTCCCCAGCGCGGCGTACAGCAGGGTGTGCTCGCCGGCCGCCTGGCCGCCGGCGCGGAATAGGAAGAAGGCGATGCTGGCGAAGATGACCGGCTGCAGGATGGCGGTCAGGATGAAGAACTCGCTCGCCAAAAACGAGCGCATGGTGAAGGACCACACCCGCCAGACCAGGCGCAGGTTGCGGCTGATCGTCTGCATCGGCCTAGGCCGATACCGCGGCCGCCCGCGCGGCCGCCCCATCGGCTCCTGACGTCGTGGCGATGAGGTGCACGTAGGCGTCCTCCAGGGTCGGCTCGCGACCCACGACCTTGCCGACCCGCGTCTCGCCCAGGTGACCGAGCAGGCGCGGGGTGATGAGCGTGCCGTGCTCCGACTGCACGAGCAGGATCTGGCTCTGGTCGCGCTCCTCCATGTTCACGGCGATCACGTCCGGGTCGGCGCGCAGCGCGCGCACCGCCTCGGGCGAGACGCCGAACGTCTCGATCTCGACGATGGTTCGGTTCGCGACGGCGGCCTTCAGGTCCGTGCCCGTGCCGAGCGCCACGATGCGACCGTCGTTGATGACCGCGATGCGGTCGCAGAGGGCATCGGCCTCGAACATGTAGTGCGTCGTCAGCAGGACCGTCTTGCCGGTGTCCACCAGGTGCTTGATGGTGTTGCGCAGCTCGCGCGCTCCCACCGGGTCAAGCCCGATGCTGGGCTCGTCCAGGAAGACGACCTCCGGGTCATGGAGCAGGCCGCGCGCGACGTGCAGCCGCTGGCGCATGCCTCGCGAGTAGCCCTCCACCCGCTCGTTCTCGCGCCCGGTGAGGCCCACCATCTCGAGCAGGTCGGCGATGCGTCGCTTCTGGTCGGCCGGGTCCACGCCGTACAGCTCCGCGAAGTAGCGCAGGTTGTCCAGCGCGCTGACCCGGTCGTACAGGCCACGGTCGCCGCCGAAGACGTACCCGATATGCCGGCGCACCTCGGTGGTGTCCCGGACCACGTCATGGCCCATGACCCGCGCGCTGCCGCTGGTGGGAAGCAGCAGGGTGATGAGCATCTTGATGGTGGTCGTCTTGCCGGCACCGTTCGGGCCGAGCAGGCCGAAGAGCTCCCCGGGCTGCACCTCGAAATTGACGCCACGCACGGCGGGCACGTCCAGGCGCCGGCGCCGGATGACGCCGGTGTAGGTGCGGTAGGTGCGCACGAGGTCGATCGCCTCGATGGCGGGCGTGGACGGGGAAGGACCGGTGCTCATGGGGAGGTGCATTGTGCGTGGAAATTAGTTCGAAGTCAAGAGATTCTTCTGCTGGCCTCGGCCTGCGCGGGAGCTGAACTCAGAGCCAGCCGATCCTGCGCAGCAGCCAGATCCCCAGGGCCGCCAGGGCGACCGAGGCAAGCGTCACGAAGTAGAAGCCCCAGCCCTCTCCGCCGGTCACGGCCGAGGCGGCCTCGCTCATCCCGAAGATCCCGGCCACCGCGCCGAGCCCGGCTAGCACCACCGTAACGCCGGTGAGCCGTTTCATGATCACCGACAGGTTGTTGTTGACCGTGGACAGGTAGAGCTCGAGCGCACTGGTCACCTGCTCGCGGTAGGCCTCGAACTCGTCGGTGAGGCGGATCAGGTGGTCGTACACGTCGCGGAAATAGAAGACGGTGCTATCCCCGATCACCTCGAATTCGCGGCCCGTCAGCTGGGCGAAGATCTCGCGGCTGGGACCGATGACGTGGCGGATCCTGATCAGCTCCCGCTTGACCGCGAACAGCTGCTGCACGGTCGCGCGGTCCGCCGAGTCCACGACCGAATCCTGCAGCTCGTCGATCTCGTCCCCGAACGCGTCAAAGATCGGGAAGTAGCCATCCACCACCGCGTCCACCAGCGCCCACAGCAGGAAGTCGGGCCCGCGCTGCAGGACGGCGTCGAGGCCCAGCTTGAGCTGATGAGCGGAGCGAGGATCCCAGGCGGCCGGGTGGACGGACAGCAGGAACCGCTTGCCGAGCACGAAGTCCACCTCGTGCGTCCTCGTCTCGCCGTCCCGCGTCAGGGCGAACATCACGAGGTGGACGTAATCGCCCACCGGCTCGACCTTCGCCCGCTCGTTGCGCTCGATGATGTCCTCGGCCACCAGGGCGTGCAGGCCGATCTCGCGGGCGATCCGTTCCACCAGCTCCGGTGCCGGCTCGGTCAGGTCCACCCAGGTGAAGCCGTCGCTCGCCTTCAGCTGCGGGACGACCCCCTCGTGATCCTCCTGCTCGGTGAGGGTGCCGTCTCGCCAGGACGCGATCCGGACGGACGGCGCCGGTCGCGTCGCAGCCGGCTCGAGGTCCGCGAGGACGGGCAGCTGCGCATCGGTCACGCTGCCGATCGTAGTCCTTGGCGGGCAAGCCACGCGGTCCCACGGCGCGCTGCGAATAATGTGCTAGGCTTCGGTAGCCAATTTCAGAGAGGGTCGCAGGGGTCCGCAGGGACACCGTATCGGCCTGACGAATGAGAGAGTCGAGATGAACGCCATCGCCCGACGCATCGGGCTCGGCCTCGCCGCCCGGGGCGAGGTCGACGAGGTCGTCGCATGGAGCGCCGCGGCGCGGGGAGCGGGCCTGGACTCGGTCTGGATCCACGACTCCTACTTCGAGCGCGACGCCGTCAGTTACGTGAGCGCGATCGCGTCGGCCCTCGGCGCCGACGAGCGCGACGACGGCTTCCGGATCGCCCTCGGCGCGGTCAACCCATTCACCCGGCACCCCGTGGTGCTGGCCATGACCGGCTCGGCCCTGGACGAGATGGCGCCGGGGCGGATCGTGATGGGCCTGGGTACCGGGCTGCCGCTGCGCCTGAAGCAGATGGGCATCCCGTACGCCCCCGACGCCGCGGTGGAGGGCGTCAGCCAGGCCATCGACCAGATCCGCGCCCTGTGGGCGGGCGAGCGGCTCCCCTCGGCCACCGAAGGGCTGCCGCCGATTCAGCCCATGTTCGCGCCGCCGCACCGCATCCCGCTGGTGATCGCCGCGTATCGCAAGGAGTTCGTGCAGCTCGCCGGCGAGAAGGCCGACGGCTACCTGGCCCGGCCGGCCGAATCCATTCCCTCGCTGGCCGGGATCCTGCGCCGCCTGCGCGCCGCGGGCTCGGCGGCGGGCCGGGATCCGGAGGCCATCGAAAGCGCGGGCTACCTGCTGACCCTGGTCGACTCCTCGCGGCGCGAGGCCCTCAATCGCGCCAAGCGCGAGCCGTTCGTGATCTACATGATGAGCGTGCTGGGCGACGTCTCCCTGGCGCGCGCCGGCTTCGAGCGCGAGCTGCGCGACCGGATCGCGGCCGCCTGGCGGGCCGAGGAGTTTCACGCCGCCGCCGGGCTGATCCCCGACGAGCTGCTGGACGCCTTCATGCTGTGCGGCACGCCCGAGCAGGTCGCGGCCGGCGCCCTGGCCTTCCACGAGCGGGCCGGGCTGGAGCTGCCGCTGCTGCAGCCGGTGCTCCAGGAGGAGGCGCAGATCACCGACATCCTGGAGGCGGCCCGCATCTACGGCCGGCTGCCGGACGCTGCCGCCGAGCGCTGGGGCCAGCCGGTTGACGAAACCGATGGCGTGGCCGCCGCCGCTCCCGTGCCGGCGCTCACCGCCGAGCGCCCGTCCGGCTGGGACTGGCTCCGGCGCCGGGCCGGCGCCGCCTGGGAGATCCTGCGGCCCTTCAGCTTCACCGCCTCGATCACTCCGGTCGCCGCGGGCGGGGCGCTGGCCTTCGTCGACGGACGCTTCGACCTGGGCCTCTTCGTGCTGGCGCTGCTGGGCGGGGTGCTGCTGCACATCGGTACCAACGTGGTCAACGAGGTCTACGACGTCCGCAAGGGGATCGACACCATCACCAGCCCGCGGGCCAGCCACGCGGTGCTGAAGGGCCGCTACTCGGAGCGCGGGGCGCTGCTGCTGGCAGGCGCCGCCTTCGCCGCGGCCACGGCCGTGGGCGTGGCGCTGATCGCGGCCCGCGGCTGGCCGATCGCGGTGCTGGGAGCCATCGGCCTGGTGGGCGGCTACTTCTATACCGCCCCGCCCTTCCAGTACAAGTTCCGGGCCCTCGGGCCGCCGCTCGTCTTCCTCCAGATGGGGGTGCTGATGACGGTGGGCAGCTACTACGCCGTGTCGGGCCAGTGGTCTCCGGTGGCGCTGGTCCTCTCCATCCCGATCGGGCTGCTGGTGGCGGCCATCCTGCACGGCAACGAGTGGCGCGACATCCGCGAGGACACCCGGGCGGGGATCGTGACCATCTCGGCGCGGATCGGCCGCGAGTGGGCGCACTACGCCTACCTGGGCATGACCCTGGGGGCGTACATCGCCTTGGCCCTGGCGGTCGCATTCGAGGCCCTGCCCCCGGCCACGCTGCTCGCCATCCTGTCGCTGCCGCTGCTGGTCGTGGTCCTGCGCGCCGCCGAGCTTGGCGCCAGCGGGCAGGCACGGGCGATCGCCATGATCGACCTGCAGACGGCACGGCTGCACGCCGCCTTCGGGGCGCTGCTCGTGCTGGGCGTCCTGGCCAGCGCGCTCGTCCGGTGAGGGACGCCCCCGGGCGCCTGGCGCTGGGCATCGGCCTGGCGGCGGCGCAGGCAGCCTTCGCGCTCACGTTCCGCGGGCCGCGCGCCCGGTTCTGGCAGCGCATGACGCTCACCGGGCTGGGGCTGGGCTCCTACGCGCTCGCCGTGTCGCCGCAGGCGCGCCGGGTGAAGATCGGGCCGCGCGAGGTGGCCATGGGCCTGGCCTCGGCCGGTGCGCTGTACGCCACCTTCCAGGTCGGCGACCGCTTCGCGCGGCGCTTCGTCCCCGGCGGCGAGTCGCAGATCCGCGACATCTACGCGCTGCGCACGCTGCGACCACGCGGCGAGATCGCGGCGCGGCTGGTGACGGTCATCGGTCCCGCGGAGGAGCTCTTCTGGCGGGGCCTGGTCCAGGCTGCGTTCATGGCCTGGCTGGGCCGATGGCGTGGCGCGGCCGCCGGTGCGGCCGCGTACGGCGGGGTGCACGTGGTGACCGGCAACTTCACCCTGTTCGGGGCCGCCGGCATCGCCGGGACGCACTGGGCCACGCTCTACGCGCTGGGCATGCCGATGGGCGCGCTGATCGTCAGCCACGCGGCCTGGGACGTCTGGATCTTCCTGCTGCAGCCCACCATGGAGCTGCCGGACGCGACCCCGCTGCCCTAGCGGCCTGGCGCTACTCCCCGGCGAACGACCAGGAGCTGCCGTCCCAGGAGGCGTGGACCAGGGCGCCGTCCGCGTCGCGGGCGAAGACGTCCAGGCGGTTCGGGCCCCAGGATGCGGCTGCCGGGTCCGAGGCGATCTCGACCGGGAGCCGCTCCCACGGCTGCCAGCCGGCGGGCAGGTAGTGCAGGTGCCAGAGGCCGCCGTGGCGGCCGCGGGCGAAGACGTCGATCCGATCCGGACCCCAGGAGCATGCCGCCGGTGACCCGACCAGCTCTCCGCCATGCGGGTGCCAGTCGTGCCAGGCCGTGCCGTCCCAGTAGATGTCGTACAGCTGGCCGTCGTCCCAGACCGCGAAGACCTGCATCTCGTTCGGCGCCCAGGTCGTGACGGCGGGTGCGGCGGCGATGCGTCCGCCGAGGCGCTCCCATCGGTCCATGCGCCTCATGATGCACCGCGTCGTCCACCGCGACGCACGGCGTGCATGCGCGCCCGTCACGTCCCGCTCGGCAGCGCGATACTCCCCGTTGATGGACCGATGGAAGACGATCATCGAGCCGCACCGGATCAAGAGCGTCGAGCCGATCCGGATGACGAGCGTCGAGGAGCGTGACGAGCACCTGCGCGAGGCGGGCTACAACCTGTTCAACATCCACGCCGCCGACGTCCTGATCGACCTCCTGACCGATTCCGGCACCGGTGCCATGTCCGCCGAGCAATGGGCCGCCATCCAGCGCGGCGACGAGTCCTACGCCGGCTCGCCGTCGTGGTACCGGTTCCTGGCGAGCGTCCGCGAGCTGTTCCCGTTCAAGCACGTGATTCCCACCCACCAGGGGCGCGCGGCGGAACGGATCCTCTTCACGGTCGTCGGCGGCGAGGGCAAGGCGATCCCCTCCAACACCCACTTCGACACCACCCGGGCCAATGTGGAGCACACCGGCGCCGAGGCGGTGGACCTGGTGATCGAGGAGGGCAGGCACCCATCGGTCATCCACCCGTTCAAGGGCAACATGGACGTCGCGGCGCTGGAGGCCTTCATCGGCGAACAGGGCGCCGATCGCATCCCGCTGGTGATGATGACGGTCACCAACAATTCCGGCGGGGGACAGCCGGTGAGCATGGCCAACCTGCGCGCGGTGCGCGAGGTGTGCGACCGATACGGCCTGCCGCTGTTCCTGGACGCCTGCCGCTTCGCCGAGAACGCCTGGTTCATCAAGGTCCGCGAGGACGGCTACGCCGAGCGGACGATCCCGGACATCGTGCGCGAGATGGCCTCGCTGGCGGATGGCATGACGATGAGCGCCAAGAAGGACGCCATCGTCAACATCGGCGGCTGGCTGGCCATGAACGACGACCGCTGGGCCGAGCAGGCACGCAACCTGGAGATCCTGACCGAGGGCTTTCCGACCTATGGCGGCCTCGCCGGCCGCGACCTGGAGGCGATGGCGCAGGGCCTGCGCGAGGTTGTCGACGAGGACTACCTGCGCTACCGGATCCGCTCCACGGCGTACCTGGGCGAGGCGCTGGTCGAGGCCGGCATTCCCTGCGTGCAGCCGATCGGCGGGCACGCGGTCTACATCGACGCCGGCGCGCTGCTGCCACATGTCCCGCCGCTGGAGTATCCGGGCCAGTCGCTGGCCGTGGCGCTGTACCGCGAGGGCGGCATCCGCGGCTGCGAGATCGGCAGCGTGATGTTCGGCATGCACCCCGACGGCTCCGAGACGCCGGCGGCGATGGAGCTGGTGCGCCTGGCCATCCCGCGCCGGGTCTATACCCAGTCCCACATCGACTATGTGATCGAGGTCTGCCGCTGGGTCGCGCAGCGCGCCGGCGAGCTGCCCGGCTACCGCATCACCCAGCAGCCCGCCGAGCTGCGGCACTTCACGGCCCGCTTCGAGCCGATCGCAAAGGCGTAGGCTGGACCGATGGAAGAGCGCTGCGAGACCTGCGGGCAGGATGTCGCCATCGGGTCGCCGCTGTACGCCGGTCGGGTGAAGCTCATCACCGAGGCCGATCCGGACGTCGCCTTCGTCTGCCTGGACTGCCGCGTCAAGGACCCGCTGCACGACGAGGCGGGCAACGTCCTGAGCGAGGAGGAGCTGGCGGCGCGGATGTACGTCGTCGGTCGCGGGGGGCGCGCCTAGGCATCCGATGCCCGCGCCGGGGAGCGGCCCTGCTAGGCTCCCCGCGTGGACCGACGGACGTGGACCCTGGTCGCGGTCGTGCTCGGGTCGGGGATCGTCTTCCTGGACTCGACGGTCGTCAACGTCGCCCTCAAGTCGATCGGGGAGCAGCTGCCGGCGACCCTGGTCGGGGTGCTCGAGGGCCAGTCCTACGTCGTCAACGGCTACCTGCTCAGCCTCGCCGCGCTGCTGATCCTGGCCGGGGCCCTGGCCGATCGCTACGGCCGCCGGCTGCTGTTCGTCATCGGCCTGGCGGGCTTCGGCGCCACCTCGCTGGCGTGCGGCCTGGCGCCGACGATGGAGCTGCTGATCGTCGCGCGGCTGGGCCAGGGCGCGTTCGGCGCCCTGCTGGTCCCCACCTCGCTGGCCCTCATCAACGCCGAGTTCGAGGGGGCGGAGCGGGGGCGGGCGTTCGGGATCTGGGCCGCCGCGACCAGCGGGCTGCAGCTGCTCGGGCCACCGGTTGGCGGCTTCCTGGTGGACACCCTGGGCTGGCGGGTGGCGTTTCTGGTGAACGTGCCGCTCGTCGCGGTGGGGGTGGCCATCGGCCTGGCGCGGGTGCGCGAGAGCCGCAACGAGGGTGCCACCTCGCGATTCGACTGGCTGGGCGCGCTGGCGGTGGCGCTCGCCGTCGGCGGCCTGGCGTACGGCGCCATTCGGGGCTACGCCACGCTGTGGGCGGATCCGACCGCGATCATCGGCCTGGTGGTTGGCGCGGCCTTCACCATCGCGCTGCTCCCGCTGATGACGCGCCGCAGGGACGTCCTGGTGCCGCCGGCCCTGTTCCGCTCCCGCAACTTCACGGTGACCAACATCTCCACCCTGCTGATCTACGGCGCGCTGTACGTCTACAGCTACTTCTTCGCGGTCTTCGTGCAGGGCGTGCTGGGATACACCGCCACCGCCTCCGGGCTGGCGGGCATCGTCATCAGCGTGGCCCTCGTTGCGCTGTCCACGACCTTCGGGCAGATGGCCGGCCGCCGGGGCCCGCGGTTCTTCATGTCGGTGGGTCCCGCCATCATGGCGCTCGGCCTGCTGTGGTACCTGCGCATCCCATCGGACAGCTCCGCCTGGGCAGCGAACATCACCGACCCCGCCACCCTGTTGCCGTCGAGCGGCTACCTGGTCGACATCCTGCCCAGCGTGGTGCTCTTCGCCTTCGGGCTGTCCATGCTGGTCGCCCCGCTGACCACGGCGCTCATGACCTCGGTACCGGTCGGCAACTCCGGCCTGGCCTCGGCCATCAACAACGCCATCAGCCGCATCGGCCCGCTGCTGGCCACGGCGGTCATCTTCATCGCCGTCTCGGCCTCGTTCTACGCCGGGCTGGAGCAGCGCGTGCCGGGTATCGACACCTCGTCGCCGGAGGTGCGGCATGCGCTGCCGCCGCTCAATCCGCCCGGGGACGGGGTCAGCGACGCTGAGCGCGTCGCCGCCCGCGAATCGTCGACCGACGCCTTCCGGCTGGCCATGCTGATCGCGGCGGTGCTGTGCGCGGCCGGCGCCGCGGTCAACTGGGTCGGGATCCGCACCCAGTCCGGCGAGACGGGATGACCCGAAGGGGGCGGAGCGATCAGAAGATCTGGGGGCACCAGGGCGCGAGGTCGACTCGCAGCATGGCGCCGGCGCGTGAGGCCGCTCCCGGCGTGATCTCGCGTGCGCGCCCCGCCAGCACCAGTCGAGCGGGCGTCATCGCGCCGAGGTAGAGCGCAGCCAGGTCGCCGGCGTCGAGCGCCAGGTCCGGGCCCGCCTCGGTCCGTGCGACGCTGGCGTGCCCGCCGTCGACCGTCACCTCCCAGCGACCCGCGTTCCAGTCGCAGAACTCGTCGGCCAGATCGAGCACGAACCGTCCGTCGGACGCCCAGCCGCGCGCCTCCAGCGCCGCCGGAACGTCGACCAGCCGCAGCCACATCCCGTCGCCCACGCGCCATCCGAGCCTGCGCGGCTCGGCCATCAGCAGCGGCAGGGGATGGTCGACCGGCAGGTTCCGGCTGCGGATGGTGGCGACCAGGTCCACGTCCAGCAGGTAGCGCCACAGCATGGCCGTCGCCTCCGGGCTGACGGCCACCGCCTCGTGCACCTCGAGGGCGCCCTTCGGGCCACGCTCGTCCCAGTCCGGGAATAGCCGGTAGCGCGCGTAGCCGGTGGCCACGCCATCGGTCTCGTGCAGGAGCAGGCTCATGGCCGACCCGCCACGCCGGTTGTGCTCGGGGTCGTACAGGAACTCGGACCGCCACCATGCGTCGGAGCGCTCGAAGATGCCGGCGCGCATCTGCCGGATCCGCGCAAAGACCGATGGAAAGGCCGTGGCCGCCTCGTCGGCGCTCACCAGCCGCATCGCCCCGGCTGCGGGCACGCTGGATCGGAACGCGGCGCGCAGGCGCTCGATCTCGAACGCAGCGGTGAAGGTGCCGTGGCCGTACCCGAAGCGCTGGTAGATGGCTCCCTCCGAGGCCCACAGCCCGGCGAGCGGCTCCCCCCGCTCGCGGATGTCGTCCAGCTGGCGGCGCATCATCTGCCGCAGCAGGCCGCGACGCCGATGAGTGGGGTGAACCCCGACCATCGTCACGCCGGCCATGGGCAACTCACCGCCGCCGGGAACGCCGATGCGCATGCTGAAGGCACCGGCAGTGCCGACCACGCGGTCGCCGTCGTACGCGGCGAGGGTGCGATCCAGCTCGACGAGCGGGGCAAAGGCGTCGGTGTCCTCGCGGCGCGCTCCCCACCCGAACGGGAGCTCGACCGCGTCCATGAAGGTGTGGATGTCGCCGAAGTAGGGGCGGATCTCGATCACGCGGGCATTATCGCGGCGCTCCGCTATCCTGCCCGCCATGTTTCCGATCGGCGACCAGAACGAGCCCGGCGCCGGGCCCGCCGTCGTCACGCTCGGCCTGATCGCGGCCAACGTCCTGGTCTTCCTGCTCTTCCAGGGTGCCGGCGGCGACCTTGCCTTCACATACGGCTGGAGCGCCGTCCCGCGCGAGATCACGACCGGGAACGACCTGGTCGGCGTGGTCGGAGGCATCCCACAGGCTCCCGGGCCGAGCCCCATCCAGCTGACGCTGCTGTCGAGCATGTTCATGCACGCCGGCTGGCTGCACCTGGGCGGCAACATGCTCTTCCTGTGGATCTTCGGCGACAACGTCGAGCACCGTGCGGGCCCGCTCCTGTACCTGGTCGCCTACCTGGGTGCGGGACTGGTCGGCAGCCTGGCCCAGGTCATGATCTCGCCGGACTCGACCATCCCGAGCCTCGGCGCCTCGGGTGCCATCTCCGGCGTGCTCGGCGCCTACCTCGTCCTCTTCCCGCGCAACCGGGTCACCGTCTTCCTGTTCCGCTTCCTGACGCAGGTGCCGGCGCTGGTGGCGATCGGCATCTGGATCGCCTTCCAGCTCATCAACGGCCTGGGCGCGACGGTCGATACCGCCGAGTCGGGCGGCGTGGCCTACATGGCCCACATCGGCGGCTTCGCGGCTGGTGTGGTGGCGGGTTTGCTCTTCCGCGGGCTCCCACCTCGCCGGCGGAGCTATTACGGCTGAGCCGGGGATCGAATCGGCCGGGTGACGTTCAGGGGTAGGCTCGGTATCATGCGGCTGGCCCACCTGCCCCTCGCCTGACCCCATGGCGCCCGCTCCGGCGCCGGAGGAACCGTTGACCCGTTTCGCCAAGCTGGCCACAGCCGCCGCGATCGCCACCTACGTTCTGATCGTGGTCGGCGGGCTCGTGCGCGCCACGGACTCCGGGCTCGGCTGCCCGGACTGGCCGCTCTGCTTCGGCGAGTGGGTCCCGCCCGCCGACCTGAACGCCTGGATCGAGCACAGCCACCGGCTGGTCGCGGCCGTGGCGGTCGGGCCGCTGGTCGGGGCGGTGGGACTGATCACCGTCTTCACCGCGCGGCGCAGGGACCGGCCGCTGCTGATCGCCGCCGTGGTGGCGGGCGTGCTGGTCATCGTGCAGGCCCTGCTGGGCGGCCAGGTCGTGATCCAGCAGCTGCGCCGGGAGCTGGTCACGGCCCACCTGGGCATGGCCCTCACGGTGCTGGCCATGACCATCCTGATCGCCGACCGGGCCAGCAATGGACCGATGCCCGGGCGGCGCTCCGCGCTGCCGATCGGCCTCATCGGAGTCACCGCGGCAGCGACGTTCGCCCAGATGCTGCTCGGCTCGTGGGTGACCGGGCACAACGCGGGCCTGGCCTACGCCGACTTCCCGCTCATGAACGGCAAGCTCGTGCCAGAGATGACGGTGGTCGAG
>DASURX010000228.1:0-2490 GCA_036375355.1 Candidatus Limnocylindria bacterium
TGCGGCGCCGGCGTCCGTCTCGGCCCAGCGGGCTGGCGCGATCGAGATCGGCGCGTTCGGCTCCGGGTCCTGGTTCGACGACCTCTACCAGACGAAGGATCGGTGGGGGGTCGGCGGCCGACTTGGCTTCTTCGTCCTGCAGAACCTGGCCATCGAGGGTGACGTCTCCGGCATCTGGACGACGTTCCAGCCCACCGACCAGGACCTCACCTACATGCCGATCAGCGCCCGCCTGGTGTACAACGCGCCGCTGAGCGACTACACCTCCCTGATGCTCGGCGCGGGGTACACCCGCACCAGCTTCGACATCAAGGAAGGGTTCGGCTTCGACGCGGCCGACGCCTCGGAGAGCGGGTTCGGGGGCCTCGTCGGCCTCCGGCTGGCGCCGAGCGGCATGGTGAACATCCGGCTCGAGGGCACGGTCGACTACATCTCGAGCGTGGACGAGCTGTTCACCGCCGCCGACGAGTCGGCGCTCATCTACGGCGCCCGCGCCGGCCTGTCGCTGATGCTGAACAACCGGCCGAAGGACAGCGACAAGGACGGCGTGCCGGACAAGACCGACACCTGCCCCGGGACGCCGATGGGCGTGACGGTGGATGAGGCCGGTTGCCCGATCGACAGCGACAAGGACGGCGTGGCGGACTACATGGACCGCTGCCCGAACACCGCCGCCGGCGTGCGGGTCAACGCCGAGGGCTGCCCGCTGGATTCCGACGGCGACGGCGTCACCGACGACAAGGACCGCTGCCCGAACACGGCGCGGGGCGAGAAGGTCGACGCGAATGGCTGCCCGCTCCCGAAGGACGCGGATGGCGACGGCGTCACCGACGACCGCGACCGCTGCCCGGCCACCCCGGCCGGCGTGCGGGTGAACGCCGACGGCTGCCCGATGGACTCGGACGGCGACGGCGTGTCGGATGACAAGGATCGCTGCCCCAACACGGCCGCCGGCACGCAGGTGGACGCGGTGGGCTGCCCGATCCTGTTCCGCGACAACAAGCCCACCCTCATCCTCGAGGGCGTGACCTTCGCGACCGGCAAGGCCGACCTGACGGACGCCTCCAAGGCGATCCTGCTCACGGTGGCGCAGTCGCTGGCCGGCAATCCCGACGTGAAGGTGGAGGTCGGCGGGCATACCGACTACGTGGGCACGAATGCCAGCAACCAGCGCCTCTCGCAGGCGCGGGCCGAATCGGTGATGGCGTTCCTCGTCGCCAACGGCGTCAACGCCAACCAGGTCACCGCCAAGGGTTACGGCGAGGACCAGCCGATCGCCTCCAACCGCACGGCCGCCGGCCGGCAGCAGAACCGGCGCGTCGAGCTCAAGCGGATGTAAGCCGTCCCGCTTGACCCGCAGCATCGGCACCGGCCCGGAAGCGCGAGCTTCCGGGCCGGTGTCGCGTTCCGGCCCTCCTTTTCCCCCGCACGCGCCGCCGGTAACTTCGGGCGCGACCCGATGCCCGGAGGGCACAATGTCCATTCTCGTGATCGGCGCCACCGGCACGATCGGCGGCGCGGTGGCCCGCCTCCTGTCGGCGCGCGGCATTCCCGCGCGCGCCCTGCTCCGCTCGCCGGGGAAGGCCGCGTCGCTGCCCGCCGGGATTCATCCGGTGCCGGGTGACCTGCAGGATCCCGGGACGCTCCCCGCCGCCTTCGCGGGGGCGGAGGCGGTGTTCCTCGTCAACTTCCAGGCTGAGGACGAGACCGCCCAGGGCCTCGCCGGGCTGGCGGCGGCGGTGGCCGCCGGGGCGCGCCGGATCGTCTACCTGTCCGTCGGCATGCCGGACGGGTGCGAGATCATCCCGCACTTCGCCAGCAAGATGCCGATCGAGGACGCCGTCCGCCGCAGCGGGCTCGCCCACGTGATCATCCGGCCGAACAACTTCTACCAGAACGACGCCTGGTTCCGCCCGGCGATCGTGGACGCGGGCGTCTATCCCCAGCCGATCGGAGGCCTCGGGCTCAGCCGGGTGGATGTCGGGGACATCGCCGAGTGCGCGGTGCGCGCCCTCCTCGGCGAGGTGGGCGACGCGGAGACGCTCGAGCTCGTCGGTCCCGACGTGCTGGACGGCGACGCGACGGCCGCGGCCTGGCAGCGCCATCTCGGCCGGCCGGTGCGCTATGCCGGGGACGACCTCGAGGCGTGGGCCGCGGGCGCGCGCGCCATGCTGCCCGAGCGGCTGGTCCACGACTTCGCCATCATGTACCGCTACTTCCAGGAGCGGGGCTGGGCGGCGCCGCCCGGCGCCGTGGCCCGGCTCACGACCCTGCTGGGCCGCCCGCCGCGGAGCTTCGACGACTACGCGTCGCGGACCGCCGCGGAATGGCGCGCCGGGTGATCGGCCGCTGGCGGGACCGCGCCACCTCCGCGCTGGAGCGCTTCCTGCTCCAGGGGCCGCTGGCGCGGCTCGCCTTCATCGCGTGCCTCCTCCTCCTCCTGACCTTCGGGGCCGGCCTCCTCGCCTGGGAAGTGGCGGGGCCGTTCGA
>DASURX010000229.1:0-12649 GCA_036375355.1 Candidatus Limnocylindria bacterium
AAGGTCCGGGCCCTGTGCGTGAAGGGGATGCGCCCGAAGCCGGGCGACCCGACGATCCCGCACGTCGCAGCGATCTGCGTCTACCCGGCGGTGGTCGCCGACGCCAAGGCGGCGCTCCGGGGGAGCGGCGTGAAGGTGGCCAGCGTCGCGACCGGGTTCCCGAGCGGCCAGACGTTCCGCGACATCAAGCTCGCCGAGACCCGTGCCGCGGTCGAGGCCGGCGCGGACGAGATCGACATGGTGATCGACCGTGGCGCGTTCCTGGCCGGTGAGTACGCCCGCGTGTACGACGAGATCGTTGCCGTCAAGGAGGCCTGCGGGGAGCACCACCTCAAGGTCATCCTGGAGACCGGGGAGCTGGAGACGTACGACAACGTGCGCCGTGCCTCGGTGCTGGCCATGGCGGCCGGCGCCGACTTCATCAAGACCAGCACCGGCAAGGTCAACCCCTCCGCTGAGCTGCCGGTCACGCTGGTGATGCTCGAGGCGATCCGCGACTTCTACCACCAGACCGGCCGCGCGGTCGGCATGAAGCCGGCCGGGGGCATTCGGACCAGCAAGGATGCGATCGCCTACCTCACCACGCTGTACGAGACCCTCGGCGCGGACTGGATGACGCCCGACCGCTTCCGCTTCGGTGCCAGCAGCCTGCTCAACGACGTGCTCATGCAGATCCGCAAGGAGCGCAGCGGCCGCTACTCCGGCGGCGATTACTTCACGCTCGACTAGAGGCGTGATCGCCGCCGCGCCCGGGACCATCCAGGTCTGGTCGGACATCGGCTGCCCGTGGGCGCATGCCGCGGTCTGGCGGCTGTGGGATGCTCGCCGGCGGCTGGGCCTCGAGGAGCGGGTCCGGTTTGACCACCGCGTCTTCCCGCTCGAGCTGTTCAACTCGCAGCCGACCCCGCGCAACGAGCTTGAACCGGAGATCCCGGCCTGCTCCTCGCTGGCACCCCGGGCCGGCTGGCAGCCCTGGTCCGCGCCCGACTGGGCCTGGCCGGTGACCATGCTCCCCGCCATGGAGGCCGTGCAGGCGGCAAAGGAGCAGGGCCTGGCAGCGTCGGAGGCACTGGATCGCGGCCTGCGCCGCGCGTTCTGGGCCGAGAGCCGATGCGTCAGCCTGCGCCACGTGATCCTGGAGGTCGCCTCGCAGACCGACGGCCTGGACCTGGACCGCCTGGCAGCGGCGCTGGACGCGGGCACGGCACGGCGCGCGCTGTTCGAGCAATGGGAGGTCGCCAAGACCGATGCCGTGGCTGGCTCGCCGCACCTCTTCCTGCCCGACGGCACGAACGCCGAGAATCCAGGGGTCGAGACGTCGTGGGCGGAGGATGACGGGGCCTGGATCCCGACCATCGTGCGAGACGATCCATCGGTCTACGACGACTTCGTGCGCCGCGCGGCGACGTGATCTCACGCCGGGCGGTCGCGGCGCGTTCCATGGGCGTGCATCTGCCTCCGTTCCAGGCGCTGGTGGACGCGCACGCCGTGGAGCTGCATCGGTTCCTGGTCGGCTACCTGGGCTTCGATCACGCCGAGGACTGCCTGCAGGAGACCTTCATCGCGGCGCTGCGCGCCTATCCGCGTCTGCGTGACGGCGACAACCTGCGGGCGTGGCTCTACACCATCGCCCAGCGCAAGGCGCTGGACGCGTTGCGGACGCGGAGGCGTCGTCCGATCGACAGGCCGCTGGACGGCCTCGTCCCGGCGGCCGAGCCGAGCGTCCAGGCGCATGAGCCGGGTGACGACGGGCTGTGGGCCGCGGTGCGGACGCTGCCCGCCAAGCAGCGCGCGGCAGTGGTGCACCGGTTCGTGATGGACCTGGACTACCGGGCCATCGGCGAACGAATGGGAACGAGCGAGGAGGCGGCACGCCAGAACGTGAGCGCCGGCCTGCGCCGGCTGCGCAAGGAGATGGACCGATGAACGAGCTGGAACGACGCCTCAGCGGCGGGCCCGCGGCGCCCGGCGAGCACGGCACGGACCGGCTGGACCAGGACCGGCTGCAGGCCGCGCTCCGTGCGCGCGCCGAGCATGAGGGGCTGCTGGACGTGGCGGTCGCCAGCCTGGACTCGCCGCTCGGCGAGCTGCTGGTGGCGGTCACGCCGCGCGGCCTGGTGCGCCTGGCCTACGCCGACGAAACGCCGGACGCGGTGCTGGCCGAGCTGTCCGAGCGGATCAGCCCGCGCGTGCTGCGCGCCCCCGAACGCACCGACGCTGTGCGCCGCGAGCTGGAGGGCTACTTCGCCGGCGAGCGGCGCTCGTTCGCGACCCCGGTCGACTGGTCGCTGGTGCGCGGCTTCGCGGTCGGCGTGCTGCGAGCCACGGCGCGCGTGCCGTTCGGCAGCGTCACGACCTACCGGGATGTTGCGGCGGCTGCGGGGTCGCCCCGCGCGGCGCGCGCCGCCGGCAACGCGCTCGGGTCGAACCCGATCCCCATCGTGGTGCCGTGCCATCGGGTCGTGCATGCCGGTGGCGGGCTGGGAGGCTACACCGGCGGCCTGGAGCGCAAGCGCCGGCTGCTGGCGCTGGAGGGAGCGCTTCGCTAGCCCGGTGCACCCCCAGAGAAGAGACCGCGATATCGGTCCGCCAGCTCGGCGGGCACGCGCGCCGGCCGACCGTCGCGGGTCCGGACCCAGACCCACTCGCTGCGCACCTCGGCCAGCAGGACGCCATCCCTCAGGCGGACGAAGGTCGTGTGCCGCGTGCCGCGCACGCCGCCCAGGGCGAGGACGCGGACCGTGCCCTCGATCTCGTCGCCGCGCACCGCCGGCTGGTGGTAGGTGATCTCGTGCCGCCGCACCACCCACGCCCCGCCGCGCTCAAGGCTCCAGGCACGGCCGAAGCCGGCGGACTCGGCGTGCTCGGCGGCCAGGTTCTCGGCCCACTGCAGGTAGACCGCGTTGTTGACGTGGCCGTTCTCGTCGAGCTCGTAGCTGCGCACCCGGAAGTGGAGCACGTGCTGCAGCAGCCGAGCAACATCGGTCACGCAGGCAGCTCCAGGCCCAAGCCCAGACCGCGCAGCATGGCGAGAAGGTCGGCGACCGCCCAGACCTCGACGATCCGCGCGCCGCGCACGGTGAGCAGGTGCATGCCGCGCCAGGCGACCCTGCGCCCGGTGGGCGCGACGAGGTCCCAGAGCATGCCCGCCTGGGTGCCCCGCGCCGTCCAGCGCAGTGTGACGCGGTCGCCGGCAACCACCAGCTCGTCGATGGTGTAGGCCACGTCCGGAAACGTCTCGCGATTGCGACGATGCCAGGCCGCGGCATCGGCCGGGGTGGAGGGATCTCCCTCATTCAGGAACTCGGGCGGGTGGAAGTCGGCGACGCGCTCCAGCCGGCCGGCGTTCCAGACCTCGTCGACCCACGCGCGCACCACCGATTCCGGATCGGACATGTCCGCAGTCTAGGGGCCGATCCGGGCGGCGGTGCGATAATCGACGAGGTATGACCCTCACCAAGAAGCCCGAGACGCGACCGGCACCAGCCTCGTGGGGCCTGGCCGCCCGGGGCCGGGTGCCCTGGGAGTACGCGCCGGCGCCCGAATCCACCGACCACGTCACCATCCGTCCCGAGTACGGGCTCTTCATCGACAACGCCTTCGCTCCGAGCAAGCCACGCCGGACCTTCGGGGTGATCAATCCGGCCACCGAGGAGCCGCTGGCCCGCGTCGCCCACGCGTCCAAGGCCGACGTGAACCGGGCAGTCGCCGCTGCCCGCCGCGCGCACAGCACGACGTGGTCACGCCTCCCCGGCAGCGAGCGCGCCAAGTACCTGTATCGCATCGCACGGATCCTGCAGGAGCGCTCACGCGAGTTCGCGGTGGTCGAGACCATGAACTCGGGCAAGCCGATCAAGGAGTCGCGCGACGTCGACGTGCCGCTCGCCGCCGCCCACTTCTTCTACTACGCGGGCTGGGCCGACAAGCTCGACTACGCCTTCCCCAATCGGCAGCCACGCTCGCTGGGCGTGGCCGCCCAGATCATCCCCTGGAACTTCCCGCTGCTGATGCTGGCCTGGAAGATCGCGCCCGCGCTGGCGGCGGGCAACACGGTCGTGCTCAAGCCGGCCTCCACCACGCCGCTGACGGCATACCTGTTCGCCGACGTCGTCCTGCAGGCCGGGCTGCCGCCGGGCGTCGTGAACATCATCACCGGGCCGGGCGAGATCGGCATGGAGCTGGTCCGCCACCCCGACGTGAACAAGGTGGCCTTCACCGGCTCGACGGCAGTGGGCAAGATGATCGCGCAGGCAGTGGCCGGCACCCGCAAGAAGCTGACCCTCGAGCTCGGCGGCAAGGCCGCCAACATCGTCTTCGAGGACGCGCCGTTGGACCAGGCCATCGAGGGCATCATCAACGGCATCTACTTCAACCAGGGCGAGGTCTGCTGCGCCGGGTCGCGCCTGTTCGTGCAGGAGAGCGTCTACGAGCCGCTGCTGGACAAGCTCAAGGACCGATTGTCCACGCTGCGCGTGGGCGACCCGCTCGACAAGAACACCGATGTCGGGGCCATCAACTCGGCCGGACAGCTCGCGAAGATCGCCGAGCTGGTGGAGAGCGGCATCGCCGAGGGTGCGGAGATCTTCCAGCCCGACTGCCAGCTTCCCGATCGCGGCTTCTTCTTCCGCCCCACGCTGTTCACCGGCGTCAGCCAGTCGCATCGGATCGCGCAGGAGGAGATCTTCGGGCCCGTGCTGTCGGTGCTCACCTTCCGGACGCCCGAGGAGGCGATCGAGAAGGCGAACAACACGCCCTACGGCCTGTCCGCCGGGGTGTGGACCGAGAAGGGCAGCCGCATCTTCAAGATGGTGAGCGCCATGCGCGCGGGGGTGGTGTGGGCCAACACCTTCAACCGCTTCGACCCGGCCTCGCCCTTCGGCGGCTACAAGGAATCCGGCTATGGGCGCGAGGGCGGCATCCACGGCCTGGCCGCCTACCTCGACCTGTCGCCCACCGGGGACGCGCGCTGATGCCGGGCCAACGCGCCGCCCCTCGGGTAACCGCGGCCAGGCGGCCGGTGCGCCGGGCATCGGTCCTGGACGCGCGGCCCGCCGCCCCGCTGGTGGCCGCCGGCGGAAACGGCACCGGTGGGGAACGCCTGCCCGTCCTCAAGACCTACAAGCTCTACATCGGCGGCGAGTTCCCGCGCACCGAGTCGGGCCGCGCCTACGAGATCCACGATGCCCGCGGCCGCCTCCTGGCCAACGCCTGCCGCGGCACGCGCAAGGACATCCGCGATGCAGTGCGGGCCGCGCGCAAGGCTTTCCCCGGCTGGGCGGGACGAACGGCGTACAACCGCAGCCAGATCCTGTATCGCATCGCCGAGCTGATGGAGGGCCGTCGCGAGCAGTTCATCGGCGAGGTCGTCGCGGCCGAGGGAGTGGGTCGTCGCCGTGCCACGCGCCTGGTCGACGCCGCCATCGACCGCTGGGTGTGGTACGCCGGCTGGGCGGACAAGTTCAGCCAGGTGATGGGCACGGTGAACCAGGTCGCGGGAAGCTACTTCAACTTCAGCGTCCCGGAGCCGACCGGCGTGGTCGGCGTCGTCGCTCCCGAATCCTCGAGCCTGCTCGGGCTGGTGAGCCGCCTGGCGCCCGCCATTGTCTCTGGCAACTGCGCGGTGGTGCTGGCCAGCGAGGCGCGCCCGCTCCCGGCGGTCACCCTGACCGAGGTGCTCGCCACCTCCGATGTGCCGGGCGGCGTCGTGAACCTGGTCACCGGCCTGCGCCGCGAGCTGGTCACGCACCTGGCGGGCCACATGGACGTGAACGCGCTGGACGCATTCGGTCTCGACCCGGCGCAGGCCGAGGCGATCGAGTCCCTGGCCACCGAGAATGTCAAGCGCGTCGTGCGGCCACCCACCGGTGGTGAGGCCGCCATCGACTGGCTCTCGCCCCTGGCGCAGTCGCCCTACCTGATCGCCGAGTTCGTCGAGACCAAGACGGTCTGGCACCCCATCGGCGCCTGAGGCCGCGGCGCGACGCGGCTCAGCCGGTGCCGAGCAGCGCTGCCAGCAGCGCGGCCGCGCTGAGCAGCACGATCAGGCCGGTGAGGCACCAGGCCACGATGTTGAGCCAGCGCGGGTTCACGTGCTCGCCCATGATCCGGCGGTTGTTCACCAGGCGCAGCATGAAGACCAGGATCACCGGCAGCAGCAGCCCGTTGAGGAACTGGCTCGCCAGGATCAGGCCGATGAGGGGCAGCCCGGGGACCAGCACCACCAGCGCGCCGAGGGCCACCAGCGCGGTGAAGAGGCCCATGAAGACCGGCGCCTCCCCGAAGCGGCGGCTGACGCCGGACTCCCACCCGAAGGACTCGCAGACTGCGTAGCTGGTCGTCAGCGGCATGACCGTGGCGGCCAGCACCGACGCGCCGAACAGCCCGAAGGCGAACAGCGCCCCGGCGAAGTCGCCGGCCACCGGGCGCAGCGCCAGCGCCGCATCCTCGGCGCTGTGGATCGCGATCCCGCTGCCAAAGATGGTCGACGCGGTGGCCACCACGATGAACAGCGCGATGGCGTTGGTCCAGGTCGCGCCCAGGATGGCATCGGCCTGCTCCATGCGCAGCTGCTCGGGTCCCAGGCCCTTGTCGGCGACCGAGGACTGCAGGTAGAAGAACATGTACGGCGTGACGGTCGTTCCCACGACGGTGACCATCAGCGCCAGGCCGCCCGGCTCCGACGGCAGGGACGGCACCACCAGGTGCTGCAGGACCGATGACCAGTCGGGCCCCACGACGAAGGCGCTGACCACGTACGCGACGAACACCACGGCGACCGACAGGAAGACGCGCTCGACCACGCGATAGCTGGCGAACACGACGAGCGCCCAGATCGCCGCCGCGACGACCGGGACGGTGACGAAGCGCGGGACGCCGAGGAGCTCGAGCGCCGCGCCCGCCCCGGCGAACTCGGCGACGATGTTCATGCCGTTGGCGGCCAGCACGACCAGCATCGCCACCGCCGTCCAGCGGATGCCGAACGCGTCTCGGATCAGGTCGCCCAGCCCCTGCCCGGAGATGGCGCCCATGCGGGCCGACATCTCCAGCACCACCGCCAGCATCACGGTCGTGATCGGCAGGACCCACAGCAGCGTCAGCCCGGTCTCGGCCCCGAGCACGCTGTAGGTGGCGATCCCGCCGGCATCGTTGCCCGCCAGGCCGGCGATGATCCCGGGACCGAGCACGCCCAGGAAGGCGAGCACGCCGGTGCGGTGCAGCCGGAAATCGGGCAGCAGCCTGCCCAGCGACTGCCGGGCGCGTCGCACCGGGCGAACCAGGGCGACCCGGTTCACCGCTCCTCCGCCGGCTCGAACAGCTCGGGCAGGCGCTTGCGCCACGCGCTGCCCATGGCGCGCTCGAACGCGTCGTCGACGGTGACGATGCCCTGCATCCGTCCCTCCTCGTCCAGGACCGGAAGGGCCAGCAGGTTGTAGCGCGCGATGGCGTGCGCCACCTCCTCGGCATCGGCGTCGACGGCGACCGAGATCGGATCGGGTCGGGTGAAGGCGCGGATCGGCGTGTCGGGATCGGCGACGATCAGCCCGCGCAGGGTGATCGTGCCCAGCAGGCGATCGTCGTCGCCGGTCACGTACAGGTAGTAGACGTGGTCCGCATCGGGCTTGAGCTCGCGAAGCCGCTCGATCACCTGGCCGGCGGTGTCATCGGCCGAGACGGTGATGAAGTCGGTGGTCATCAGGCCGCCGGCGGTCTCCTCGGGGTAGGCCAGCAGCTCGCGCACGTCCTCGGCCTCCTCGGGCTCCATCAGGCCCAGCAGCTCCTGCTGCCGCTCCTGGGGCAGGTCGGCGATGAGATCGGCCGCCTCGTCGGGGCCCATCTCCTCCAGGATGTCCGCGGCGCGCTCGGGCGGGAGATCCTCAAGGACGTCCACCTGGTCGCTGGGGGAGAGCTCCTCCAGCACGTCGGCGGCGCGCCCCTCCTCCAGGGCGGCCATGATGCCGGCCCGATCGCGCGGCGCGAGCTGCTCCACGATGTGCGCCACGTCGGCGGGGTGCAGGGTCGACAGCGCCTTGTGCGGCACGCGCAGCTTCAGCGACGAGACGCTCGACTCAACCGGGTCGACGTCCTCCCACTCGATGTAGCGCTCCGGCTCGAGGCCGAGCGCACGCGAAAGCCGCTCGCCGGGCCCGGACAGCCCCAGGCGGCGCAGGATGCCGGACAGCCCGACGTCGACCGCCACCAGCCGCAGCCGGCCGCGTACCGGCGCGAGCTGGATGTCGTTGACGCGGACGATCTTGCGACCCTCGACGTCGACGATCTGCTTGTCCTGCAGGTCCAGCAGCAGCCGGATCTCGTTGCGGCGCTGCCGGAAGCTGGCGATGTCGATGCTGCTGGCGCGCAGGCGGACACCGTCCGGGCCGGCATGCTCGACGTCGGCCCACGGCACGAAGATCTCGCGCCCGCCGGTCACGCGCACCACCAGCCCGGTGACCGGCGGATAGCGCTCGCCGAGGGCCACGATCAGGTCGCGGACCCTGCCGAAGGCCTCGCCGTGGCGGTCGCGCACGGGGCGACCGACGAAGCGGCTCAGGAAGAGCATGCTCGACCACCTCCTGCTCGCGTCGAATGGGGCGTGACGCGCGCCGGTGGCGGCCGGGGATGTCAGGCGGGGAGCATCGGTCCCGTCAGCCAGGGGCGCGCGCGTCGACTACTGGAGCCTGCGTCCACGGGGATCGCGTACGCCTTGCTGCGGGTTCCATCGTATGAGCAGCGCGAATTCTAGACCGATCCCTCGGCGTCGGGAACCCCGACCGGCTCCTGTGCGGCCGATCGGCGCCGGGCGCGGTGGCGAGCCACCTTGGCCTGGTTGCCGCAGGTTCGCATGTCGCACCAGCGCCGGCGTCCCGTGGGGGAATGGTCGACGAAGACGTAGCGGCAGCGATCGTTGTCGCAGATCCGCAGGCGATCGGCTGCGCCATCGGCCAGGTAGTGGGCGAACGAGTTCGCGATGGCGGCGCGCGCCTGGTCCAGCCGATCGCCGACCTGGGCCATGGTGTAGCGGGAGCCTCCCGGATCGTGACGCAGCTGGTGGTAGTGCAGCCCGTGGCGCAGGATGTGGTTCAGCTCACCGACGTGCACCGGCCGTGGCTGCCCGTCCTCGACGATGTCGGCCACCAGCGAGCGCAGCACGTCGCGCAGCCGCCGGAAGCGCTGGAGCCGTCGTTCCGCCTCCGCCTGGTCGCGGCGCAGGCGACCCGCCTCCGCGGCCCGGCCGCGATCGCTGATGAGCCCGTTGGCGTGCAGCCAACCGAGGAGCGCGTCGGTGTCGGGCAGCCGATCCTGCGGCCGACCGCGGCTGAACTCGAGCGTGTTGATGAAGGCCTCGAACAGCTCCTCGGGCTGGTCGGGCTCAGGGGTCGTCGCGTGCGTCGTCGCGTGGGTCTGTGCCATGAGGTAACCAGTATAACCCTCTTGACAAGTTACCTGCACCCCTGTAGACTGCGTGTAACCAGTAAGACCACTGAAACGAGTTACGACGGAAGGAGGAGCGCCGTGCTGGAGCTGCTGATCATCGTGGCGGCCGTTACGGCCTTCGACCTGGCGGCAATCCGCTGGGGCGCCGACAGCCGTCGTTGAGGGACGAGACAAGGAGTGACGAGATGAGCCGAGAGGGAACCTACCTCGGTCTGCTCGCCGCGCTCCGGCAGGAAGAGCTGCTGGGCGAGGCGATGCGGCGCCAGCGCTCGACGCAGGTCATCCGCCATCGCCGGAACCGCGGCATCGCGGATCGGCTGCGGCGCGCGATCCGCGGATCGCGCGGCTAACGCCGGGCAGACCGCGACCAGTACCAGAGCCGTGAAGGCCCGCCCGTCCGGGGCGGGCCTTCTGCTATCCGTAGAATTGACCGAATGCCGCGACCACGACCCGCCTCGCGATCGGCCGAGGGGGTGATCAGCAACGCCGAGCTGGCACGCGTGTTCCGCGAGATCGGCGACATGCTCGAGATCCTGGGCGAGGTGGTCTACAAGTCGGTCGCCTACCGCCGCGTGGCGGATGCCGTGGAACGGTACCCGCAGGACGTCGCAGCGCTGTACCGGGCGGGGACGCCGCCGCGCATCACTGGCGCCGGCCCCGCGCTCTCCGCCAAGCTGGCCGAGCTGGCCGAGACCGGCGAGCTGGAATACCACCGACGCCTGCTGGCCCAGGTGCCGTCGGGGCTGCTGGACATGCTGCGCGTGCCCGGCGTCGGACCGCGCACCGTGAAGCTGCTCCATGACGAGCTCGGGATCGACTCGGTCGAGGCGCTGCGTGCGGCAGCGGCCGACGGCCAGCTGCGCGGCGTGAAGGGGCTCTCGAAGCGCACCGAGGAGAACGTGCTGGCGGGCATCGAACGCCTGGAGCGGGTGAGCAGCCGCATGCTGCTGCACGAGGCCGATGCGCTGATCGCGGGCCTGCTGGAGCGCCTGCGGCAGGTTCCCGGCGTGGTGCGCCTCGAGCCGGCCGGCTCACTGCGACGCCGGCGGGCGACGATCGGCGACCTGGACATGCTGGCTGCGACCCACGATCCGGCGGCGCTCATCGCCGCGCTCGACGCCATGCCGGAGGTCGAGCGCATCCTGTCCGCGGGCACCGACAAGTCGAGCATCGTCCTCGCCGAGGGACCGCAGGTCGACCTGATGGTCTGCCCGCCCGAGGCGTGGGGCACGCACCTGGTCCACTTCACCGGCAGCCGCGACCACAACGTGGCGCTGCGCGGCATCGCGCTGGACGCCGGCCTCTCGCTCTCGGAGAAGGGCTTCAAGGTGGTCGAAACCGGCGAGCTGCTGCTCGAGGCGAGCGAGGAGGCCGTGTACGAGCGCCTCGGCCTGGCCTGGATGCCGCCCGAGCTGCGCGAGGATACCGGCGAGATCGCCGCGGCGCGCGACGGGACCCTCCCACGCCTGGTGGCGATGGAGGCGATCCGTGGCGACACGCACGTGCATTCGGACTGGACCGATGGCGTGGACACCATCGAGGTGATGGCCCGCGCTGCGCGGGAGCTGGGCCACCGCTGGATGGTGCTCACCGACCACTCGCCCTCGCTGGGGATCACGCGCGGCCTCGTCCCCGAGCGCGTCGCCGAGCAACGGGTGGAGATCGACCGCCTCAACCGCGAGCTGGCGCCCTTCCGCATCCTGCACGGCACCGAGATGGAGATCCGCGCCGATGCCAGCCTGGACTACCCCGACGAGATGCTGCGCGAATTCGACCTGGTGGTGGCATCGGTCCATACCGCTCGCGGGCAGTCAGTGGAGCAGCTGACGCGCCGCACGCTGGCGGCCATCGAGAACCCGCACGTGGACGTGATCGCGCACCCCACCGGGCGCATCGTCAACCGCCGCGACCCGATCCTGCTCGACTGGCCGCGGGTCTTCGCGGCGGCGGCCCGCACCGGGACGAGCCTGGAGATGAACGGCAGCCCGAGGCTCGACCTGGACGAGGAGCTGGCGCGGGCGGCTGTCGCCGCAGGAGTGCGGCTCACGGTGGCCAGCGACGCCCACCGGACCGAGGAGCTCGACCAGCTTCGCTACGCGGTCGACATGGCGCGGCGCGCGTGGGTCGAGCCGGGGAACCTGCTCTCGACATGCGACCTCGACGCGCTGCTGGAGGCGGTGCGGTGATCGAGCGCCTCCGCCACCGGCAGGCCTCCATGCCGATCCTGTCGCGACTGGAGCGCCCGGAGGCCGTGATCCTGGCCCTGGTGCAGGCCGGCATCGCGGCCTGGGGCTGGGTCGCCGAGCCGTTCTGGCTGTCGGTTGCGCTCGGCGCTCAGCTCGCCATCGGCGGCCTGGGAGCGGTCGCGATCCTCGGCGCGGCGCAGCCGGGCCTCGGTTTCGCCCGCTACGCGACGCTGGCCGCCGCCGGGGTGGCGGTCACGCTCGTCGGCCGCGTGGTGGTCGGTGCCACCGGGCTGCTGCTCCTGCCCGCGGCGGCGGCCCTGCTCTGGCTGGTTCTGTGGGCGGAGCTGCGCGCCGCCCGCGAGACGTCCCGTGGCCTTGCCCTCGACCTCGTCCTGGTCGCGGTGGTGTTCGCGGCCGCAGCCGGGATCGGCGCCGTGGTCCCGCCGTGGAGCTGGCCGCCGGGCGTGATCCTCATCGGCCTGGCCAGCGCGATCCCCGCGCTGCGCTCGGCCGAGGCGCGCGGCCGGAGCGGTGCCGAGGCGGTGGGGCAGGCTGCCCTGCACCTGCTGGCCGTCGGGCAGGTCGCGACCGCCGTCGTGCTGCTGGGCCTCCCCGGCGTGGTCGGCGCCGCCCTGGTGGCACTCGCGTTCCATGCCTGGAGCGGCGCCGCCGAGGCCCTCGACGAGGGCGCGTCCGGCCGCGCGGTGGTCATCGAGTTCGGGCTGCTGGCCGCAGTTGGGGTGGTCGTGGCACTGCTTCTGCACGGGCGCTGACGCGCAGCCGCCGTCGCGTTGACACCCCCATCGCCCGGTGCTACAACAAGGCGCCCTCGGCGGCCTACCGACCGTCGGGGCTTTCGATGCACCCGACCATCCGCATCGTGCGGGGAGACGATCGCCAACCATGACGCTCGGCGACACCGACACCATCCGCCAGCGACGCCAGCTGGCTGACGTTGCCATCACGCACGCCACGCGCGGCGACTGGGAGGAAGCAGTCGAGGCCAACCGGCAGCTGCTGGAGCTCGGCCC
>DASURX010000230.1:0-2704 GCA_036375355.1 Candidatus Limnocylindria bacterium
GGCCAGGACGGCGGCAGCCAGGCACGCCACCACGCGCCCCCACAGCCCAGACGACCGCGGCACAGGGATCGTCATCGGCCCGCAGGATAGCCACTTCGGGCCCAACGCCGAGTGCGGAAGCCGCTACACGCTGCGGGCGTATCCCTCCGCACGTCGCCGGAAGCGCGTCACCAGCCAGCTCGTGTCCCGACCGTCGAGGATGGCGGGCCAGTCGATCGTCGCGGCCAGCCGCTCCCCGATCGCGTGCAGCTCATCGATGCGGCCGGCATCGTCCAGCGGGTAGTCGCGCGGCAGGCGCACGTCGATGCGGTAGAAGATCGTCGAGCCGAAGTGGCGGTCGACCAGCTCCGTCTGCTGCTCACCCGGCGAGCGCAGCAGCTCGGCAAGCAGCCAGCCCAGCCAGCTGTACAGCCACGTCGGACGCCGCCGCTCCAGGAACTGGCCGGTCCCCAGCGACACGATGATCGTATCGGCCGGGTCGTAGCCGTCGCAGAAGGTGAAGGCCTCGACCGCCGCCTGGTAGACGGGGTTGCCCGCAACCCCGGTGCCGCCGTCGACCATCGGCCCATGCTCCTCCAGGCCGGGGATGGTCCACGGCGCGAAGTAGGTGGGAGCCGCCGCCGATGCGGTCAGGCAGTCGTGCAGGTGCAGCGACCCGGTGCGAGCCGCGTTGCGTCCGGGCCGGTCCTTGACGAAGTACCACTGGTGGCCATCGGTCAGTCCCTTCGCGGTCAGCAGGATGTCGACCGGGACGTCGTCCAGGCGCCACGCGGCCGCTTCCGGACCGAGCTCGCGCTGGATCAGGCGGTCCAGCTCGGCAACGTCGTACACGTGGCCGGCCACGACGCGCTGCAGCGTGGAGAGCAGCGGGACGCGCCGGAAGAGGCGCGGCGCGCGGTCGAGGTACAGCTCCACGATGGTGCTCGCCGGGATCCCGGCCGCCGCGGCACCCGCGATCAGCGCGCCGGTCGAGGTGCCGGCCACGAAGTCGAAGTGGTCGCGAACCTGGCCCGGCACGGCCGCCTCGAGGGCGGCCAGCGCCGACGCCGGGATCACGCCCCGCACGCCGCCACCGTCCACTGAGAGGATGCGTCTGGTCACATCGGTCCCCCGCTCTTGCGTCGATGACCAGTCTGGTGGGCCCTCGCGACAGCAGCCTGTCGCGAACCTGGGGTGAGGGTGAACCGGCTAGCGCGCCGACGGGTCGAGCTTGAGGGCTGCCGAGTTGATGCAGTAGCGCAGGCCGGTGGGATCTGGCCCGTCGTCGAATACGTGGCCGAGGTGCCCGCCGCACGACGCGCAGTTGACCTCGGTGCGCGTCATGAAGAAGGACCGATCCGTCTCGGTCTCCACCGCCGCTTGCTCTGCGGGCTGGTAGAACGAGGGCCAGCCGCTGCGCGAGTCGTACTTGGTCTCCGACCGGAACAGCTCGGCCCCGCAGCCAGCGCAGCGGTACACGCCGGGGGTGTGCTCGTCCCAGTAGGCGCCGGTGAACGCCCGCTCGGTGCCCTTCTCGCGCAGCACGTGGTACTGCTCCGGGCTGAGCTCGGACCGCCACTCGGCGTCGCTCTTGGTGATCCTGGTGGTCATGCCCTCATCCTACTCGGAACCGATCCTGGACCGATGTCGTGGCGGCTGCCGCCGCACGCGATGGCATACTTGGGTGCGCTGCCACGTCAGGGGGACACCGATGTCGATGCGCCGAGCCGCTCGCCTGCTGGGGGTCGTCCCCCTGCTTGCCGCCTGCACCCTCGCGCAGCCGACCTCCGCTCCATCGAGCGAGGCTCCGACCCCCACCCCAACGCCCGCGACCACGCCCTCCCCCGCGACCAGCCCGACCTCCGAACCGACGCCGGGACCCAACGACGTGCCGTCGTTCAGCGCCGGCTCCCAGGTCGCCACCAACGCGCCGGGGCTTCGGGTGCGCTCCCGGCCGGGCATGGATGCCCGCGTCATCACGAGCCTCGGCGTCGACGCGGACCTGCTGGTCGGGCTGGGGCCGGTGATCGTCGACGGGCTCGGCTGGTACCTGGTGCGCGACGCGGACGACGCGGATCCCGCCTTCGGTGAGGGCTGGGTGGCGGCCGGATTCGAGCCGGATCCCTTCCTGATCAACGCCTCCTTCGACCCCGGGCCGAACCCCTACCTCGCCGGGTTCGCCAACGACGCCGATGGTGAGTACGGCCCGGTGCCGCTCACAGACCCTGACGTCAGCCTGCGCTGGTTCATCGCCCCGCTGGACGCCGGCGGCTGCTCGTTCGCGGTCGACCTGCGCCCCGGGTCGGGCGCGCTAGTGCCCGCCATCCGCGCCACGCTCGGCACCGCGCCAGCTCCCGGTGAGCTGTTCTCCCAGTACTTCGCATCGCACCCCGAGCTGCGCGGAGACCTGTTCGTGACGGTCACCTCGGACTGCTCCTGGGCGCTGACCTTCGTGCGGCAACTTCCCGAGACAACGGCCACGCCATCGGCCTGACGAAGCTCGTCATTGCGACCGGCGAGCTGTCACATCGGTCCCGTAGGCTTGCGCGCATGAGGGGAAGCGTGGGTGCCGCGTGCAGCTGATCGACGGCCGCCCGGTCTACAGCGCCACCGACCTGGTCGGCTACCTCGCCTGCGAGCACCTGACCGAGCTGGAGCGGGCTGCCATCGCCGGGCTGGTGCAGCGGCCGGATCGCCCGGACCCGGAGCTGGACGTGCTGCGGCG
>DASURX010000231.1:0-2864 GCA_036375355.1 Candidatus Limnocylindria bacterium
TGCGCGCGCTATCGCTGCAACGCGGCGTGAAGCCGGAGCGCATCACGGTGGTCATGAACAGCCCCGACGAGCAGATCTTCGATCCGTCGCGCTACCCGAGGCGGCCATTCATGGAGGACGGGGAGCTGCGCCTCGTGCACCACAGCAACCTGCAGCGCGTCTACGGGCTCGAGTTCGCCGTGGAGGCCGTCGCGCTGCTCGGCGACGTGCCGGTGCGGCTCGATGTGTACGGCGACGGTCCGTACCGGTCCCACATCGAGGAGGCGGTCTCGCGCAGCGGTGTCGGCGAGCGCGTGACGCTCCACGGCCGCGTGCCCCTCGACGACCTGCCGCGGCTGCTGGCCGACTCCGACATCGGCCTGGTGCCGACCCGCCCGGAGCCGTACGCCGAGTACTCGCTCTCGACGAAGCTGCTCGAGTACGCCGCCATGGGCGTCCCGATCATCGCCACCGATCTCGCCACGTTCCGCGCGCATCTCGATGAACGTGCCATCCGCTACGTGCCGGGTGCCGACCCGGCCGCCCTGGCGGCCGCGATTCGGGCCGACATCGCCGACCCTGCCGGCACGACCGAGCGCGGCCGCGAGGCGCAGCGTCAGTCCGCGCCGTACGCCTGGCCCGGTCAGCGTGCGCGCTACCTGGAGGTCGTCGAGCGCCTGCTGGCCGGCTGACCGTTCCCTCGCGCAGCCCGCGCCGCCGCGCCTCAGCGGTCCGGAATGTGGACGAGGCAGCGCTCGAATCCGCCCCAGTCGACGCATCCCGCGGTCTCCTGTGCGCGCCACGCCGGCCGCTCCTGCGGCCACCACGCCGGCGCCGAATGCGGTCGCTGCACGAGCCAGCGGACGTGGCCACTGGCGTACAGGTTGCCCGGATTGATGCCGTCCGCTGGTCGTGAGATGTAGGTGATTACCGGAACGCGAAGCGCGAAGAGCGGCGCGAGCTCACCCTGGACAGCCTCACCAGGCCCGACGTGCTGCTCGACCAGCGCCTGCGCCTCCGTCAGGCGATGGGTCTGCGTGGCGGCCCAGCCCGCATAGGCCGATGCGCCGGGCAGCGCCAGGCCGGCCGACAGCGCGATGACCGCGACGGCGCGTCCTCCACGCAGGCTCGCGACCGCCTGCAGGAGATGCTCGACACCGACCGCAGCGAGCAGTGCCAGGGCCGGCAGCATCGGCACGACGTATCGGTTCGGTCGGTACGGGACGATCAGCAGCAGGCCCATGCCGGCCACCAGCCAGCCGACCGCCGCGCCGACCACTGCCCGATGAGCCGGTTCCAGGAATCGCCAGCGTCGAACGGCGACCACGGCCCCGGCGGCGGCCGCGATGGCGAGGGTGAACGCGAAGCCGATCGCTCCGTCGTTGACCGTCAGGTACGCCGCCATGCGCTGCAGCGCCTGCCCCACGTTCTCGGGCGGCGGCTCCGCCGCCCAGATGCGCAGGTCGGCCTGCACCGCGGGCCAGTTCGGCAGGCCGATGAGCAGCAGCCAGCCGATGCCCACCGCCACCATGCCTGCCAATGCTGCGCCGACTGGTTCCCAGGTCGCGCGGCGCCTGATGCCGCCAGCCAGCGACACGCCGGCCAGGATGCCAATCGCTGCGAACGCCGCACTCGGTTTCGTGGCGATCCCCATCCCGAGCAGCAACCCGCCCGCCGCCCCGAGCCGCCACCCGGCGATCGGCGGGCGGGCGATGAGCAGGGTCGTTCCGGCGAGCAGGAAGAGGAGGACCATCGGCTCCAGGTAGGCCAGGCGGCCGTAGTACAGCATCAACGTGTTGCCGCCGAGCGCGATGCCGGCAAGGACGCCGGCCAGCGTTCCGAAGGATGCGGCGCTGACCAGCGCCACGAGCGCGATCGCCAGGCAGCTGAGCAGCGTGACGAATAGGCGCGCGGGCTCGATGCCGACGCCGAACAGCCGGTACACGCCGGCGACTGCGGGGCTGAACGGGCCGTTCACCAGGTGCAGGTTCCAGTCATCGGTCGACCACCTCCCGAGCAGCACCTCGTTGCGCGCGTTGACGACGTTGTAGGCCTCGTCGGTGTACGGGGAGCTGCTGTCGGTCATGCCGGGCGCGGGATCGCTCGGCAGGATGGCGAGCATCGCCACCAGCGCGAGCAGCGCCGGCAGCAGCGGCAGCCCGGCGCGAAGCGTGGTGCTCGCCCGATCGCGCTTCACGGCGTCACGGGATGCGAACCAGGCACTGGCGCCTGCCACCCCAGTCGAAGCAGGACGCCACGCTCGAGCGCGCCCACGCCACCGGGTTGACCCACGCAGGCGCCTGACCCGGCCGCACGATGACCCAGCGCACATTGCGCTCGGTCCGCAGATCTCCCTCGTCGATCCCGTCCGCCGGCCGGGAGACGAAGATCGAGGACCGGGTGGTGAGCGCCAGCATCGGCGCCAGCTCGCCCTCGACGCCTTCGCCGGGCGGGATCTGCCGAACCAACGCGGCCTGCAGCGCCAGCCCCTGCTGCGAGGCCGATGCCGCCCAGCCCGTGTACGCCACCGCGCCGGGCACCACCAGCCCGATGCTCAGTACCGCCATCGCCGCCACTCGCGCGGCACCGTCGCGCCGAAGCATCCAGGCGAGCTCCCAGGCGGCGACCGCGGCGAGCACCGCCAAAGCGGGCAGCAGCGGGACGGCGTAGCGGTTCGGCCGGTAGTCGACCGCCATCAGGACGAAGGTCCCGGCCGCGAACCAGCCGGCCGCCCCGCCGATGAGCAGCCGCAGCCCGCGGTCGTACGTCCGCCAACGGCGCCGCGCGTACACCGCCCCGGCGACCGCCGCGATCAGGAGCATCAGGCTGAACGCGACGGCGCCGTCGCTTTCGCGCGGGTACTTCGCCAGGCGGACGAGCAGCTC
>DASURX010000232.1:0-2285 GCA_036375355.1 Candidatus Limnocylindria bacterium
TTGACGCGCGGATCATCGGTCGGCGGGGTGTAAAAGATACCGGTCGCACCCTGGGTCAGCGACCAGTTCAATGCCACCGCCTGGAGGACGAAGGCGATGATCAGGGTCACGATCGCGAAGTAGGCGCCGCGCAGCCGCAGGGTGGGTCGCCCGACCAGGATCGCCAGGCCGACGGCCACCAGGCCGGCCAGCGGCAGGGTGATGAAGGGCGACCAGGCCAGCTCGTTCCACAGGATGCCCGTGGTGTAGGCCCCGACGCCGATGAAGGCGGACGTCCCCAGGTTCAGGTAGCCAACGTATCCGCCCAGCACGTTCCAACCCTGGGCCAGCACCACGTAGAAGAGGATCGTGGTGGCCAGGCTGAGGAGTGAGATGTCGAGAACCAGGCCCAGGATCGCCAGCACGATCGTGCCGGTCAGGATGATCAGCGCTCCCCCGAATCGACCGAGGCGACCGCGTTTTCGGATCTGCATCGGTCTACATCCTTCGCTCTCGTGCGCCGGCGAGCCCTTCTCCGCGCAGCAGCAGCGCCGCGGCGAGCAGGACGTAGATCGCCAGGTACACGTACTGGAACGGCAGGAAGAGCCCGAGCAGCGATTCGGTGATGCCGACGCCCAGTCCCGCCGCGACGGTCGCCGGCACGCTGCCCAGCCCTCCCACGATCACGATGAGGAAAGCCCAGCCGAGCCAGCGAACGTGCTCCTGCGGCGCGAAGGTGAAGGCCACGGCCAACGCCACGCCGGCCACACCGGCCAGCGCCACGCCCAATCCGAACACCAGGGTCGACAGCCGCGTCGTGTCGATGCCCATCACCTCGGCCGCGTCCCGGTTATCCGCCATGGCGCGGGTGGCGCGCCCCAGCATGGTGTGCTGCAGGAAGTAGTAGAGCGCCAGGCTGGCGACCAGGCCGATGCCCGCCGCCGCGAGGCGGCTGAAGGGCACGGTCACGATCCCCAGATCGAGCGACCCGGACAGGTAGCCGAGCCGCAGCGTGCGCGGATCGGTGGTCCAGATCATGAGCACCGCGCTCTCGATCACGATCATGACGCCGAAGAGGAGCAGGAGGCCGGTCTCCTCCGGTTGCCGCTCGACGGGCCGCAGGATGGTGACCTGCAGCAGCGACCCGAGCAGGAAGAAGAGGGGCAGGATCACCAGGATCGACAGGAACGGGTCCAGGCCGAGGCCGTTGACCAGCTGCCAGCTGATGACCGCGCCGAAGATGAGCATCGCGCTGTGCGCCATGTTCACGATCCCGAGCACGCCGAGGGTCAGGCTCAGACCGAGCGCGATGCCGGTATAGATGAGCCCCAGCAGGACCCCGTTGCCGAGCGTCTGGATCAGGACTTCGGGCGTCATCGTGCTACTCCGCTCGCAGCCAGCTGCGCACCAGCCGGTCGAGGTCGCGGTACTCCTCCACCGGGCCAGAGCTCTGGTTGCGACCGAAGGCGAGGACGTGGACGTAGTCGGCCAGCTCGATCGCGGCATTGACGTTCTGGTCCACGAGCAGCACCGTGCGGCCCTCGGCGCGCAGTCGCGCGATCTCGGCGTAGGCCACGTCGGCGAGCAGGGGTGACAGGCCGGCCGATGGCTCGTCGATCAGCAGGACGGACGGCTGGGTGACCAGCAGCCTCGCGATCTCGAGGAGCCGCTGCTGCCCGCCGCTCAGGGACCCTGCACGCGACCGCCGCTTGGGGACGAGCGTCGGGTACCGCTCGAATGCGAGCGCAATGGCATCGCGCAGCTCGGCGGTGCGGGAGCGCAGGTGCCTGGCACCCACTTGCAGGTTCTCCTCGACGGTGAGCCGCGGGAAGACGGAGCGGCCCTGGGGCAGGAAGCCAATGCCCATCGACAGGCGGTCGTGGGTTGCGGTGGAGCTGATGTCGCGGCCGTCGAGCAGGACGGCGCCACTGCGCGCGGCGACGAAGCCGGCGAGCACGCGCAGCGCGGTTGACTTGCCCGAGCCATTCGGCCCGAGCACGGCGGTGACCTTGTTCGGGACGGCATCGATCGTCACGCCGTTCAGCACCACGTCGTGCGCGTAATAGCCGGCGGTGACGCCTTCCAGGCGCAGCTCCGGCGCGCTGACGGGCGCGCTGGGGCGGGTGTCGATCACCGTGTGGCTCGGGTCGATCACGGTGTAACTCCAGAGTCGCGCGGACGGCCGAGATATGCCTCGAGCACCTGCTCGTCGTCCTGCACCGCGGCGGGGGAGCCCTCGGCGATGACGCGTGCCTCACTCATGCAGATGACGCGGTGGGCGAGATGCATGAGCGTTGGGATCTCGT
>DASURX010000233.1:0-15346 GCA_036375355.1 Candidatus Limnocylindria bacterium
CCTGCGCGCTCTTTACGCCCAGTAAATCCGGACAACGCTTGCCACCTACGTATTACCGCGGCTGCTGGCACGTAGTTAGCCGTGGCTTATTCCTCAGGTACCGTCTTGTATCTTCCCTGAGAAAAGAGGTTTACGACCCGAAGGCCTTCGTCCCTCACGCGGAGTTGCTGCCTCAGACTTTCGTCCATTGGGCAAAATTCCCGACTGCTGCCTCCCGTAGGAGTCTGGGCCGTGTCTCAGTCCCAGTCTGGCTGATCATCCTCTCAGACCAGCTACCGATCGTCGCCTTGGTGAGCCGTTACCCCACCAACTAGCTAATCGGACGCAGGCCCCTCCGGAAGCGGATTGCTCCTTTAGTCGGCGGATCGAACCGACGACCACATGCGGTATTAGCCACCCTTTCGGGCAGTTATTCCCCACTTCCGGGCAGGTCACCTACGCGTTACTCAGCCGTCCGCCACTAGGTTCCACCGAGCAAGCCCGATGGAACCCCGTTCGACTTGCATGTCTCACGCACCCCGCCAGCGTTTGTCCTGAGCCAGGATCAAACTCTCCGAACAAAAAACAGTGGTCTTGCCCGAAGGCTCTACCACCGTTCACAGTTCAGACTTGGTCCCGCTGACTCGTGTGGGTTCCTGTCACTCTTCAGCTGTTAAGGTCACGCCACCGAACAGGTCGGTTTCGTTCGATTCGAGGCCTCCGTGAATTCGGGAACCCCTGCCCTCGAGCTGCGCAATCCAGGTGGATCGCCGTCCTCGAGGGCATGCCGGCCATGCGACCGGCGCGATGCAGGACTATAGAGCACCCGCCCCGGAGCGTCAAGCGACGACACGCTCAGCCAGGCCGGCCGATGCCTCTTGGCGAGGCCCGATCCTGCCCTTCGGCGGCTGCCTCGGCGCGCACCTCGACCTGGCGCCGCCCCTGCAACGAGCGGATGAGCGTCACGTCATCTGCGTATTCGAGGTCGCCGCCCACCGGGAGGCCGCGGGCGATGCGCGTGACGCTGCCGACCAGCGGGGCCAGTAGGTCAGCAAGGTACATGGCGGTCGCCTCGCCCTCCAGGTTCGGGTTGGTGGCCAGGATCACCTCGCCGATCTGCCCGTCGCGCACGCGCTCGATGAGCTCGCGCGCGCGAATCCGCTCGGGGCCGATGCCGTCGATCGGGCTGATGGCGCCGTGCAGGACGTGGTAGCGACCCCGGAATTCCCCGGTCCGTTCGATTGCCAGCACGTCCAGTGGCTCCTCGACCACGCAGATGCGCGATGGGTCGCGACGCAGGTCGCTGCAGATGGCACAGGGATCCACGCCGACATCGGTGATGTTGCAGCACACCGAGCAGTACGCCACCTGCTCCTTCACGGCGATGAGGGCCTCGGCCAGCTGGCGGGCCTCGTCGGCCGGCGCTCGAAGGACGTGGTAGGCCAGGCGCTGCGCCGTCTTGCGTCCAACACCTGGCAGCCGGCTCAGCTCGTCGATGAGCCGCGCCACGGGCGCGATCAGGCCGGACACGTTCGGGTCAGCGGATGGGAGGCGGGATGGATGGGCCGAAGCCCGGAACGCCGGGAAGCCCCAGGCCGCCGGCGACGGCGCCCATCCGCTCGCGCTCGAGATCCTTGCTGCGGGCGATGGCATCGTTCACGGCGGCGACGACCAGATCCTGGAGCATCTCCACCTCACCGGGGTCCACCGCGCCCGGATCGATCTCGATGGAGCGCACCTCCTGGGCCCCGGTGATGACCACCCGTACGGCTCCCCCGCCGGCGGTCGCCTCCAGCGTCGTGTCGCGCAGCTCCTCCTGGGCCTGGGCCATCTGCGCCTGCATCTGCTGCGCCATCTTGGCGATCTGACCGATGTTCAAGGTTGCTCCTCACTGTGGGGCGGGTGGGCCGGCCGCGAGGCGATCGGCGGGGTTCAGCGTACTTCGGGAACGTCCACCAGCTCTCCGCCGGTGATGCGCAGCACCCCTTCCAGCAGGGCTTGGCCCTCTACGTCGCCGGGCTCGCCGGCCACGGCCTGCGCGACCGACAGCGGCTCGAGCTCGACGTTGCTGGCGATGCATTCGATGGCCCACGTCCCGCCCATGACGTCGACCAGGAGCTGTTCGATGGCTGCGGCCCGCATCGTGACCTTCTCGCGCATGAAGCCGCGCTCCTCCGGGAAGGCGAGCGTGATGCGGACGCCGTTGACCGCCACAGGGCGGCATTCGCGCAGCAGCGGCTTGAGCGCCGGTGCGGCGCGCTCCACCACCTCGGCCCAGCGGGTGCGTACGCCCTCCACGTCGCCTGCCGTCGCGCGATTGCTCGCGACGGGCGCGACGGGCTCCGGCGCCTCGGCCGGCTCCGCGGCGGGTCGGTCGGCGGTGGCCGGCGGCGGCACCGGGACGTCGCGAACGGGCTCGGGTCGGGCGCGCGCGGCGCGCGCGGGGGCGCCCACGGCCGGCGCGGCAACCGGCGCCGGCGCGGCGGCGACGGCGGTCACGCCGACGGCGGGGAACGCCTGCTGCTCGATCGCCAGCAGCTCCATCGCCAGGCGGGCGCGGCCCTCCCGCGCGCCGGCGCCGGCGGCCTCGGCCAGCGTGCGCAGGATCACCGCCAGGCGGCGTGCCAGGGCCGGTTCGGCCGCGGCGGCCAGGAGGCGGCGGCGGGCATCGGCCTCGGCCTGGGCGGCGACCTGGGCCATGTCACGGCCGCGGTCGGCCAGCGCCTCGATCCGGTCCAGGGCTGCGGGCGCGTCGCCCGCCAGGTAGGCGGCCAGCAGCGCGGCGATCTCCTCCTCGTCGGCCAGGCCGACCGCCTCGCGGACACCACCGGCCGTGACCTGGTCGCCGGAGAAGGCGAGCACCTGGTCCAGCAGCGACTCGGCGTCGCGCATCCCGCCATCGGCGAGCCGCGCGATAAGCTCGAGCGCCTGGCTATCGGCCTGTGCACCTTCGGCGCTGACGATGCGGGCCAGCTTGGAGGCGATCACATCGGCCCCCAGCCGGCGGAAGTCGAAGCGCTGCGTGCGGCTGATGATGGTGGCCGGCACCTTGTGGGTATCGGTCGTGGCCAGTACGAACACCACGTGGTCGGGAGGCTCCTCGATCAGCTTCAGCAGCGCGTTGAAGGCGTGCGTGCTGAGCATGTGGACCTCGTCGATGATGTAGACCCGACGGCGGAGCTCGGACGGTGCGGTCAGCGCCCGCATGACCAGGTCGCGCGCGTCCTCGACCAGCCCGTGGCTGGCGGCGTCGATCTCGATGACGTCCAGCGCCCGCCCGTCGCGGATCGAGACGCAGGCGGGACAGGCGTCGCACGGCTCGCCGTCGTCGCCGCGGTTCGTGCAGTTGATGGCCTTGGCCAGGATGCGGGCGGTGGAGGTCTTGCCGGTACCACGCGGTCCCACGAACAGGTAGGCGTGGGCGATGCGGTCGGCGGCCACGGCGCGGCGCAGGGTCGTGACGATCGGGTCCTGGCCGAGCAGCTCGCCGAAGCGCTGGGCGCGCCAGCGTCGGTAGAGGGCGCGATGCTGGTCGGCGGGAACGTCCGCGATGGCCGGCGGGTCGGGCGGCGTCGGGTCGATGGGCAGGGGCGTCGCCATGGCCTCCCTACCGTACACCGAATGTCGCGGCCGCCGCCGGGCGGCGCGAGAGGATGAGAATGGCCGTGCACCCGGCGTCGATCGCGAGCCACTCGCGCCGCGAGGATCGTCCGGCTCCAGCCAGGTCGCCCCACGGCACCCGAAGGCGGTCGCTTACCGCTGCTTCCTTCCGGACCTGACGGGGTTCACGGACCTTCGCTGCGTGGGACCCGACTTTCGACGTCGGTCGATCTCGTGGGAGGCGCTGGCTCGTCGGCCTCGGCCGGGAATTCAGCCCCGCTGTAGCGGATTGCGGGTGCAGGGCACCGCTAGTTCCCCGCCTAGCACGGCCGGAGCGATCGTACGGCCGCACCAGGCGCCGGTCAATTCGGCCCGGGCGCGGGGGGGGCAGCGCCGGGATGATCGGTGGCGGAGAGGGGGGGATTCGAACCCCCGACGGGTTGCCCCGAACCGCATTTCCAGTGCGGCGCCATAGGCCTCTAGGCGACCTCTCCGCGGGGCGTGACAGCGCTGGGGCCGGGTCCGGGTGGAAGGTGGCGGAGAGGGTGGGATTCGAACCCACGGTGCTCATCGCACACCGCTTTTCGAGAGCGGCACCTTAAACCACTCGGACACCTCTCCGCGGGCGAGTCTAGCAGAGGACGGACCGATCTCCCCCACGCGGCCTTGCGGCCGCAACGGCTACCCGACGGCGGCCGAATCGGTGGCCAGGCGGCGAGCCTCGGCCTCGCGCACGCCGCTGATGACCGAGAGCTGGTGGGGCAGCCCGTTCTCGCGGGCGAGCTGCACGGCGCCGCCGGCGGCACCGTGACGGCCATCGGGCAACGCGAAGACGAGAGCCTGGACCCCGGCCTCCAGCATGGCGCCCACGCACATCGGGCAGGGCTCGTGGGTGGTGAAGATCGTGACCTCGCTGAGGCGCCGCGACTCGAGCTTGCGGGCCGCCGCCTGCAGCGTCAGCAGCACGGCGTGGGCGGTCGGATCGCGCTGCAGCTGCATGCGGTCGTGGTCTCGCGCGATCATGGCGTCGTCCAGGACGGCGACTGCCCCCACGGGTACCTCGCCTTCCTCCGCGCCGCGCTTCGCCTCGGCGATCGCTTCCGCCATGAAGAGCTCGTAGTTCATCGGTCCTCGCAAACGGTCGTGCGGTTTCGGAACCGGCCGGTGGGGTCCCGAGTCTAGCAGAGCATCGGCACCGATCCTGCTCTATGCTCGGCTGACCGACCAACCTCGCCAATGGCAGCCATGGCGTATCCACCCACGACCATCGACAGCTCAGCACAGGCGCAGGCCCGTACCGGGGCCGATGCCGTCCGCATCCCGACCAGGCCCGCCCTGCGCCGGCGTTCGTGGCGCCCGTCGCGACCGCTCGCCCTGCTGATGCTGGCGGGCATCTTCGGCGTGGCCCTGCTGGCGCCGGTGCCGGCCATCCCGAACACCGCGCGGGCCGAGGTGGTCTCGCGCGTCGAACAGCGGCTCCCCGGCTGGCAGATCGTGCACACCCTGGCCTCCTGGGAAGGGGCGTGGACCGTCGTCGCGCGCTGCGGCAGCCGCCAGGTCGGGTTCCAGATGGTCCCCGGCCATGGGCTGCGGCCGCAGGACGCCTGGATCCACCCGGAGGACCAGTACTCCAGGAGCCGGCTGGCATCGGTCTCGGATGATCGCAACTACCTGGTCTGGTATGACGGCGAGCTCACGGCCCCCAGGCTCAGCTGCCGAACCGAGCTGGCGCGCACCGACGCCGAGCGACACCACAGCGGCGGGGGCGGCCACCTGGTCGACTGATCGCCCGATCGGGCGAGGGGGCCGCTTGGGTAGGATGCACGCGGCAGTGTCGACTGCCGGTGCCGGCTGGGTGACTGGCATCGCTCGGGGAACCTCGCATCGAGCCTCAGCCACGCTGGACCCGGCTGGACTGGCTCGCCCTCGGCGCCGTGACCGCGGGGGCGGCCCTCGTGCGGCTGCCCGCGCTCAACCGGCCGGTGGGCTTCGTCTTCGACGAGGTGTGGTACGCGCAGAACGCCTGCCGCTACGTGCTCGGCTCTGCCGATTGCGGCATCGAGCAGCTGGCCAGCCGGGCCCATCCGCCGCTCGGCAACTGGACCATCGGCCTTGGCATCCGCCTCTTCGGCTACGACGAGGTCGGGTGGCGGGTGATGCCCGCCCTGGCCGGCATCCTGACCGTCGCGCTGCTCTACCTGCTGGTGCGACGCCTCCTGCAGGCGGCGCCCGCGCGGGCGGCCAGCGTGGGGGCGTTCGGCGCCGCGGCCCTGCTGGCGGGCGACTTCCTGCATGTCGTCCAGTCGCGCATCGCCATGCTCGACGTGCTGGTGACCATGTGGGTCGTGGCGGCCGTGCTGTTCGCGGTGCTTGACCGGGATCGACCGCGGCCGGCCCCCTGGGACCGGCGGCCGCCCGGCTACCTCAGCGCGCTGGCGTTGGACCGACCCTGGCGGCTGCTGGCCGGCGTGGCGCTCGGCGCCGCCGTGGGCGTCAAGTGGTCCGGCGCGTACGTGTGGCTCGCCGTCATCCCGCTGGTGGTTGCCTGGGAGATCGTGGCGCGGCGGAAGGATGCGGAGGGGCGTCTGGTCGCCTGGCGCGCCGCTGCCGGACAGGCCCTGCGCGAGGAGGGCCTGCGCTCGATGGTCCTGCTCGGCGTCGTCCCGCTGCTCGTCTACCTGGCGGCCTACATCAGCCGCGTGCCTGGGGACGTCCTGGCGCCGCCCTGGCAGGAGGGCACCTGGTGGCGCAACGTCTGGGAGCATCAGCAGGCGATGCTCACCTTCCACACCACCCTCGCCGGCAACCATCCGTACGAGTCAGCGCCGTGGTCGTGGCTGCTGCTCAAGCGGCCGGTGGCCTACTTCTTCGGTGCCGACGGCGGCGCGTACCGCGAGATCCTGGCGATCGGGAATCCCCTCGCCTGGTGGGGCGGGGTGCTCGCACTGGTGGCGTTGATCGTCGCCTGGGCCCGTGCCGGAACGTCGGCCTGGCGGCCGGAGGCGGTGGTGGTGCTCCCCGCGCTGGCGACCTACCTGCCGTGGCTCCTGCTTTCCGGTAACCGGGCGCAGGTCTTCGTGTGGTACATCCTGCCGACGCTGCCGTTCCTTTACGCGGCGCTCGGCCTGGCGGCGGCTGCGGCCTGGCGCACGCTTGCCGGTCGCCTGGGTGCGGGGGCCTTCGCGGCGGCGGTGCTGGCCCTGTTCATCTTCTTCCTGCCGCTGCTGACCGCCCTGCCGCTGTCACCCGATGCCTGGCGAGCGCGGATGTGGCTGACCGATTGCGCGCGACCCGGTGCGCCGACCCTGGAGCTGCCCGATGACGAGATCAACTCCGGTCCCCCGCCCTCGGGCTGGTGCTGGATATGAGGCGCGTCCTCATCGGGCTGCTGGGCGTTGCCCTGGCGGCGTGCGGTGGCGGCACCGCCCCGGCCAGCGCACCGCCCTCCGGCGGTGGCTCTGCGTCGACGTCGGCGTCGACGTCGGCGTCGGCGCCACCATCGGGGACGGCGGACGCCACCCCATCGGCGGCTGCGTCGCCGGATGACCTGTCGGCGCTCACCGACGAGTTCGATGACGCGACCACGCTCAATGCCTGGACGCGGCTCGACGGCGTGAACGGATGGCCGGACCAGCTGCGCGTGGTGAACATCGGCCAGACCCACCCCGGCGAGCTGTACCTGGAGCCCTATGCGAGCACCTGGTACGCCGCCTTCCGCGGCGCGATGCTCTACAAGGAGGTCGCCGGCGACTTCGTGGTCACCGCGCGGGTCTGGGGGGCGGGCCTTGGCGGATCGGTCCCGCGGCGCAGCTTCTCGCTGGCCGGGCTCATCGCGCGGGCACCCACGCGTGACACGCCGGACACCTGGCAGGCGACCGCCGAGAACTACGTCTTCGTCACCACCGGCACCGGCGACCGGCCCGGCAGCCCGCAGATCGAGACCAAGACGACCACCGACTCTGAATCGGTCCTCAGCCTGAAGGGGGGCCGGTCGGGATGGGTCGACCTGCGCATCGTCCGAGTCGGGACCTCGTTCCTGATGATGTTCCGCCTGGGCGACGACCAGGCGTGGCGCATCTCCGATCGGTTCGCGCGCCCGGACCTTCCCGAGACGCTGCAGGTCGGGCTGATCGCCTACACCGACTGGGAGGACCTGCTGGACTATCACGAGCACCCGGAGATCCTCAACTTCCTGCAGGTCACCGATCGCCACCCCGACCTGGCGGCCCGTGTCGACGGCGTCCGCTTCGCGCGGCCGTCGATCCCTGCCTCGCTGGTGGACCGCGACCTGACCGACGAAACGATCACGCGCGAGGAGTTGATCGCGGCCTTCGGCTTCTGAGGCAGGGCGGTAGGCTGGGCGGCGTGACGCACGAGTACACGATCCTGACCGGCGGCACGGTCATCCCTGGCGGCAGAGCGGCCGACGCCACGGCCATCGCCTGGGCGGACGGGACCATCCTCGCCATCGGCACCGATGAGGCGGTGCGGGGCATGTCGCGCGGCGACTCGCGCTTCGTGGACCTGCGCGGGGCAACCGTCATCCCGCTGGACGCCGATGGTCAATTACGCTGGCCGTCGCACGCCGTCCTCGAGGTGGGCGCTGCCGCCGATCTCGCGATCCTGGCCGACGACCCGCGGACGGCTGCCCACGGGTTCGCCACGACGCCGGTCGCCGTGGCGGTGGTGCGGGGCGGACGCGTCGTGACCGGGGCGCTCCCCCCTGACGCCGTCCTGGAGCCGGTACTCGCGCACTTCCGCCGCGTGCGCGACGAGAGCGAAATGGCGAAGAGAGCTCGTGGCCGGCTGAGGCGCGTCAGCCCGCTGAGATGGCGTGCCCGAGAGGACTCGAACCTCCGACCTTCAGGTCCGCAACCTGACGCTCTATCCACTGAGCTACGGGCACGCGACGAGGGCTGGCGGAGAGGGAGGGATTCGAACCCTCGGAAGAGGAAACCCCCTTCAACGGTTTAGCAAACCGCCGCACTAGGCCACTATGCGACCTCTCCGGCGACCGGCGCCGATGATAGCATGGGGCTCCCGGAGGACGAACCGCGGGCCATGGCCCACCCCCGGGGCCCGCACCGGCCGGCCCGGCCGCCGCACTGCCCACATTCGGACCCATGCGACGCCTACCCTTCATCGGTCAGTCATCCTCGGGATCGGCCTTCGAGTCGGTCATGCGCGCTGCGCTCGAGGCCACCGGCACCGACCTGGTGCTGGAGCGCTGGGAGCGCAGGCCACACCAGCTGGCCGAGGCGATCGCCGAGCTGCGCGGGCCGGACGTCGCTGGAGCGCTGGTCGCCGCGCCGCACAAGGAGAAGGCTGCCGCGCTGGTCCACGCGCTGTCGCCCGATGCCAGGACGGCCGGTGCGGTGAACGTGATCGTGCGCGACGGCGCGAAGCTGCGCGGCCACAATACCGACGTCGACGGAGTACGTCACGGGCTCGCCGCCCTGCTGCCGCGGGTCCAAAGCCGCTGGCCGCGCGAGGCGGTGGTCCTCGGCGCCGGCGGCGGCGCGCGGGCCGCGGTGGCGGTGCTCGTGTCGGCCGGATTTCAGCACATCGCGGTCTTCAACCGGCACCTCCATCGGGCAGAGGCACTGGTCGCCCACTTCGCGCGGAGCACGCGCCACATGGAGCTCCGCGTCCGGCCCTGGCACGAGACGATCCTCGAGGTCGAGCTGTCCCGCGCGGGCCTGCTGGTGAATGCCAGCGGCATCGGCGTCGAGGAGGCCGACAGCGCCATCCGCGAGGAGCTGCTGCCGGAAGGCCTCTACGTCCTGGACCTGGTGCTCGACCATGCCGCCACACCGCTCATGAGCGCCGCGAAGGCGCGGGGCGGGACGGCAGCCAATGGCGAGGCGACGCTGCTGGCCGCCTCGGAGGCCACCTTCCGAATGCTGACCGGGCAGGAGCCTCCGGCGTCAGTGATGCGCAGCGCCCTGGCGACCGAGCTCGGCGTCCCGGAGGATCACCTGGCGGTGGTGGGCGACTGATGCCCGGCGCGGCGCTGGAACCCGCGTGATGTTCTACACGTCGGGCTGGGTGCACGTCATCTGCGGCTGCATGTTCTGTGGCAAGACCGACGAGATGCTGCGGCTGCTGCGCCGCTTCCAGATCGCCGGGCGCCGCGTGATGCTGGTCAAGCCCCGGATCGACACCCGCAGCGACGAGGTCACGGTCGTCTCGCGCTCGGGCGCACAGCACACCGCATACACCGTGGACGGCTCGGCGCAGATCGAGGCCATCGTCCCCGATGCCGACATCGTGGCCATCGAGGAGGCGCAGTTCTTCGACGAGGCGCTGCCCGAGGTGGTCACCCGGCTGGCCGAGTTGGGCAAGCAGGTGCTCGTCACCGGCCTGGACCAGGATTTCCGCGGCATCCCGTTCGGGCCGATGCCGCGGCTGCTGGCGCTCGCCGATCAGGTCACCAAGCTGACCGCCATCTGCGTGGTCTGCGGCGAGCCGGCGACCCGCACCCAGCGCCTCATCGACGGCGCCCCCGCCCCCGCCCATTCACCGCTGATCGTCATCGGCGGAATCGGCGACGAGACCTACGAGGCGCGCTGCCGGCTGCACCACGAGGTTCCTTCCGGCAGGGCCTGAAGCGCGTCGGTGCCATCCAGCACCGCAACCATGGGAAAAACGCTTGCGGCGCGGTCTACTGACCGACCGATGGCGCCCGGCGCGGGCGCCGTCCTTCCGCGGCATCGACGCCCCCGGACCGCCCGGGGGCGTCGGGGTTTTCCGCCGAACGAGCAATCGGCATGGACCTTGCCTCACATCGGCTGTCGAGAAGATCAACATGCCCGATTCCGGGAAGGAGAACCATGCGCTTTCTGACCGCGATTGCCCTGGCGGCGCTGCTCGCAGCGTGCAACGCCGGCGCCAGCACCCCCACCGAGAATCCGCTGCCCACGGTGGACTCGTCCCACTCGATGTCGTCGATGGAGCCATCGGCCAGCGATGAGGCCTCGGGCATGGCCAACGCGTCGCCGACCGAGGCGAGCTGCCAGACCGCGTTCGACGATCTCGACCTGGCGGACATCGGCTCGATGACCAGCCTGAGCGACCTGACCGACGAGCTGGATGCCACGATCGGCAACTGCCCGTCGCTCGACGAGTGGCGCACCAAGGCGGAGGAGATGCTGCCCAACCTCGACCTGGGCGAGGTCGAGCAGTTCATCCGTGACCGCTGCGATGAGTCGAGCGAGCTGCGGAGCACCGCGGTGTGCGACGAGGTCGCCAGCTAGGCCTCGGTCCAGGACCGATGATGGGAGCCCCGGCCGCCGGCCGGGGCTCTCTCGTGGCGGAGGGGGAGGGATTCGAACCCCCGGAGGCTTGCACCTCAGCGGTTTTCAAGACCGCCGCAATCGTCCGCTCTGCCACCCCTCCAGCTGCTCCATTCTACGGTGCCCCGGCGCTCCGCCCCGACTAGGCCGAACGGCATTTGCCCGGCCGACGCCGGAGCAGCCAGGCTCGCCACATGGAGAATCGACCTTCCCGCTCCCCCGGCTGGGGTGGCGTGGCCTTTGCGTTGCTCCTGATCGGCGTGGGCGGCTGGTACCTGCTGCGCAACACGTTCGGGCTGGACCTGCCCGAGCTCGATGGCGAGACGGTCTGGCCGATCCTGGTGGTTCTGCTGGGCGTCGCCATCCTGGTGCGTGCCATGGGAAGGCGGAGCGAGGCCCCCTAGGAGCAACGCCCGCGGGGCGCGCTTGACGCGATCTCGCAGGCGCTTGCGGCGAAACCGGGGACGGGTGGCCCCCGGCTGCTCCCTCGCGCCTGGTCCTGATGCCTGGCCGCTGAAGGCCGATCAGGCCTCCTTGATGACGACCGTGCCGGCGATCAGGTCGTGCCAGCCACGACGCCGCTTGTCGACCAGGATCCAGATGTAGCCCAGGTAGAAGACGGCACCCGATATCCAGTAGCCGATGAGGCGCAGCAGTGCCTGGCCGGTGCTGATCGGCCCGCCGTCGGCATCGCGCACCACCTTCAGGCCCTGGGATCGCATGCCCGGCGTCGCGCCCGAGCGCGCCCAGAACCACGGGAAGTAGCCGATCGTGATGAGCGGGATGGCGATGGCCAGGACGAACACCAGGCCGCCGGCGGCACCTCCGCTCAGGTAGTCGGCCCCGATCCCGCCGGATGCGGCGGCGAGCAGGGCCCAGGCGACCACCACCGCGATCACGGCGCCGATGACGATCACGACGTCGATCAGGTAGGCCACCAAGCGCGGCGCGAAATCGCCGAAGACGTAGCCTGGCGCCGGGCCGGGCGGGGGCGGTGCGGGCGCCTGCCAGCTGGTTGAGGTCGGGTTGGTCATTCTGGTTCCTCCGATCCTGCGCCGATAGCCTCTCGGATCGGCACCGGTTTCGCTGATGAAACCGATGCTACGTCCTGGCGCGGCGGCGGCCACCTGCCAAAGGGCCCGTGGGCGTCAGGCCAGCACGTCCCTGCCGAAATGCGGGCGCAGCGCCGCGGGGATGCGCACGCTGCCGTCGGGCTGGAGGTGGGTCTCGAGCAGCGCGGCGTAGGTGCGGCTCATGCCCAGCCCCGATCCGTTCAGCGTGTGCACCAGCTCGGGGCGGGCGTCGGGGGCGGATCGGAAGCGCAGGTTCATGCGGCGCGCCTGGAAGTCGGTGTAGTTCGACGCGGAGCTGACCTCCAGCCACTTGCCGACCCCGGGCGACCAGGCCTCCAGGTCGTAGCCCTTGGCCTGCGCGAATCCGACGTCGCGCGTGCAGCGCTCGACGGTGCGATACGGGATCTCGAGCGCTTCGAGCACCTCCTCGGCGTCGCGGGTCAGCGTGTCCAGCTCCGCCGCCGAGGTGGAGGGGTGGACGAACTTGACCATCTCGACCTTGTCGAACTGGTGCACGCGCAGCAGGCCGCGGGTGTCCTTGCCGGCCGCCCCCGCCTCGCGCCGGAAGCAGGGTGTGTAGGCAGCGTGGTAGATCGGCAGGCGGGCGGCGGGCAGGATCTCGTCGCGGTACAGGTTGGTGACCGGCACCTCGGCGGTCGGGATGAGGTACAGCTCGTCGCGCTCGACGACGTACATCTGGTGCTCCTTGTCCGGCAGCTGGCCGGTGCCGCGCGCCGACGCGGCGTTGACCAGGAGCGGCGACCAGATCTCCGTGTAGCCGTGCCGTTCGGCGAGGTCGAGCATGAGGCCGATGAGCGCGCGCTGCAGGCGCGCCCCGGCGCCGGTGTAGACGATGAAGCCGGTGCCGGCGATCTTGGCTCCACGCTCCAGGTCGAACAGGCCCAGACGCTGGGCGATCTCCCAGTGCGGCGGGGTGTCTCCCGCCGGGCGCGGGTCGCCCCAGCTGCGCAGCACGGGGTTGTCCTCCGGTCCCTTCCCGTCCGGGACCGATGGGTCGGGCAGGTTCGGCACCAGCAGCAGGTCCGCATCCACCGCTGCCTGGATCGTGCCGAGCTCGGCGGTCAGGGCGTCGATGCGCGCCGAGAGCTCGGCCATCTCCGCCTTCAGCGCGTCGCCCTCGTCGCGGCGGGCGTCGCGCATCAGCTGCCCGAGCTGCTTGTTGCCGGCGTTGCGCCGAGCGCGCAGGTCGTTCACCTCCGCCTCGACGGCGCGACGCCGCTCGTCGGCGGCCAGGATGCGGTCGATCGGCTCGGTCGGCTCGCCCTTGCGCGCGACGGCGCGCTTCACGCCCTCGGCGTCGTCCCGGATGCGATGCAGGCCGATCATGCGGAGAGCGTATCGAGCCCGGCCGCCTGCCGGAGCCGCTCCTCGACGAAGTCCCGCTCCAGCCCCGCCAGCAGCCAGCCGGCGCGCGGACCGTGCGGCTGGCCCAGGAAGGCCCGGTACAGGGCGGCGAACATGCGGCCGGCGGGAAGGCCCTCCTGGCGCGCGGCCTCGAAGATCGCCGCCTGCAGCGTCTCGCCGTCCCAGCGCTCGGGCACGGTCGCCACCAGGCGGGCGACGGCACGGCGCTCGGCATCGCCCAAATCTCGCGCGGCGTCGGGGAGGGCGTCGCGCTGCACGGCCAGGCGGGCGCGCTCAGGGGCGTAGCCCTCCAGCCAGGAACGCGCGGCGGCCAGGCGCTCGTCCAGCAGCGCGAGCTCGCGCGCGTCGAGCGCGCTGCCCTTCTCGGCCTCGACGCGCGCGCTCAGGTCGACGCCCGGGATCTGCGCCAGCAAAGCCAGGTGCGAGAAGGCGGGACGGAAGGCCGCCGCCTCGGCGGCCAGGTCCGCATCCGGGTCCGGCAGGGCGGCCGCGAAGAGCCGCTCCGGCTCGGGCGGGAGCTCGCCCTTGACCGGTCGCCCCGCGGCGGCGGCGGCGATGCGGTCCGACTCGTCGAAGAGGCGTGGGATGGCATCGGTCCCGTGCGGGTCCCACTCGATGGCGTGGTTCGGGCGCGGGCGCAGGAACAGCAGGCGCAGCTGCTCGGGCGGGACGACGTCGGCGATTTCGTGGGCGGCGGCGCCGCGACCCTTCGAGGTGGACATCTTCCTGCCGCCGATGTTCAGGAACTCGTACGCGACGTTCAGCGGCGGCTCGCGCTCGAACACCGCCCGGGCGATCGCGTCGGAGCGATCACGGCTGCCGCCGGCCGTGGCCAGGTCCTTGCCACACGGCTCGATGGTCACGCCGAAGTGGCTCCACTGCGCCGCCCACTCGACGTTCCACGGCAGCTTGGCGGTGCCGCCGAACGGCGCGATCCGACCGGAACCGCCGCAGCCCACGGCCCAGGTCACCAGGTCGGGTAGGCACTCGTAGGCCACCGTCTGGCCGTTCCAGTCGCGGGCCAGGGTGGTGCCGACCCGGCCGCAGCGCGGGCAGATGACGTGGATCGGCAGCCAGCCCTCCGGGCGCTGCACGCGGCTGACACGGCGGTAGATCTCGCGGACTGCCTCCGCGCGGTCCAGGGCGGCACGGATGTATCGGTCCATGTCGCCGGCGGCATACAGCTCGCTCATCCAGTAGTAGCGGTCGGGCCGGATGCCGAGCTGCGCGAAGGTGCTGATGAACAGCTCGGCGAAGTGCCGCGCGTACGAGGCGTGGCCGTCGCCGGCCGGATCCGGCACGCGGGCCAGCGGCAGGCCCATGGAGCGCTGCACCGCGTCGGGCGTGAGCAGCGACTGCGCGTCCATGGGGTCGAGGTCGTCGATCCCGTAGAGCAGGGTGGTCGGGTGCCCCGCGTCGCGCAGGGCGCGGGCGATGACGTCCAGGATGACCGGGCCGCGCAGCGACCCGACGTGGACCGTCCCCGACGGGGTCTTCGAGTCGTTGACGACCTGCGGGCCCGAGACGCGCGCGGCGAGCTCGTCGGCCCAGAACATGGGGTGGGTGCTAGCCGACGCGGAGGACCGTGTAACTGACCGGCCCGGCCGGTGCCTGGACGACCACCTTGTCGCCCTTCTTGCGGCCCATCAACGCGGCGCCCACCGGTGACTCGTTGCTGATGCGACCCTCGCGTGGGGCGGCCTCGGCGGAACCGACGATGGTGAACGTCTCCTCGCCGTCGTTGCCCTTGATGACCACCTTCGAGCCGATGCCGACCTTGTCGCCGTTGCCGCCCTCGATGACCTCGGCGTTCTTCAGCTGCGACTCAAGCGTGGCGATGCGGCCCTCCAGGAACGACTGCTCCTGCTTGGCGTCCTCGTACTCCGCGTTCTCGGTGATGTCGCCGTCCAGCTTGGCGTCGTGGATGCGCTGCGCAACGCGCGGCCGCTCCACGGTGATGAGCTGGTTCAGCTCCGCCTTGAGCTTCTCGAGCCCCTCGGCGGTCAGGTAGAC
>DASURX010000234.1:0-2523 GCA_036375355.1 Candidatus Limnocylindria bacterium
CGCTATCTAAAAGGCGCTATCGGCTATCAGCTATCGGCAAAACGAAAAACGCCCCCGGGTGAGTTTCCCGGGGGCGCCTTGCTGATAGCCGATAGCCGATAGCCGCAGTTCTCAGCTCAGTTCATCCCATGCCAGCGTCGCGAGGTTGTGACACCGGTCGCAGGTGAGCCGCTTCGCGTCGGCGCCGAACGCCTGGCGGTGGCGGCAGGCCGGGCAGACGGCGTAGGTGAGCGGGAAGATGCGGCCGATGCGCTCGATCAGCCGCGGCTCGCAGCGCACGATGGTCCAGCGCTCGGGCGCCTGGTAGCGGATCTCGAGCAGCCGCCGGTCCACCGGCACGTTGTGCCGGTTCACGTCCAGCACGACGATGTTGCTCGAGGACATGCGGACGACGGGATACCAGGCCCCGCGCCGCAGCGTGTGGGCGCCGGCCGGACCGACCCGGGCCCAGCCTTTGGGCTGGAGCCGGGTAGGGGTGATCGGGCGCGCTTCCATCGGGATTGCCATCTCCAAGACTCTATATAGTAGCCGGGTGCCGCGTCGTGACAACTGTCACAAACCGCGGGGTCGCCCCGTGCTCAGCCGCACTCACTGAAGCCGCAAACGTGACATTTGACACACCCTTCGGCGAACACGAGCTGGGATCCGCAGTCCGGACAGGTCCCGATGAAGTCCTGCCCCTCGTCGCGCACGCGGGCGGCCGCCGTACCCTGCCCCGCCGCGCCGGGCACGATCTCGGCGGGCCGGAAGGATTCGCGCGCCGCCCCCTGCACCCCATCGCCCGGTGCGGCCAGCAGGTCCTGCTGCACCCCCTGCTTCTCCTGCATCCACTTTTCGATCGCGATGCCGATGGCGTCGGGCACCGAGAGCACCTTGCTGGGGCCCAGGCCCACGACGCGGTCGGAGGAGATGCCGCGCAGCTGGCGGTGAATCTCCGGCAGCGGAATGCCCGAGCGCAGCGCCAGCGAGATGAGCCGGCCGATCGCCTCGACATCGGCCATGACCGGCGCGCCGGCCTTGCCGAGGGACATGAACACCTCGAATGGCTGCCCGAGATCGTCCTCGGTGATGGTGACGTAGATGGTCCCCAGCGGCGTTTCCAGCCGGCGGGTCGTGCCGCGCAGCAGGTCGGGGCGTGAGCGCTTGGCGCGGCGCTGCAGGTTCTCGCTCTCGACCTCGTGCAGCCGGTCCCTGGTGCGCGACAGCTCGGCCTCGAGCTCGGCGATGCGGCCCAGTGCTTCCGCGAGGGCGTCGGCGGCCTCGGCCGCGGGCGCCGTTTCCCCCGGCTGGCCGCCCGCCTGCTCCTGCACCTTGCGCGCGGTCGTGCCGGTGGACAGCACCTGCATCTCGCGCGCGCCGTCGCGGTAGACCGTCACGCCCTTGCAGTTCAGCTGGAAGGCCAGGCGGTAGATCTGCTCGACGTCCTCTTCGGTCGCCGCGTTGGGGAAGTTGCAGGTCTTGGAGATCGCCGAGTCGGTGTACTCCTGGAAGGCCGCCTGCATGCGGATGTGCCACTCCGGGGTGACGTCGTGCGCCGTCACGTAGACGCGCTGCACCGCCTCCGGCACCTCGGGGTAGTGGATGTGGCCGCTCTCCGCGATGCGCTGCATCAGCTCCTCGGAGTACCAGCCGTCGCGCCGGGCGCTGGCGACGAAGTCCTCGTTCAGGTCGGGCATCAGCACGCCCGCCTGGTTGCGCATGAACGCCACGGCGAACAGCGGCTCGATCCCCGAGCTGCACCCGGCGATGATCGAGATGGTGCCGGTGGGCGCCACCGTCGTGAGGTTGCAGTTGCGCAAGCGTCGCATCGGGCGGATGCGCTGCCCCGCCGCGTCGCGGGCGCAGGTCTTGTCGGGCCCCCAGATCGAGCGCTCCCACTCGGGGAACGGCCCGCGCGTCTCGGCCAGCTTCTCCGAGGCGACCTTCGACTCCTCGTCCACGAACTGCATCAGCCGGCGGCCCAGCGCCACGCCCTCCTCGGAGTTGTAGGGGACGCCCAGTCGGACCAGCAGGTCGGCCCACCCCATGATCCCGAGGCCGATGCGCCGGATGCGCTTGGCGAGGTCGTCGATCTCCGCGAGCGGGTACTTGTTGGCGTCGATGACGTTGTCGAGGAAATGCGTGCAGAGGTGCACCGCGCCGCGCAGCCGCTCCCAGTCCACGTCGCCGTTCCTGACGAACAGCCCGACGTTGATCGAGCCCAGGTTGCACACGTCGTAGGAGAGCAGCGGCTGCTCGCCGCAGGGATTGGTCGCCTCGTAGCTCCCCAGGTGCGGCACCGGATTGTACTGGTTGGCGCGGTCGATGAAGAACACGCCGGGCTCGCCCGTCTTCCACGCGCCGTGCACGATCTTGCGGAACACGGTGCGCGCATCGAGCTGGCCCACCGCCTTCCCGCTGCGCGGGTGGATCAGGTCGTAGGGCCTCCCCTGCTCCACCGCCGCCATGAAGGCGTCGGTGACCGCGACCGAGATGTTGAAATTGGTCACCTGCGTGAGGTCGTCCTTGCAGGTGATGAACTCC
>DASURX010000235.1:0-2223 GCA_036375355.1 Candidatus Limnocylindria bacterium
CAGGTCCGCCCGGAGACGGCGTCACGCGTCTGGGATCCATCGGCCTTCGAATGGACCGATGACGGCTGGATGCGCGAGCGGGCGCAGCGCGACCCGTATCGGTCGCCGATGGCGGCCTACGAGGTCCACCTCGGCTCCTGGATGCGCAACCCGGATGGCTCGTGGCTCGGCTACCGGCAGGCGGCAGAGAAGCTCGTCGAGCACTGCCATCGCTTCGGGTTCACCCACGTGGAGCTGCTGCCGGTGGCGGAGCACCCGTTCGACGGCTCGTGGGGCTACCAGGTCACCGGCTACTACGCGCCGACCGCCCGCTTCGGCACGCCGGACGACTTCCGCGCCATGGTCGACACGCTGCACCGCGCCGGCATCGGCGTGATCCTGGACTGGGTGCCGGCCCACTTCCCGAACGACGACTTCGCGCTGCGCCGATTCGACGGGACATCCCTGTACGAGCATCCCGACCCGATGCGCGGACAGCATCCCGACTGGGGCACGCTGATCTTCGACTACGGGCGCCCGGAGGTCCGCAACTTCCTGGTGGCCAACGCCCTGTTCTGGTGCGACCAGTACCACGTCGACGGGCTGCGAGTCGACGCGGTGGCCTCGATGCTCTACCTCGACTACTCCCGCAGGAAGGGGCAGTGGCGGCCGAACCGCTTCGGCGGCAACGAGAACCTGGAGGCGATCGCCTTCCTGCGCGAGACGAACGAGAAGGTCTACGGCCGATATCCGGGCGTGGTCACCATCGCCGAGGAGTCGACCGCCTTCCCCGGCGTCTCGCGGCCGACCTACCTGGGCGGCCTGGGCTTCGGCTTCAAGTGGGACATGGGCTGGATGCACGACACCCTCGCCTACCTCCACGAGGACCCGATCCATCGGCGCTACCACCACAACCGGATGACCTTCCGCGGCCTGTACCTGCACACCGAGCACTTCGTGCTGCCGCTCTCGCACGACGAGGTGGTCCACGGCAAGGGCTCGCTGCTGGGGAAGATGCCGGGCGACGAGTGGCAGCGCTTCGCGAACCTGCGCAGCCTGCTCGCCAACCAGTACGCGCAGCCCGGCAAGAAGCTGCTCTTCATGGGCAGCGAGCTGGCGCCCGACGCGGAGTGGAGCCACGACCGTGCGCTGCCCTGGGAGTCCGCGTCGGAGCCGATGCGGGCCGGGTTCCTGCGCTTCGTCGAGGACCTTGGCCGGCTGTACGCCGCCAGCCCGGCGCTGTGGGCCGCCGATCCTGACGGCTCGACCTTCGAGTGGATCGACGCCTCCGACGTCGAGGCATCGGTCTTCTCCTGGATCCGCCGTGCCGGCGAGGAGATGCTGGTGGTGGTGCAGAACCTGACTCCCGTGCCGCGCCACGGGTACCGGCTCGGCATGCCGGCTGCCGGCCACTGGGAGGAGGCGCTGAACTCCGACTCGGAGCACTACGGCGGGTCCAACCTGGGCAACCTGGGCGGCGTCGTGGCCGGCGATCCGGGATGGCACGGCCAGCCGGCCTCGGCCACCCTGACGCTGCCACCGCTGGCGACCCTCTTCCTGCGACCCGCGGTGGCTTCCGGCGAACGCTGGCCCCGAGCCGAGGCCGAGGGGCAGGACGAGGAGGATCCGGCGGCCTAGGCCCCGGGCCGCCGACGCATCGCACGCGCCAGGCGCCCGAGGCGGCGGTCCTCCAGCAGCGCCTCCAGCGGCAGGGGCAACGCCAGCGACCAGTTCGGGCGCTGCTCGGCGGTCGTGCCGGGGACGTTGGGCCGCTCGCCGACGAGCAGCGCGTCCTCCAGCGTCGCAGCCGTCATGGCGCACGGCGCCCCGGCCAGGGCCCGATGGATGGCGAGCACGGCGGCGGCAGGGTCCAGGCCGTCGATCGGCGCGCTGCGCTCCAGCGCGGCGCGCAGGCGAGCCAGGCCCCTGGCGTCCGGGACGAGGCCGGCGCGCTCCTGGTCCTCGAGATCTGCCCGGGTGAGGATGCCGGTCACCGTCGGCAGGTCGTGGGTGGTCACCGCCCCCAGCGCGTTGCGCGGCCAGCGCGCGGGCGGCCGCCGCTCGAAGAGCGCCAGGCGCGTCGACAGGATGGACGCGGCCGCCAGGCGGCGACGCACGCCGGGCTCCACGGTGCCCAGGTCCTCGCCGACGATCAGGCACTGCTGGCGCCGACTCTCGAGCGCCAGTACCCCGAGCAGGTCCTCGAAGGGATAGTGGACGTAGGCCCCTTCGGCCGGGGTGCCT
>DASURX010000236.1:0-4079 GCA_036375355.1 Candidatus Limnocylindria bacterium
CGCATGCAGGGCGCCGAGAACAGCGGCGTCTACACCGAGGCATCGCTGACCGCGCTCGCCGGCGAGCTCGGGCTGGACCTGGACCGGTTCGGACGCGACCTGAACAGCAACGCCTCGCTGTCGGCCGTGCAGAAGGCGCGCGACGAGGCCCAGGCCAAGGGCATTCGCAGCACGCCGACCGTCCTGCTCAACGGCGTGCACCAGCAGAACTCGTCGCTCGACAGCCTGCGGGCAGCGATCGCAGCGCTGGCGGGAGGCTGAGCCGCGGTGTCCCGACTGCGATGGCGCCACCCGGCGCTGATCCTGATCGTCCTGGACATCGTGGGGCTGGCGGTGGCCAGCTACCTGTCGGTCGTGGAGCTGGGCGGCGGCGTGCCGGTCTGCGGCCCGATCAAGGGCTGCGAGGAGGTGGCGCTCAGCCAGTACTCGCGCGTCGCGGGAATCCCCGTGGCGGTCCCCGGCGTGTTCCTGTCGATCACGCTGCTCACGCTGGCCGTGCTGTGGTGGCGCAGCGACGATCCTCGCCTGTTCACCGCCCACTACGTCCTGTCGCTGGTGGGCGTGGTCTTCGAGGGCTACTTCACCTACCTGCAGGTCTTCGTCATCGATGCGATCTGCATCTGGTGCGCGACCTACGGCGCAAGCCTGGTGCTCCGCTTCCTGGTGGCCTTCGTGCTGTGGTGGCGGGGGGCGGCCGAGCGGAGGCCATTACCCGGCTGAGCTACGGCGCCAGGCGCTCCGCCAGCCAGGTGATCGCCATCGGGTAGCGCCACTCCAGGTTGGCGTGGGTGGCGTCGTACAGCTCGAAGCGCAGGACCGGCTCGCCGATCCCCAGCGCCGCCACCTCGCGCCGGAACGCCTCGGCTCCGAGGTCGAGGTAGTAATCGTCGTGGCGACCGGCGTCGATCCAGATGCCGCGCAACGAGCGAAGCGCGTCGGCGCGCAGCGGCGCCATGCGCACCGGATCCCAGGCCAGCCACCGCTCCCAGACCTCGGGAAGCATGCGGCCGGTGGCGGGATCGAACGGCAGGCGCACGCTGCCGTCGGCATCGGTCGAGTAGCAGGCGGCCATGCAGTACACGTTCAGCACGGCGCCATCGGCCTTCTGCACGCGGCCCGGACGCGAGCGGAAGTCCGCCCAGAAGCGCTCGAACGAGCCGGCGTGGTCGTCGCGCAGGGCGCGCACCGCCTCGCGCACGTCAGGCCAGTAGGAGACCTCGAACAGCGCGTCGCCGGCGTGGGTGGCCAGCGCGCCGAACAGGTCCGGCCGCAGCATCGGGGTGACCATCGCCCCGTAGCCGCCCGACGACTTGCCGGTGACCCCGCGGTGCGCTGCCTCGGGCAGGGTGCGGTAGCGGGCGTCGACGAAGGCGACGACCTCCTCGCACAGGTAGGTGTGGTAGCGCCCGGTGCCCGCCGAGTCGAGGTACTGGCTGCCGCCCAGGCTGGTCCAGGCGTCGACGTACACGACGATGGCCCGCGCATCGGTCTCTCGCCAGGCGGCATCCACCGACTCCGGCACGCTCGGCGCGAAGGCCTTGCGGTTGCGCCACATGTCCACCTGCCCGGTCAGGCCCTGCAGGACGTAGACGCTCGGGTAACGGCGCCGCGGCTCGTCGTCGTAGCCGGGCGGCAGCTGCACCAGCAGGGGACGCCGGTGCGGGTCGCCCAGCGGGTTGCCGGTGAGGGCCTGCGAGTCGAGCACGTGCTCGTCGAGACGCCCCTGCATCGGCCTTGCCCAGGGCGCGCCCGGCGCCTCCGGCGCGCTCGAAGCGCCGTTCATGCCGTCTCCCCGGCGATCTGGATCTGGACCAGCCGCCGCCAGGCGAGGACGACCGACGCCACCAGCACCACCACGGTCATCGCCAGCGCCAGCTCCAGCGCGAGCTGTGGGTTGAGCACGGTGGCCGGCACGTCGGCGAAGGCGCCGGACACCGACAGGGCGTACTGCTTGACGCTGAAGGTGCGCGTCCCGGCGAACAGGCCGGCCAGCACCCCCTCCCAGATGAGCACGTAGCCCAGGCCGATGACCAGGGCGCGCGTGGTCACCAGGCTCAGGAACACGAAGAGCGCGCAGTAGACCACCGAGCCGACCGCGCCGCCGATGGTGAAGCCGATCACCAGCCCGTTCCCCAACCCGCCGGCGGCGATCAGCCCGGCCAGGAAGATGGGCACGCAGGTCAGCAGGACCGAGCAGCCGGCCGCGACCGCGAGCTTGGTGAGCAGGATCGTCCAGCGGTTCACCGGCTTGGCGAGCAGGAACACCGCCGTCCCGTCCTCCAGCTCCGAGCCGATGGCGCCCGTCCCGAACAGCAGCGCGACCAACGGCATCAGGGCGGCCAGGCCCAGGTTGTTCAGCAGGCCCGAGGTGAAGACGGCCTCGCGGGAGGGGTCGCCCGCCAGGCGGAAGATGACCGCCACCAGCACCAGGATCGCGCCGAGCAGCAGGAGCAGCAGCGTTCGCCGCCGGCTGAGCAGCTGGCGCAGCGTGATCCGCGCGATGACACCGCTCACCGGCGCACCAGGTAGCTGAAGACCGATTCGAGCGACTCGTCGGTGGGCAGCATCTCCAGCAGGGTGATGCCCGAGCGTCGCGCCACCCCGGCGATGGTGCGGCTGAAGGCGCCGAAGTCGGAGGTGCCGACCGTCAGCAGCGAGTCGTCCAGGCTGACGCTGCCGATCGTGGGCTCGGCCACCAGCGCAGCCGCCAGCGCCCGGTTGTCCGAGGAGCGCAGCGTGAAGGTGTGCGGGCGATCGGTCATCAGCCGGCGGATCTCGCGGAAGTCGCCCGAGGCTGCCAGGCGCCCGGCGACCACCACCAGCACCCGCTCGGCGACGCGCTCCACCTCCTCCAGGATGTGGCTGGAGAACAGGATCGTGCGGCCCTCGCCGGCCAGGCGGCGCAGCAGGTCCATCATGTGCAGCCGCTGGCGGGGGTCCATGCCGTTGAACGGCTCGTCCAGCAGCAGGATGGACGGATCGTGGACCAGCGCGGCCGCGACCTTGACCCGCTGCCGCATGCCCTTCGAGTAGGTGCCGATGGCGCGGTCCTGCGCGGACTCAAGCTCCACGAGGCCGACGGCGCGCTCGGCGGCGGACGCCGCCTCGGCCGGAGCCATGTGCTGCAGCCGCGCGTTGGCGGTCACGAACTCCCGGCCGGTGAGGAACGGGTAGACCGCCTCGCGCTCGGGCACGAGGCCGATATGGCGGTACATCTCCGGGTGGCCGCGCGTGGGGTGGCCGCCGACCGTCACCGTGCCGGAGGACGGCGCCAGGAAGCCGGCGACCATGTGGAGGATCGTGGACTTGCCCGCGCCGTTGGGGCCGAGAAGGCCGGTGATCCCGCCATCGAGCCGGAAGCTGACGTCGTTGACGGCCACCACGTTCCCGTACCAGCGGGAGGCCGATGTCAGCTCGACCGTTGCCGCCGCCGCGGGGGCGTGCTCCGCTTCGCCGTGCGCGACGGTCATGCGGCGACCCTCCGGTAGCGCCATACCGTGGCGGCCATCCCGGCCAGCGTGATGAGCAGCGTCTCGAGGCCGAAGATCCAGAGCGGCAGGCCGCTGCGCGTCACCGGCGCGTCGGGGGCCGGTCCGCCGACCAGCAGGTCCCGCGCGCCGTCCGCGGCCACGAACGGGTTCACCAGCTGCGCCCAGTCGGCCAGCCGGCCGCTGGTCGCTTCCTGGAGGATGCCGGCCACCGCAGCCGTGACGATGAAGACGGCGATGATCGCACCGGTGGCGTAGGCGCGGCGCGGGGTCCAGGCGGCGATCGCCAGGCCCAGCGCCGAGAGCGGCAGCGCGTAGATGAGCGGCGCGACGACGATCTGCGGCAGGTTGCCGGCCTGGTCGCCCAGCGCCTTCCCGACGTCGCTTGCCGCCAGGACGGCGCCCAGGAAGAGGACGATCATCGGCGCCACGCAGACGATGAAGACAGCGGCCATCATGGCGGCCAGCTTGGCCAGCGCGTAGTCGACGCGTGCCAGGGCGTGGCTGAAGTACAGCGACAGCACCCGGTGGCGCTGGTCGCCGCTCACCAGCTCCGGGGCCTGCGCCGCGACGAACAGCGAGAGCAGGGGA
>DASURX010000237.1:0-5398 GCA_036375355.1 Candidatus Limnocylindria bacterium
ACGCTCCTGGCGGAGATCGGCGAGGACCCCGATCGCGAGGGGCTGGTCGCGACGCCGGATCGCGTGCGCCGCATGTACGACGAGCTGACCGACGGCTACGGCGTCGACGTCGACGAGCTCATCAATGGGGCGTGCTTCGAGGTCGAGTACGACGAGATGGTGGTCGTGCGCGACATCGAGTTCTTCAGCCTGTGCGAGCACCATCTGCTGCCCTTCTACGGTCGCGCCCACGTCGGCTACCTGCCGCGCGGCCGCGTCATCGGCCTGTCCAAGATCCCGCGCATCGTCGACGTCTTCGCGCATCGGCTCCAGGTCCAGGAGCGCATGACCCAGCAGGTCGCCAACGCGCTGATGGAACGGCTCGAGCCCAAGGGCGTGGCGTGCGTGATGGAGGGCACGCACCTGTGCACGATGATGCGCGGGGTCAAGAAGCAGGAGGCGATCATGGTGACCAGCTCCATGCTCGGCACCTTCCGCCGCGACGCGCGCACTCGCGGCGAGTTCCTGACCCTCATCGGCCGCTCGCCGCTGAGCTGAGCAGGGACCGATGCCGTACGCGCCGCTGCTCAGCGAGGAGGCCCTTTCCGGCGCTCTGCGGCAGCTCCCCGAATGGACCCGCGACGGGACGTTCATCGTGCGCACCGTGCGCTCTGCCACCTTCCGGGACGCGATTCGCCTGGTGGATGCGGTGGCCGATGCCGCCGAGGCCGCCGATCACCACCCGGACATCGAGATCGTGTGGCGGCGCGTCACGTTCCGGCTGACGAGCAAGGCCTCCGGCGGCCTGACCGAGCGCGACATCGGGATGGCGCAGGCCATCGATGCGCTGGTGGCAGGCTAGAATCGCGGCGCCGATGAACGACGAGCCGAACGCGACCGCTGCCCCGATCCGCGTCCTCATCGCCAAGCCCGGCCTGGACGGCCACGATCGCGGCGCCAAGGTGCTCGCCCGCGGCCTGCGCGATGAGGGCTTCGAGGTCATCTACACCGGCCTGCGCCAGACGCCGGAGATGATCGTGGACGCCGCCGAGCAGGAGGACGTGGACGTCATCGGCCTGTCGATCCTGTCCGGCGCGCACATGGCCCTGCTGCCGCGGGTCGTGGAGCTGGCGCGCGATCGAGGGCTGGACGAGGTGCTGATCGCAGCCGGCGGCATCATCCCCGACGCCGATGTCGCGGCCCTGAAGCAGGTCGGCGTGGCCGAGGTGTTCGGACCGGGCACCAGCATCGGGCAGATCGCGCGCTACTTCCGCGAGCACGCACGCCAGCAAGGCTGACGTCCGGGGTGGACGCGCAGGCCGAGTCCGTCGAAGAGCTGCTGGCCTCCCTGCGTTCGGGCGAGCGCCGGCCGCTGGCACGCCTGCTCACCCGGATCGAGGCGGGGGATCCAACCCTGCGCCCGATCCTGCCGCGCCTCTTCGCCGCCGGCTCGGGCGCTCACGTCGTGGGCGTCACCGGACCGCCCGGCAGCGGGAAGTCCACTCTTGTCTCGGCGCTCATCGCCGAGTGGCGGGCGCGCGGACGGCGGATCGGCGTGCTGGCGGTTGACCCATCCTCGCCGTACACCGGCGGCGCGATCCTGGGTGACCGCATCCGGATGATGGACCATGCCTCCGATCTCGACGTCTTCGTGCGCTCGATGGCCTCACGCGGGGAGCTCGGCGGCCTGGCGGCCACGACCTGGATCGCCGCTGCCGCGCTCGATGCCGCCGGCTACGACCCGGTGCTGATCGAGACGGTCGGCGCCGGCCAGTCCGAGGTCGAGATCGCGCGCCTGGCCGAGACGACCGTGGTGGTCGAGGTGCCTGAGATGGGGGACGAGGTGCAGGCCATCAAGGCCGGTCTGCTGGAGGTCGCCGACGTCATCGCCGTCAACAAGGGCGACCGTCCCGGCGCCGAGCGGGCGGCGCGCCAGCTGCGCGCGATGCTCTCGACCGCCGGCGGCCGGTTGCGGCGCGAGCCGCCACGCGTCCTGCTGACGACCGCGACGACGGGTGCCGGGGTGGCCGAGCTGGTCGACGCGATCGAGTCGCATCGGTCCCGCGCGCGCTCCCCGGAGCTTGCCAACGAGCGCGCGGCCAACCAGGTGCGTCGCGCGCTGGCCAGCCAGGCGACCCGCCGCGCCGAGCAGCGCGCCGAGTGGGCGTCGACGATCGCCGAGGTCGCCGAACGGCGAACCGATCCGATCACCGCGGCGGAGCGCCTGTCCGGGACGGACCGGCGCCCCGCCTGAACGCTGGCCTCAGGCCCGCAGGTCCCTCCGCCTGAAGCCCCAGGCGCCGAGGCCGATGCCGACGATCGCGATCCCGACCGACACGGCCACGCCGACCCAGTCCCAGACCCCGACGAACGTCTGCCCGTAGTGCGAGGTCAGGGCGAGCTGCATCACCGCATCTGGCAGCTTCAGCAGGCCGCCGGTGAACTGGACGAACCAGGTGAGCAGCACGAAGACGACCACGACGGGCGCGGCCAGGCGCGTGCCGAACAGCCCGCCGACCGCCATGCCGATGCCGACCAGCGCGACGGCGTAGACGCCCAGGATCAGCGACCCGGCGACCGGGGTGGCCACGTCGGCACCGGCGGTAGAGACGCCGATGGCGATGCCGGCGGCGGCCAGCGCCGCGAAGATCGCGACGTTGACGAGCATGCCGACCGCGCCTGACAGCGCCCAGCGCACCCGCTCCAGCGGGGTGGCCAGCACCATCTCCAGCCGGCCAGAGGTTTCGTCCGAAGCCCAGCCGCCGACCAGCGAGGCCGCGGCCAGGCCGGCGAAGATCACGCCCAGCTCGACGAACAGCAGCTGCAGGAAGCCGCCCGCCGAGGCGTAGTCGACGCCCGGGAAGACGGTCTCCAGCAGCTTGACGAAGTCGGGCGCCTTGCCCAGCTGCTCCATGAACGGTCCGGCTGCGCCGCCGAAGACCAGCCCGAACAGGCCGACGCCGATGCCCCACCAGAAGGCCGTCGGCAGGCCGAGGCTGATGGCGCGCGCCACCGGTCCGGAGAGCCCCAGCAGGGGGCGCGGCATCGAGACCGCGAAGCGGCTGCTGCCGCCGCCCAGGTCGCGTCGCGCGAAGGCCTCCACGCCGATCGCCAGCAGGACGACGGTGACGATCCCGACCAGCGCGACCGACGGCCAGTCGAACTGCCCGCCGAGCGGGATGTGGTTCGAGGTCCAGCCCCACCAGGTGAGGTTGGCGTACGGTGCCAGCTCAGGGACGGGCTGCTGGTAGCCGTTCAGGATGAACCCGGCGAAGGTCACGAAGCCCGCCACGCCGGCGGCCGCTCCGCGCCCGACGAACGGCCCCAGCGCGAAGGCCAGCCCGCCCGCGGCGAGGACCATCAGGCCCAGCCAGGCAGCGTAGCCGAAGGCCTGCGCGACGCTGATCTCGTCGCCGGGCAGCACCGGGTAGGTCGCGCCGGCATAGGCGATCGAGGCGAAGCCGACCAGGCAGGCGACGCCGACCATGAGCACGTGGCCGGAGAGCTTCTCGAGGGCGATTCGGCGCCGCGAGCGTCCCGTGGCTGCGACGAACTCCAGGCTCCCGCGGGTGGCCTCGCCGGCCAGGGTCCCGGACAGGGCCAGGATCGACCACAGGCTCAGCACCAGCGGGAAGAAGGTGCCGTACTTGTACTGGAAGTAGCCGCCCAGGGTGCCGACGTTGACGACCTTGCCGGCCAGGCCCTGCAGGATCGGCGGGACGGATTGCACGAGGGCGTCGATCTCGGCACGCGACTCGGGCGTGTTGAACTGGGTGACGATCGCCTTGCCCAGTGCCAGGAAGGCGAAGGCCAGCACGGCGGCGGCGATGAGCGTGGCGCGCCGCGAGTCGCGGACCGTCTTGGCGAAGATGCTGCCGAAGCCGTAGATGCGGCTCAGGAGGGATGGCTGGCTGAGCGTGGGTGCGGCGGTGGTCATCGGTTGGCCTCCACCGCGCTGCGGCCGTACTCGGCCAGGAACGTCTCCTCCAGCGACGGCTCGCGGCTGACGAAGTCGGCGAGCTCGTACTGGGCGGCGGTGCGGACGACGGGCGTCATGCTGCCCGACACGCGCATGCGCAGGACGTGATCCTCGGCGACGACGTCCGACACGCCAGGGAGGCCGCTGAAGGCCTCCACCGGCACCTGGTCGGTGAAGACCAGCTCGACGGTATGGTGGGCCAGGTCGCGCAGCGCATCGGTCCGGTCCACGCGCACCAGGCGTCCCTCGCGGATGATCGCAACCCGGTCGCAGGTCTTCTCGACCTCGGAGAGGATGTGCGACGAGAGGAAGACGGTGCGCCCCTCGGCCTTGGCCTCGCGGATGACGGCGTAAAACTCCTGCTGGATCAGCGGGTCGAGGCCGGAGGTGGGCTCGTCGAGCAGCAGCAGATCGGGCCGGTGCTGGAGGGCGATGATCAGGCCGATCTTCTGCTTGTTGCCCTTGGAGTACTCCCGGAACTTTCGCGAGGGGTCGACCTCCAGGCGCGCGATCAGGCTGGCCTGGTAGTCGCGGTCGACCCCGCCCCGCAGGTTGGCGAAGTAGTCGAGTGTCTGGCCGCCGGTCAGCTTGTCGTACAGCACGAACTCGCCGGGCAGGTAGCCGATGCGCCGATGGATGGCGACCGGGTCGGCGGTCGTGTCGCTGCCGAAGATCGTGGCCCGCCCGCTGGTGGGCCGGATGTGGTCCAGGAGCGTGCGGATCATGGTCGTCTTGCCGGCGCCGTTGGGGCCGAGGAAGCCGAACGCCTCGCCCTCCAGGACGTCGAGGTCGACGTCGATGATGCCGCGGTGAGACCCGTAGGACTTGGTGAGCTTCTCGGTGTGGATGACGGTGGTCATGCGATTCCTTCCTGGGATGTGCCCGTTCGCTCCTTGACGAAGCGTTCGAGCAGTGCGGGCATCTCGCGCTCGATGTAGGCGACGAACTCGTGCGCCTCCTCGAGACGTTCGCGCAGCGGCGGTGGCCTGCCGCTGCTGGCGTCGAGCCCCTGCTCGATGATCTGGCGCAGGCGTCCGTAGATCGCGCCCGCGTTGCCGACGAAGGCCATGAACGTTCCGGGCGGCGTCGAGAGGTACTCCCGGCGGTCGCCCCTCCGCCGCGATCGGCGGAGGAAGCCGATCGGTTCCAGCAGGCGGACGGTGCCGCTGATGGCGCCCCGGCTGGCGTGCAGCGCGCGGGCCACCTGCTCGGCGGTCTGCTCCGGCGGGTCGCAGATGAGCAGGTAGCCCCACAGGCGGCCGGCCATCGGCGTCATGCCGTAGCCGGCCAGGAACTGGCCCATCGCCTCGACGAACTCGCCTTCCTCATCGGTCATGGCGAGAAGGTAGAACCTTCAGTACGTTCAGTCAATACTGAACGTTCAGATATTGAGAAAGTTTTGAGGGTACCTCGGGCATCCGGCGGATCTGGCGCGACTGG
>DASURX010000238.1:0-18911 GCA_036375355.1 Candidatus Limnocylindria bacterium
ATCTTGACGGGCCGACGCTCGCCGCGGCCATCCGGCTGGGCTCGACCAGGCTGATCGACAACCAGCGCCTTTGACGGCTGAGATTCGGCCGGCGCTGAGGGCCCCAACTCCCGTGGCGCGGGGAGGCACGCTGGGAGGTAGAAGCCGTGAACCGGTTCCGCGCCGTACTTGCCAACCCCGGGGAATCAGCCGCTCGCGTCACGCAGGATGCGAGCACAGTCACCCCTGCCCGCCCCTACTTCCCCAGCCGGGGGAAATAGCGCGTCCGGAGGCGGCTGGCAGCGCGTTATGCCCCCTACATGGGGAAATGGCGCGTCCCGAGCGACGGGGTGGATGAGGCGGACGGCGGGCCGTCAGCCCGGCGGCGGCACCTCGCGGGTGCGGCCGGCCTGCTCGCCGTAGTCCCACACGTCGATCGCCGGCGGCTCGACGCCGAGGGACGTCATGATCGTGCACACCTGGCTGCGGTGATCGGTCCCGTGGTGGAGCACCTGCGCCAGGCGGATGCCGAGCGGGGCATGGAACTCGGCCCCGTCGTCCTGGCGCGCGACGGTCATCGTCTCGGGGTCCAGGTCACGCTCCAGCAGGCGTCCCCAGGCCGCCGCCTGCTGTTCCATGGAAACTCGCAGCTCCGGCAGCGACCGCCGTTCCTCGTCGTCGTCCCACGCCTGGACGTCGCCATTGGTGCAGCGGAACGCGTACCACGAGTCGGAGGCCACGAGGTGGTTCAGGGTCGCGTGGATCGACCCGAAGGTGCCTGGCACCGTCGCGTCGAGGTGCTCGGGCGGCATCGCCGCACAGGCATCGATCAGGCGCAGCGTGGCCCAGGCGTGATGGGCGAAGGCATCGGCGAGTATCGATGTGCTCATCGGGGCATTATCGACGGGAGCGGGGGTGCGCTGGCACAATGGCCGGCATGAGCAACGCCGAACGCCCGTCGAACGCCGCCGGGTCGGGGAAGATCGGCCTGGCCGAGCTGACCGGCATGAAGCGCGAGGGGCGGCCGATCGTGATGGTCACCGCCTACGACCATCCCAGCGCCCGGCTGGCGGACGAGGCGGGCGTGGACATCGTGTTCACCGGCGACTCGGCTGCCAACAACGTGCTCGGCTACGCGGACACCACCCCCATCAGCATGGACGAGATGGTGATGCTGGCCCGCGCCGCGCGACGTGGGACGCATCGGGCCTTCTTCATGGCCGACCTGCCGCTTGGCGCCTTCCAGGTCAGCGACGAGGATGCGGTGCGCAACGCGGTGCGCCTGGTCAAGGAGGCCGGCGCGGAGGCGGTCAAGATCGAGGGCGCAGGACCGATGGTGTCTCGTGCACGGGCGATCGTGGCCGCCGGCATCCCGGTGATGGGCCACATCGGGCTGACGCCCCAGTCCGCCACCGCGCTGGGCGGCTACAAGGCGCAGGGTCGCACCGCCGCCAAGGCACGCCAGCTGTATGCCGATGCCCTGGCCCTGCAGGCAGCCGGCTGCTTCGCGCTGGTGCTCGAGGCGGTGCCCGACCGCATCGCCGCGCGCATCACCGACGCGCTGCGCATCCCGACCATCGGGATCGGTGCCGGAGCGCATTGCTCGGGGCAGGTGCTGGTGTGGCACGACCTGCTGGGCATCAACACCGGATTCGTCCCGAAGTTCGTCAAGCGCTTCGGCGCGGTTGCGGCGGAGACGCTACGCGGGCTGCAGGCCTTCGCGGCCGAGGTGCGGGCCGGCACGTTCCCCGGCGACGAGCACAGCTACCACATCAGCGACCAGGAGTACGCGCTCTTCGAATCCGAGGTCGCCCCCGGCGTGCTGGTCGCCGACGACTGGCTCTGATCTTCCTGGACCGATGACGACGCCGGCGCTTCGTGCGCCGGCGTCGTGCTGTCCGCGGTTGATGATCCTCGGCGGCAGCCCGGAGGCCACCGCCGAGGGGAGGAGCGTTACGGGAGAGTCTGGATCTGGGCGAAGTCGGTCGAGACCACCTGGCCAAGGCCGTTCACCGCGACCACGCGGAAGTAGTACCAGGTGCTCCGGCTGAGGCCGGACCAGGTATACGTCTGCGAGTTGGCCGCAACCGTCTGGCTCGCCAGCCCGCTTGTGAACGTCGAGTTACTCGCGCGCTGAACGATGAACGACGTCTCGTTGCTCGAGTTGTCGGTCCAGTTGATGACGACTCTGCGCTGGCTTCCCTGGTTCGCGCCGTTCGCCGCGCTGACGTTCGACGGCGCTGCCGGGAGGTCGACCAGGATGCTGACCTCGTTCGAGTACGGCGAAGAAGCCGTACCGACCATGGCCTTGACGCGGTACACGTACGTGGAACCGAGCGTCACGCCGGTGTCCGCGTACGTGACCGTGCCGGTGTTGCTCCGCGCCGGCAACGTGGTCAGCTGCGAGAACGTGGTGCCGTGGTCGGTGGATCGCTCCACGACGAAGCCCGTCTCGTTGCTGGCGTTGTCGGTGAAGGTGAGGTTCACCTGCGGAGCCGCCACCGATCCGGCCAGCCCGGCGGTGAGGCCGGACGGTGCGCGGATGGCGGTCACCGTGCCCGAAACCGCGTCGGCGTTGGTGACGGGATAGTTCCCGCCGTAGCCGACCGTGTTGCGGGCCACCACGCGGTACGAGTACAGCGTGTTGTTCCAGCGGAACGTGGTGTCGGTGAAGGTCCGGGTCCCACCCGCCGTGTTCACGACATCGAGCGGCGAGAGGCTCGTCCCGAGGTCGACCCACGCACCGTTCGCACCGCTCTGGCGCTGGATGACGAACGACGTCTCCGTGATGGAGTTGTCCTTCCAGCTCAGCTGCAGGCGAGTGTTGTTCCCGCTGCCGCTGACCGTCCAGGCCAGCCCATCGGCCGGCTTCGGAGGAAGGGCGACGAGCACCGGCCGCATCATGTCCATCTCCTCGTGGGACAGGATGTGGCAGTGGTAGACGTACTCCCAGCCGAAGTTGACCAGGGCATTGAGCACGGTGTTCACGTTGCCCTGGGGGTCGACGATCAACCCGTTCGGGTCGAGGTTGGCGCCGACCGGCATCATCGGGCTCAGCGGCCGGATGCTGTTCGGGATCTCGAAGGGAAGGGTGGGGATGATCGGCCGCAGGGCGACGATGGTGTCTTCCAGCGGGCTGATCCTGACCGTGTCCTTCCAGCCGAGCTCGGTGGCATCCGGCGGGATGATGATGTTGTCCCAGGTCACCCGGTTCAGGACCTGCACGTCGTACAGGTGGAAGTGAATCGGGTGGGTGTCCACGCCGTTGTGGGTGATCTTCCAGATCTGCGTCCCGTCCTTCCCGTCCGAGATCGCCTGGACGTTGATGTCACCCTTTGGCAGACCGGTCGCGTCGATCACCTCGGTGGGCGGCGCGACGTAGGGATAGAGCATGACGTTCTGCAGGGCGGGGGTGGCCGGGACGGCCTCCAGGCCCAGGTTGGCGGTCATGCGGCCGAACTCGTCGAAGGCCGTCGAGTTCATCTCGTCGTGGATCGCCTTCGGCTGGATCGGAATCTTGAGCTGCGGGCCCTTCAGCGTGTCGAAGCGGAACTCGGTGCCGCCCTGCTGGTTAATCCGCAGGAAGCCGTCGCACTTGTTCGTGCCGGTGACGTTGCTGCAGTCGCCACTCGTGGCGAATGACTTGCCATAGGCGGAGTTGTAGGCGGCCTGCCCGACGATGATCGGGTGCTGGCCCTCCTCGAACACGCCCGTGCCGTTGGCCTTGTGCGTGAAGAGGTTCTTGAAGGTGGTGAAGTTGAAGGCCGATGCCGGGGCCGTGTTCTCGATCTTCACCTGCATGATGGTGCGGGTGTTCGGCCCGTAGCCGGGAAGGGTCAGCCCATCGGGACCGCCCGTGTAGTAGTCGTACGACGGCACGCGAGCGGGGAAGGCCGCCGGCGCGTCGTTGTACAGGATCAGGGTCTTTCCCGCGAACTGTGAGAAGTCGACGATCGTGTCGGCTCGCTCGGCGGGCGCCAGCAGCAGCGAGTGCTTGTCCACGTTTCCGACGTCGAAGCGCGTCGGGTCGGTGATCCAGGTCGTGACCTGCTGGCCGTCGACGACCACCGGCGCCGGCAGGAAGCCGCCCTCGGTCCCGAACTGGATCCAGTCGGGGCCTGGCAGGCTGCGCGCCGTGTCGGGGGTCGGGAAGAGCACCGGATCGGTCTGGGCAGCGGCCACCTCATCGGCCTTGAGGGCGACCTCGGTGAGGAGGTCGTCGCTCGGGTCGTTGGGGGTGCCGTTGTTGTCGGCCACGTACCACTGCAGGTTCCAGAAGCGGTCGTTCGCCGCGTTCAGGATCCGGAAGCGGTAGGAGGCGGGCTTGAGGGTCGTCGTCGGGTACGCCGTCCCGTTGACGAGCGGCGTGTCGTTGAACTGCTCCATGCCGACCGAGATGTTCGGGGTGCCGGGGATCTGCGCCGGCTCGCAGAACGGATCGGTCTGGTACTGCCAGGTCGCCGGGTCGTCCAGGTTGCAGTTCGGGTTGTAGTACGGGTTGTCGATCGGGCCGTGATCCGGCGTGGCCGGCGGCCAGAACCAGGGGCCGTACATCCAGCGGCCGTACGCGCTCATCCCCGATGGATCACCGGGATTCTGCGCCGGCATGTACACGTGGTGGTACCAGAAGCTGCCCTTCGTTCCCCAACGGGCCGAATCCCAAGTCGGATCCTGCAGCTGCAGCTGGGCCTCATCGGGCGTGAAGGTGCGGTCCTGGACGATGAGCGGGATGCCCTCGCCCATGGCGGCGTACGGGCCGCCGGGGCCGAAGAGCTTCTGCTCGGTCGGGTCGGTGATGATGTACCCGGCGGCCTCGCCGGCGTACACGTTCAGCCGGGTGATGCCCCACGAATGGTCGTGGTAGAACATCAGCCGCGCTGACTGCTGGTTGGTGTAGTAGAAGGTCTGGCACCCGCTCGTATCTGCCGAGCAGTCGGGAATCCCCTTCGATGCAGCTTCCGCGCCGACCATGTCGGGTACTTCCTGCACGGCCACGCCCTTCGGCCACGTCGCGCCTTCACCGGCCGGCGTGATCCACTGGTGCGGCGTGCCGTCACTGATCCAGGGCGTCACGCCACCGTGCAGGTGGAGAGTGGCCCGGTTGTCCTTGAAGCACATGTCGGACTTCGGGTATTCGGTGCAGGTCGGGTTTCGAACCCCGTCCATGACCGTCCCTTCGTCTGTTGGCCCTGCGGCGCCTGTCGGTCCCATGCCTGAACCCATGAGCGTCGAGTCGACCGGCAGGAAAAGGTCTCCCTCGGAGCCGGTGGGCAACAGGTTGTAGAAGGTGATCCGCACGGCCCTGTCGCGCTGCGCGACGATCACCGGGCCGAGGAAGTGCGGGTCGTCCACCCCGAACGCCTGGCTGCCGTCGGGCATCAGGGTCGGAGTTTCGCCACCCGCCTTGAGCGCGGTCTGCAGGGCGACCTGCTTGCCGGGAACCGCCGTCGTCGAGAGCTGCACGTACTCGCGCAGCAGGGTCGGCGGCAGGTCCGAGTGCATCTGCTCCCGGTGCTGGACCACGGCGATGACGTAGTAGTCGGCGCCCTGATCGCCGGGAGTGTTCGGGTCGTCTGGGAACGTCGTCGTGTCAGGCACGGCGATCGGGATGTACTGGCCGAGGTTGTTGATACCGCCCTCGTTGAGACCCGGCAGCGTGTCGACGAACTTGCGCATGCCGCCGCCGGACACGTAGCCGCTGCCACCGTTGGTGAGGTTGAGCCCCACCACGGCGCCGAAGTCGGTCGCCGCGGTCGCCGAGGCGCCGCTGCCCGATCCAGTGTCAGCGAACGCGACGCTCGGCGAGGAGGTGTACCCGGCACCAAAGGTGTCGAGCACCACCTCCTGGACCGATAGCGTGGCCGTCGCGGTGGCGAGCGTCAGGGGGTTGACACCCGGATCGTGCGCCACCGGATCGAACTGGGTGCCGTCGCGGACGAAGACGCCCGGGGCCGTTGCATAGCCGGAGCCGGCGTTGTCGACGACGATCCCGGTGAGGGTCACCGTCCCGCCGTCAGTCGCCGGTGCGCAGTTCGCTTCCACGCAGACGGCGTGACCCTGCGCCTGGACCCCATTCGGGTCATCCGGCAGGTCGAAGTCGATCGTCGGGAAGACGTATCCGCTTCCCGGATCCGTGAGCACGACCGCGTCGACGCCGCCAAGCACGTGGCCGGTGGCATCGGTCGTCGCGCCGCCACCACTGAACGTGACCGACGGCTGGGAGTAGCCCGAGCCGGCCACGTCCACGGTGACGGAGGTCACCGCACCGGAAGCCTGGATCAGGGCCTCGGCCGTGGCCCCCGTCCCCGAGCCGCCAATCGTGACGGTGGGGGGCAGGACGTAGCCGCTGCCGGGGTTGGTGATCGTCAGCCCGGTGACGGCGCCGTTGGCACCGACCGTGGCCTCAGCCGTCGCGCCGGAGCCGGCGCCCGTGCCGGGCGGGGTCACAACCGCGCCGAAGGAATAGGTTCGCGTCTTGGAGAAGAGCGGATAGCCCGGGGCCGAGCCGATGCTCAGCGTGTCGCCCTGCGCGGGCGCCTGGGGCGTGGTGCCGTCCGGGTTGGCCGTCGCCGGATAGCTCAGCGTGTCGGCACCGGTACCGGCGTCGTCGACCGGGATCCCCTCGCCGTAGAAGCCGATGACGTCACCGGCCACGACAGGGATGCCGGCCGGGAAGCTGGCGACCTCACCGGCCGGATTGGTCGCTTGCGGCATGGTCAGCTGACCGGACACGTAGGCGACGGTGTACTCGTCAGCAATGCCGGTCGGATGCAGCACCATGGCGTAGAACACGCCACCCTCGGACGCCGTCGGGCTGCCACCCGGGGAGGTCTGGTTCCAGACCTGGAAGCTGTTGAGGGTGCCATCCGGCAGGACGGCGCCCGGGAGCACGACCAGCACGGGCCCAAGGGTTCCCGGTGCCGTCGCGAAATCAGTGGCGAAGGCCCGGTCAACCAGCGGGTTGCCGATGTTCACCGGGGCCACGGCCGCCGACGCGATGGTGACCGTCGCATCCGGCGACGTCATCGGGCTGTTGGCCCAGTTGGGATAGGGGCCAAAGTAATGCGGCACCTTGCTCTCGTCGGTGGGAGAAGCAGGTGCCGAGGAAACGATCGGCGCCGACGCTTGATCGGCGGCCGCTGGTGTTCGCTGGATGGCCTGGGCGGGTAAGGTCCCGACCAGGACCAGGGCAGCGAACAGCACCAGGATTCTGGCTTTCATTGACTCCACCCTCTCTCGATGGGTACTCCAAGAGGGAGCCCGGACGCGCGGCACGTGCGCGCTGCGGTGGCTCTTGAGCCGGAGGATGGGTGGCGGTTGAACTCGGGTTCAGGGCCGGAAGTACTTTCGTACCAGTGCCCTAGTACCCCCATTCGGCATGCTGCTCGGCCGGCGAGCAATCCCGAATCGGGACGGTCCTGGGACTTAGGGGGCCGTTTGGTTGGTTGGCGCCAGGACCGCCGTTCGCAGCAGCGACGGCGACGGTGCCTCTCCGGACGGGATCTTTCCGCCCAGGTAGAGCCGAACCGGGATCAGGCCCTCGGCCAGCGGGGCGTCGCTGATCAGCTGCCAGGCCGAGTGCGACAGGTTGATGACGCGCTGGTCGGGCGTGCCCCAGTAGCATGGGCAGGAGTCCACGATCGGCAGCACAGCGCAGCGGTCGCCGCACACGGCGACCCAGCCGTTGACGCTCAGCGTCGCCTTTCCGCCGAGCGCGATCGGCAGCGCCACCGTCGGTTGCCCTTCCATGCCGCGCGTGAACGGGTAGCTGCTTGCCTCTCCGACGACCGCCGGCGGACGGGCACCCAGGCTCGTCCCCCCTGCCACCTGGCCCTCCGGAGCCGACGCGCCGAAGGCGCGATCGGGCCATCCGGCGAAGGCGTACCAGTAATCAAGCTTGCCGCCGAAGTACGCGCTGCGATGCAGCCACACCTGCGCCTTCGTGACCGATGGATGGGCCAGCACGGTCAGGGCGGAGGCTTCGAACTGCGGATCGGCCTTGAAGATGTCGCCGTAGGAGGCCGATGGCGGGGCCAGCAGGGCGTCGATCAGCGTCGCGGCACCGCCGAAGAAGTCCGTGGCGAAGTAGGCGGAGGCGCCGAGCGCGAAGGCGGGACGCGAGTAGTTGGCGACGTGCGCCAACGCCTCCTCCTGGCTGGGTGGCGGCAGCCCGCCCTCCGAAGCGCCCGGCGCGTAGCAGGCGTTCGAGTAGATCATCACGAAGCCCGGTGCCGGCCGCGCGTTCGCCAGCAGCCAGCTCTCGCCGTAGTAGCGCATGGTGCCATCGGCCAGGCCGTCGGCATGCGAGCCATTCGCCTTGGGACCCTGCAGCGCCCAGCCGTTGATCGAGTCGGGATGCGCGACCTCGCTGTAAGGGTTCGGGAACCCGGTCCCATGGCCGAAGTAGACGACGATGTTCGCCCCGGCCACGGCGGCCAGCACCCGCTCGGGCGTGGCGTCCGGCGAGTAGGCGCGGGCTACGGTCGCGCCGCCTCGCTCGGCTGCCGCCGCGGCCAGCTCAGCGAGCTCCAGGTACTGCGGGGTGATGACCGGGCCGGTCGGCCCGACGATGATCGCCACCTTGGGCGCTGCCGCGGCGGGCCGCGTCGAGGGCGGCACGGCGCGCGCGGGCAGAGCCACCGCCAGGAGGAGGCCGAGGGTCAGCAGGACCTGCATGAGCCGGGCAGTTCGGGGCATGGACGCAAGGCTCGGCAATCAGCAAACCTCGCGCCAAGGGCCGAACGGCCCGGGTCGGAGGGGCGATAGGCAATGCCGGAGGCTCCCCTTCAGGCTCGGTTGTGGAACTCCACCCGCCAGCGCCACTCGCTGCCGTCTTGGCCCGGATCGATCACGTGTCATCCTCCATTTCCACGCTGCGCTCGACCGCCATCCGCACGACCTCGACCACCGCCGCGCCGAGGGTGAGCCGACCCGCCAGGTCCGCGGGAGCCGGCCGGCGCGCGGTCGACAGGACGAACGCCACATCGCCGTCGAGCAATGTGTGCACGGGCGAGATGGACCGAGCCAGGCCGTCGTGCGCCAGCTCCGCCAGCTTGCGACACTCCGCGCGGTCGAGCGTCGCGTCGGTCGCCACCACCACCAGCACGGTGTTGCCCGCGCTGGCCCGCAGCTCGTCCGGATCCACCAGGGCGCCGGCCAGGACCTCGCCGTGGTGGTCGATGACGTTGCCGAGCGCGTTGTTCACCACCAGCGCCGCCAGCACCGAGCCATCCGGCAGGCGCATCCCGGCCGAGCCCACGCCACCCGGCACCGCGTGCTCCGCACCTGCCAGCTTGGCGACGGTGGCCCCGGTCCCGGCGCCCAGCCGGCCCTCCAGCGCACCTTCCCCACCCTCGGCGGCGACGCAGGCCGCGTAGCCGTCATCCGGCCCGGGGAACGCACCGGCGGACCCCACGCCCAGGTCGAACAGGATCGCGGCCGGGACGATCGGCACCGGGCGCACGCCGGTCGGGAAGCCGATCCCGCGCTCCGACAGGTAGCGCATCACCCCGTCGGCGGCCGCCAGGCCGAAGGCGGAGCCGCCGGCCAGGCACACGGCGTGGACGCGCTGCACCAGCGCGCCCGGTCGCAGCAGGTCCGTCTCGCGGGTGCCCGGCGCCGATCCGCGCACGTCGACCCCGGCAAAGGCGCCCTCCGGAGCCGATGCATCGGCGCACAGGACGACCGTGCAGCCGGTCATGCCCACCGCGTCGGTCGCATGGCCGACGCGGATGCCCGGCACGTGGCGCAGGTTCAGCTGCTCGCCGGGATCCATCGGTCCAGCGTCAGCCCTCGAGCTCGTAGACGTATTCCAGGCCGTCCTCGGGGTCCCATTGCTCGCCGGTGCGCACGAAGCCGAGCTTGGCGATGAGGTTATGGGAGCGCTCGTTATCCGGCGCCACGCTCGCCCGGAACCGATGGATGCCGTGCACCCGGCGCGCCCAGTCGAAGACGGCGCGCACGGCCTCGATGGCGTAGCCCTGCCCGCGGAACTCGGGAAGCAGCGTGTACCCGATCTCGACCATCCCGCGCTGGTCAGGCCCGGCGTGGAAGTTGAGGTAGCCGATCGCCTGGCGCGCCTTCTGCGGCTCGGCGCGGATCAGGGCGCGCAGCAGCCACGGAGCGTCGGACGGGACCTCGCGCACCTGGCGCGCGCGACGGCCGGCCAGCCAGCGCACCTCGTCGACCCAGTCGTCGCCGATCTCGGCCTCGAGGGCCCGGGCCAGCGCGCTCGCATCACCGGCGGCGACCTGGTCCAGCTGCATCAGCGTCAGCAGCGGCAGCTCCAGGCGCTCGGAGCGGATGACGGCGTGCGAATCCACCACGGCGCCATGCTAGCGCAGGATCACCAAGATCCCGGCTGCCCGGGACGCGTGACCGGGGCGCTCGGGAGCGCCGGCGGCCACTATGCTGTCGCGCCACCGGAATGCGCTCCACCGCTCTCGAGGACCGCCACGATGCGAACGTCGCCCTATCTCGCCTCGATCCGCCTCACCTACCGCGCCGCGCTGCTCGTCTTCGTCGTCACCGTCGTCATCGGCATCCTCAACGGCATCGACCTGGTCGACTTCGGGCGCGACGCGATCCTGACCCACGTCCACGCCGGCACGCTCGGCTTCCTGACCCTGTCGATCATGGCCACCACCTTCTGGATCTTCTCGGAGGACGGGAAGCAGCCCGTGTCCGTCGCGGCGACCCGCAACCTGGCCATCGTGGCCGCGGTCTCGATCGTGGCCTACATCGGCGCCTTCTACAGCGGGGCGCTGCCGGCGCGCGCCATCCTGGCCGTGCCGGTCCTGCTCAGCATCGTCTGGTTCCTGGGCTGGGTGTGGCGTGCCGTCCGCGCGACACCACGGTCGCTGGCGGGCATCGGGATCGTGTGCGCCATCGCGATGCTGCTGCTGGGCGGCACGCTGGGCACGTTGATCCAGGTCCAGATGGCGACCAAGACGCAGATCTTCCCGACCTCCGGCGACGCGGTCGGAAGCCACGCCGTGGCGATGGTCTTCAGCTACCTCGTCCTGTTCGGGATGGTGGTCGCCGAGTGGCGCCTGGTCGGGTCCACGCCCGGTCGCCTGCCGCGCGGCGGCGTGGCGCAGATCTCGTTCCTGCTCGCGGCAGGCCTCGTCTCGGTCTTCGCCCTGATGTTCAACCTCCAGCCGCTGCTCGGACTGGCCACCCTGCTCGAGATCGCGGCGGTCGTCACCTTCGCGATCCGCATGGCCGGGCCGCTGCGTCGCGTGCCGTGGGGCGTCGCGTCGAGCAGCCGTCAGCTCGGGATGAGCGCCGCGTTCGTCGTCGTCGACATCGCCCTGATCGTGGTGGTCATCGTCGTCTTCATGTCGGTCGGTGGCGACATCAACCGCTTCCCGCTGGGACTGCTCATCGCCTCGGACCACACGACCTTCATCGGCGTCATGGCCAACGCCATCTTCGGCCTGCTGCTGGTGGCCACCGAGCGCTCGGCGGGCGTGAGTCGCTGGCTGGCACAGGTCACCTTCTGGGGCCTCAACATCGGCCTGGTCGGTTTCCTGGTCGGCCTGATCGCCGAAGTGGCCATCCTGAAGCAGGTGTTCACGCCGATCATGGGCGCCAGCATCCTGATCGCCATCGCCGCGTTCGTCGTGGAGCTGGGCGGCACGGAGCAGGAGCGGCCGGAGGCGCAGCCCGAAGCCAGCGCGGCCTAACGGTCAGATCCAGCCACGCCATCGGCTGAAGCCGATGATGGCTGCCGCCAGGCCCAGCATGGCGCCGATGACCAGCCAGAAGTTCGTCGTGTTCTTGAAGAACTCGAGCGCGAAGTTCATGCCCATCACGCCGGCCACCACCACCGCCGGCAGGAGCACGGCGTTCAGGATGGTGAGCGTCTTCATGATGTCGTTGGTGCGGTCCGCATTGCGCGCCATGAAGACGTCGAAGGAGCCGATGAGCAGCTCCCTGGCGTTCTCGACCGTGTCGATGGTGCGTTCCAGGCGCTCGACCAGCCCCGGCCAGGGCTTGCCGAGCTCCGGGATCTCGAGGTCGGGGCGCGTGAGCGGCGCCAGGGCGACGCGCAGTGGTGCCAGCGCACGGCGCACGGCGGCGACCCGGCGCCGCAGCAGGACCACCTCGCCCAGGAAGAACTCGGCATCCCCGGAGCGCAGCGCCAGCTCGTCCAGGACATCGATGCGGCGCTCGATCTCCTCGATCAGGGTGAGGTAGACCGCCAGCACCGAGTCCACCAGCGCCGCCATGAAGCTGGCCGCGTCGAGCAGGCCGAGGCGGGTGTCACCGTGGATCGTTTCCACGAACGCGTCGAACGCCACGATCGATCCGTGGTGCACGGTCACCACCAGGTTCGGAGCGGCCAGGATGTCGATGGCGGCGGTCTCCAGCGCACCCGCGCGTGCCCCGTTGCCGTTCCTGCCGTTGCGCCCTTTCCCGCCGTTGCGGCGCACCGGCGCGGCCCCGATGCGTCCCCCGCGGGAGGCCGGTGTCGGCTCCTCGTCCGTGACCGGCTGCGCGGCCATGACGCGCAGCCTGATCAGCTCCGGGAAGCGCTCCAGCTCGGCGCGCATATCACGCCGCAGGACGCCGGCCACCGCGGCGTGCGGCAGGCCCAGCGCCTTCTCGACCTTCTCGAGCGCCTCCTCGTCGACCTCGTCGACGTCGACCCACAGCAGCCGATCGCTGGTCAGGCCCTTGATCGTGGCCTTGGTGAGCTCGACCTCGCGGTCATGCCCGCGGCCGTCGAACAGGGTGGCGCGCAGCGTCATCGCTGCCTCCGGTCGCTCAGGGCGCGGCGACCCCGAAGAGCTCGCGGCTGGCCTCGTCCTTGCGGCGCGCCATGCGCTCCCCCAGCTCCACGAGCTCCTCTCGATCGAAGACCTGGCGAGCCTTCTCGAACATCTCCCCCTCTTCCTCCTCGATGTGATGCTCGACGTTCTCGGCCATGACCGTGGCCTTGGGCCCGAACCGCTCGTCGGTGGGATTCATGGAATCCAGCTCGCCGAGGAGGCGGGTCACCACGTCGTGCTCCTCGTAGCCCTCGAGCACGATCTCCTTGGCCCGCGGGTGCTCCTTGAGCGCGGGATAGAAGATCTCCTCCTCGATGATCTCGTGCACGGTCAGGCCGAGCTTGATCTTGCTGAACAGCTCGCCGCGGGTCTTCTCGGCGCGTTCGGTCGTCTCCTTGATCTCGCTCAAGAGCTTCTTGATCTTGACGTGATCGTCCTTGAGCAGGCTCAGCGCGTCCATCGGTCCTCCAGGGCGTCGGCGGGTTGGTCGGATGGGGGGCGCCATTGCAGGAATCGGTCCAGCTGCTGCGCGACCCGCGTGCGACGGATGACGTAGGCCGATTCCGCCCTTCCGCCGTTCCTGCCCGAAGGCGCGCGGAGCATCCTGCGCGACGGGACACCTCGCCTCAAGCACCGATGGAGCCCACGGCCATGGACCTCGCAACACCATACGACCGCTTCCGCGAATTCCTGGACCGCGTCGCCGCCCTGGGTGATGACCCGGACGACGACATCGACCTGCGCCTGCGGAAGCACGCCTTCGCGCTGACCGGCATCTTCCTGATCCCGGCCAGCCTGCTGTGGGGCAGCATCGGCATCGTCATCGACCGCTCGCTCCTGACGCTGGGATCGGTCTACTTCGCGGTCATCGTGGCGATCATGCTGCTGCTGATGGCGCAGACCCGCGCCTTTCTTTCGCTGGTGCGCGGCCTGCTGGTGGTCGGGATGGCGTACGTCGTCCTCGGCCATGTGGCGCTCGGCGGCCTGGTGGCCGGCGGTGCCAGCCTGGTGTGGGGCCTGGTGGCGCCGGTGTCGGCGGTCCTCTACTTCGACCGCGACAGCGGGCTGCGCTGGTTCGGCGGCTACGCCGCGCTGGTGGTGGTCGCCATCATCGCCGATCCGCTGGTGGCCACCATGGTGCCGGCCTCCTGGACGATCGCGCCGCCGGCGATCTTCGCCTACAACCTGCTCGGCCCCGGCCTGATCGTGCTGCTGCTGATCCGCTACGTCGACGGGCAGCGCCTGGACGCGCAGACCGAGAGCCGCCGCCTGCTGAACGACATGCTCCCGCGCAAGATCGCCGATCGCCTCTCCGGCGGCGAGCGCCTGATCGCGGAGCACCATGCAGAGGTCACGGTCCTGTTCGCCGACGTGGTGAACTTCACCGGCCTGGCCGAGAAGCTCAGCCCCCGCGACCTGCTGCTGGTGCTGAACCAGATGTTCTCGATCTTCGACCGCCTGGCCGCGAAGCACGGGCTGGAGAAGATCAAGACCATGGGCGACTCGTACATCGCGGTCGCCGGGGCGCCGCAGGCGCGCGAGGACCACGCCGACGCGGCGATGCGCATGGCGATGGACATGCATCGCGACGTTGCCCGCCTGGGCGGGCTGCGGCGGCACTCCATCCAGCTGCGCATCGGCCTTGCTTCGGGGCCGGTCACCGCCGGCGTCATCGGGCAGGCGCGCTACGCGTACGACCTGTGGGGCGACACGGTGAACATCGCCAGCCGCATGGAGTCGTACGGCGTCGCCGGCAAGGTCCAGGTCCACGCCTCGACCCACGAGCTGGTGCGCACGCCGTACGCGTGGGAGCGGCGTGTGGTCGACGTCAAGGGCAAGGGCGCGCTGGTCACCTACCTGGCTGAGCCTGTGAGCGGTCCGGTCATGGGACGCGCCGAGGACGGCCGCGGAGCTGCGGTGCCGGCTGCTCCGCATCCGTCGCACGCGGCGCGCGAGCGCGAGCCAGCCCTGGCCGGCTGAGGGCCGGTTCCCCGACGCTCTTCCCGTCGCTCGGGAGGCAGACCCCGCGGATATGCGTGCGGCGGGTGCTACGTCCGAGAAGTCTCCGTTCGATGCGCGCGATGCATCGTTTGGCGCCGAAATCGGCTGGTGACCCGCCCATTGATGCGCCCGGTGACTCAATCAGCCGAATGTCGGTCGCAGCAGTCACCCAGTGCATGACGGATGGCGGAGCCGCGGCCGTATGCACGCGGTGAGGTCGTAGCAGTTACGGGGTGAATGACCACCGCGGGCGTCAGTCGACCGGCAGCGCGCTCAGCGTCCCGCCGCTGGTATTCGTCACCCACAGCGTCCCGTCCAGCGCAAGGAGGCGGCGCGGCTCATCCCCGGCGTCAAGCGTCAGGCTCACCTGGTTCGTCGCCGGATCGATCGCCGCCACGGCGTCCAGCCCGCTGACCGCGACCCACACGCGGCCGGCGGCATCGGCCGTCAGCCCCTCGGTCCCGCTCCCGGTCCGCACCCGCGTGACTTCGGCATTCGTGGCGGGGTCGATCCGCGAGACGTCGCCGGTGCCCTTGTTGGCGACCCACACCGCGTCCTCGGTGAAGGCGATCCCCTCCGGACCGCTGCCGACCTTGATCGTGGCAGTGACCGCGTTGCTGGCCGGATCGATCCGCATCAGCGTGCCGGAGTAGTAGTTCGTCACCCACACGGACCCGAAGCCGATCCCCACGTGGCGCGGCGCCTGGCCGACGTCCACGGTGGCCACCACCCGGTTCGTGGCCGGGTCGATGCGCATCAGCTCCCCGTCCTCCTCGCTGGTGGCCCAGATCGCCACGTCGTCGCCGGCGATCCCCTCCGGCTGAGCGCCGACCGCCACCTGCGCCAGCAGCTCCCCGGTGGCCGGGTCCACGCGCGCCACGCTGTCCTCGAGGTGCAGCGTGACCCACAGCGAGCCCGCGGCCGCGGCGACGCCGATCGCTCCCTCGCCCACCGGCACCTCGTCGACGACCGCCTGCGCCACCGGATCGACCCGCAGCAGGGCCCCGCGGTAGAAGACCGCCACCCACAGTGATCCGTCGGCCATCGCGATCCCGATCGGTCCTTCGCCCATCGCCAGCGTGCCCGGCGGTAGGGACGGCGACGCCACTTCGCTCCCGGTAGCAGGCGAGGCTGAACCGGCCGTCGAGCCAGTCGAGGCCGGCCCGCCGGACGCCGGTCCGCCGCAGCCCGCAAGCAGCAGGACGCTGAGCGCCACCAGCCCGCGGAAACGACGATCGGCCGAAAGCATGCGCGACAGCCTAGCGGAGTGATGGGGAAAAGTCCACCGCTTCGGCCCACCGGGCGGGCGGCTGGCGTATGCTGTGCAGTGCCCTCGACAGGGCATGCGCAGGTCGTGAATCTTCTCGAGACGGCCGTGGACGCGAGGTTGGGTCGAGAAGAGAGGAATCGATTACATGGCAAACGGCACCATCAAGCGGGTCATCTCGGACCGGGGCTTCGGCTTCATCGCCGACGACGCTGGCAAGGAGTACTTCTTCCACCGGGACGGCCTTGCACCCTCGGTCGACTTCGACCGGCTCACCGGTGGCGAGCGCGTCACCTTCGACACGCAGCAGAACCCCAAGGGGCTGCGCGCGGTGAACGTCCAGCCCGAATAAGCCTTCGCTGGACCGATGCGACGCCCGGCCAACTGGCCGGGCGTCGTCGTATCAGCAGCCGATCGCGCGGCGGCCGCCTGAACGGTTCGCGCCGATGCGCCGGCTGGGACGGATCGCCCTCATTCCTTGACCCCGGCCGCCTCCGCCCGTGCCGCGTTGGCCTTGATGGCGTCGTGCACGTACTGGGCCAGTCCGGCGTGGGCGTTCTCGTACCGCTGCCGGAACCGGTCGTCCGAGACGTACAGCTCGGCCAGGCCGGCGTGCATGCGGTGGCTGCACGGGTAGAACCAGCGATCGATCTGGAGCCGATGCTCCTCCGCCAGCGCCATCGCCTCGTCCGAGTCGGGCGGCATGCCCGCCTCGAGCAGGGCCGCCAGGCCCGGCTCGATGTGCGCGCCCTCGGCCGCCATCCGCTTCCAGTCCTCCTTGCCATAGCGGGCGGTGCGCCGCGCAGACTCGCGGTAGGCATCGGTCTCGCCCCAGCGGCGCTGGACCTCGGCCTCGTACTGCGTTGGATCGAAGTCGCCGAAGACCTCGAACATCTCCTCTCGGTCCATGGGAATTCCTTTCTCAAGTGCCGCCAGCGCGGCGTCGATGGCGGTCAGCATGTCGCGAGCCTGCTGCGCCTTGGCGACCAGCAGCACGCGCTGGGCGGCGAGCGCCGTGCGCCGGTCGAAGGCCGGTTCACGCACGATGCGTGCGATGTCCGCCAGCCTGAAGCCAAGCTCGCGGTAGAACAGGATCAGCTGCAGCCGCTCCAGGTCGGACGTTCCGTAGCGCCGGTAACCGGCCGCCGACCGCTCCGAAGGCTGCAGCACGCCGATCCGGTCGTAGTGGTGCAGCGTCCGCACGCTGACCTTGGCCAGCCGCGCCACGGCTCCCACCGTCATCGGTCCGGCCTTGCCTGCCGTGTCCATGCGGGGCAACCTAAACCATGACGTAACGTCAGAGTCAAGCCCTGCCTGTGCCGATCGCGAAGAAAGGGCCGAGGCCGGGCGGCAGGCTGCCCGGCCTCGGGAAGGATTTGGGCGCCGCGGACCTACGGTCCGACGATGCGTCCCTCAACGACAGAGCTCACCGGTGAGTGGGCCCCGATGTACGCCACGGTGACCTCCATCAGGTCGTCACCCGGCTGGAGCACGTTCGTGCCGGCGGCAAGCATCGTGTAGCCGTCGCCGCCGGTGTACATGAAGTCGTTCGTGACGATGCGCACGCTGTCGGTGGGCCCGATTGGAATGAGCGTTCCGCTCACCCCATCGGGCGCCTTCCACATCCCGACGATGACGGGAGTCAGGCCGCTGCAGCTGAACTCCACCTTGAGCCCCGCGATCTGTGGGAAGCGACCCGTGTGGATCGCCGTGTTGCAGACGGGGCTGAAGCCATTGAGGAAGGCCGCCTCGAGCTGTGCACCGGTCAGGGTGAGGATCGTGGTCCGGTTCCCGAACGGCAGCACCGCGAACACCTCGCCCCACGTGATCTCGCCCGGCGCCTCCCCGGCCGATGGAGGTGACACAACGAGGTCCGCTCGGAACCCGCCGGAGTTGTTGTAGGCAGCGTCGACGCCCGGGTACTTGTCGAGCATCGCGTCGGCGACGAGGTTGCCCATCGCCGATTCGTGCTTTCGATCGGGGTCACGCATGATGTCCGCCGTCTGGCTCCCGATGACCTTATTGCGGAGCACCGCGGTCTGCGCGTTGGCGTCGTCGACGATCGCCTTGACATCGGCGCGCGGCACGACGCCCAGGTTCTTCGAGATCCGCGAGGCCGCTCCCGCCCACGCGACGTCACCGCCCTTGACCATCAGCTGCACGACCGAGTAGCTGGCGCCTGCGTTCAGGCCCTGCGCCACCAGGATGTGCCCACGCATCAGGTTCGAGATGCGGTGCGTGTGACCGACGAGCATGAGGTCGACCGTCGTGTCCTGAAGCGCGTCAGCAATGTCAAGCACGGGACCTTCCCATGCCGTCCCCGCTCCCAGGCCGATCCGGTTCGCGCCGACGCTGGTGCCCTGGTGGATGACGACCACCTGCACCTTGACGCCGAGCGCCTTGAGCCGATTCGACTCGGCGGCGATGCGCGGCGCCTCGTCCAGGAAGGTGAGCCCGGCGGTATTGCCGGCGGCAACCAGCTCGGGCGTGTTCTTCACATCGGCCCCGATGACGCCCACGGGGATGCCGTTGATCATGAACACCTTGGAGGGGGTCACCCACTCGGGTGCCAGCCCGGTGATGGCGTCAACGATGTTCGTCGCCAGGAACGGGAAGTCGGCCCGCTCCTGCTGCGCCCACAGCCGCTCGAAGCCGTAGTCGAACTCATGGTTGCCGAATGCCGTGGCATCCAGCCCCCACGCGTTCTCGACGTCGATCGCCGGCAGGTCCTCGAGCCGCGCCGAGTTCGGCGGCGATGCGCCGACGTTGTCGCCCGATGCCAGCAGCAGGCCCGGGCCGGGCAGCGCGGCGAACTCCTGGTCGAACATCGTCGCCAGGTAGGCGGCGCCGCTGACCGAGACGTTCTTGCCATCCATGCTGGTCGTCGT
>DASURX010000239.1:0-4608 GCA_036375355.1 Candidatus Limnocylindria bacterium
AGCAGTGCTTGTGGTGTTCCTTCGAAGATCACTTTGCCGCCCTTGTTGCCCCCTTCGGGGCCCATGTCGACGATCCAGTCGGCACTGGAGATCACATCGAGGTTGTGTTCGATCACGATGACTGTGTTGCCACCTTCGACCAGGCGGTTCAGAATTTCCAGAAGGTGAGTGATGTCGGACATGTGCAGGCCGGTGGTCGGCTCGTCCAGGACGTAGACCAGGGTATCGGTCGACATCTCGATGGCCAGCTTCAGCCGCTGGCGCTCGCCTCCGGAAAGCGTTCCGAGCTCCTGGCCCAGCGAGATGTAGCCGAGCCCCACGTCCGAGAGGCGGTCGAGCATGACCTTCACCGGCCGCTCGGTGAAGAACTCGCGCGCCTCGTCGACGGGCATGGCCAGCGCCTCGACGATGTTTCGACCGCGGAGCCGATAGCCCAGCACCTCGTCGGTGTAGCGGCGGCCCTCGCACACGTCGCACACGGTCGCGACGGTGGCCATGAAGCCGAGGTCGGTGTAGATCGTGCCCAGGCCGTTGCAGGCCGGGCAGGCGCCCTCCGAGTTGGCGCTGAACAGGGCGGGCTTGACGCCGTTGGCCCTGGCGAAGGCGGTGCGGATCTGGTCCAGGATGCCGGTGTAGGTCGCCGGGTTCGACCGACGCGAGCCGCGGATCGCCCCCTGGTCCACCACCGTGACCGACGGGTCGGTGCGGGGCAGGCAGCCGTGGATCAGCGAGCTCTTGCCGGAGCCGGCAACGCCGGTCACCGCCACCAGCACGCCCAGCGGCACGTCGACCGAGACGTCCTGCAGGTTGTGCAGCCGCGCATGGCGGATGGGGATCGAGCCGCGCGGCACCCGCGGTGAGGGCTTCAGCTCCAGCCTCATGTCCAGGTGGCGCCCGGTGGCCGTATCGGCCGCGACCAAACCCGAAACAGGGCCCTGGTACACGATCTCGCCGCCGTGCGAGCCCGCGCCGGGCCCCATGTCGACGACCCGATCGGCGATGCGGATCACCTCCGGGTCGTGCTCGACCACCAGGACCGTGTTGCCCTTGTCGCGCAGGCGCCGCAGCAGGTCGTTCATGCGCTGCACGTCGTGCGCGTGCAGGCCGATGGTCGGCTCGTCGAAGACGTAGGTCATCTCCGTCAGCGACGAGCCCACGTGCCGGATCATCCGCGTGCGCTGCGCCTCGCCGCCGGACAGCGTCCCGGACGGGCGGTCGAGGCTGAGATAGCCGAGCCCGATCTCCACGAACGCGTCCAGGATGGCCTGCAGGTTGCCCACGAGCGGCGCCACGGACGGCTCGCCCAGGCCGCGCACCCACTCGGCCAGGTCGCTGATCTGCATCGCACAGGCATCGGCGATGCTGGAGCCCCGGATCTTCGACGAGCGGGCCGTCTCGTTCAGGCGCGTGCCATCGCAGTCGGGACAGGCGCGGAAGGTCGCGACCCGCTCGACGAAGGCGCGAATGTGCGGCTGCAGGGCGTCGACGTCCTTGGACAGGAACGACTTCTGGACCTTCGGCACCAGCCCCTCGTAGGTCAGGTTGATGCCGTTGAGCTTGACCTTGGTCGGCTCGCGGTACAGGAAGGCGTGGCGTTCGGCCTCGGTGAAGTCGCGAATCGGCTTGTGGGGATCCACGAAGCCCGACTCGGCGTAGAGCCGCACCGCCCAGCCGTCGGCGGTGTAGCCCGGGATGGTGATGGCGCCATCGGCCAGCGACTTGCTCTCGTCGAAGAGCTGGGCCAGGTCGATGTCGCTGACCGTGCCCATCCCCTCGCAGCGCGGGCACATGCCGCCGGTGAGCGAGAAGGAGCGGGCCTCCGTCACGCCGCCGCCGCGCTCGATCGTCACCGCGCCGCTGCCCCGGACCGACGGGATGTTGAACGAGAAGGCCTGGGGCGAGCCGACGTGCGGCTCGCCCAGCCGGCTGAACAGGATGCGAAGGAAGGCGTTGGCATCGGTCACCGTGCCGACCGTGGAGCGCACATTGGCGCCCATCCGCTCCTGGTCGACGATCACCGCCGTGGTCAGCCCTTCGAGGTGGTCCACGTCCGGCCGCGCCAGGGTCGGCATGAAGCCCTGCACGAAGGCGCTGTAGGTCTCGTTGATGAGGCGTTGCGACTCGGCCGCGATCGTGTCGAAGACGAGCGAGCTCTTGCCCGAGCCGGAGACGCCGGTGAACACGGTCAGCTGCCGCTTGGGGATGTCCAGGCTGACGTCGCGCAGGTTGTTCTCGCGCGCGCCGCGGACCTGGATGGCCCCCCAATCGGCCGACGTGCTCATGTGCGCGATCCTCCCTTCAAACCAGTCAGGCCGGCAGCAGCACGCCGGGGTTCAGGACGTTCCCGGGGTCGAGCGCCTGCTTGATGGCGCGCATGGCGGCAACGTCTGCCGCGCCCCGGTCGCGCGCCAGCCAGTGGACCTTGGCGGTACCGATCCCATGCTCGGCACTGATGGTGCCGCCATGGTCGATGGTCAGCTGCAGCACGGCGTCGTCGGCGGCCTCGTCCTCCGGTGAGGGCCCGAGCACGGTGACGTGCATGTTTCCATCGGCGATATGGCCATAGGTGATGACCGATGCGTCCGGCGCCACGGCCGACACCGTGGGGCCCAGCGCGTCGACGAAGGCCACGAGGCGGCTGATCGGGACGGCCACGTCCAGCTTGTGCGGTACGGCGACGGCGTTCACCGCCTCGGTGTGCCCCTCCCGGATGCGCCACAGCCTGGCTCGAGCGACCGGGTCGGCGGCCAGCACCGCGTCGCGGACCAGCTCCCCGGCCGCGTCCAGGGCCGCGGCGAGCTCGGGAGTCGGATCAGTTGCACCGTCGACTTCCACCAGCAGGTAGGCGGGGTGCGGCTCGGCAAAGGGTCGCTCGATGCCGGCATGCGCCAGGACCAGCGCCATGCCCTCCTCGAAGAACAGCTCGGCGGCCAGCAGGTCCGGCAGACGCTCGCGCAGCATCCCCAGCAGGCTGACCGCGGCGGCCGTGTCATCGACTGCACAGAGCGCGCTGGCCCGGCGCGAGCGCAGAGGCCGGAGCCGCAGCCGAACGCGGGTGATGATGGCCAGCGTCCCCTCGCTCCCCGCGAGCAGCGAGGGCAGGTGGTAGCCGGTGTTGTCCTTCATCAGCCCCGGAAGGCGCCGCACGACCGACCCGTCGGCCAGCACGGCTTCCAGGCCGATGACCTGCGCGCGCATCGGCCCATGGCGCAGCACCTGCATGCCTCCGGCGTTGGTGGCCACCATGCCGCCGATGGTGGCGCTGTCCCGCGCCCCGAGGTCCACGCCGAAGTCGAAGCCCGCGCCCCGGGCGTGGGCCTGCAGTGCGCCGAGGGTGACGCCGGCACCGACCGTCACCTCGCCGGCGCTGGCGTCCGCCGGCTCGAGGTCGCGCAGGCGGGTGGTGGACAGAACGACCTGCGGTCGCTGACTGTCCCGGCGTGGCACCGAGCCGCCGACGAGTCCGGTGTTGCCGCCCTGCGGGATGATCGTGGCGCCCGCATCGGCGCAGGCCGATACCACCGCGGCCACCTGATCGACGCTGGCTGGTCGCACGACGGCGAGCGCCTTGCCATGCCATCGGCGAGTCCAGTCAGTCTCGTAGCCGGCACGCATGTCCGCATCGGCCAGGACGTGCTGGTCGCCGACTGCCGCGCGCAGTGCGGCCAGGAGATGCGAAGTGTCCGAGGTCACGCCGCACATGCTGCCACGCGATCGGCTCTAGACTCGTGGTCCATGAGCAACCGCTGGGCGATTGGTGCCTCCCACGTGAAGGAGTTGCCGCTCCCGCCTCCGCCGCGCGACGCCCGAGGGCGGCCGCTGCACGACCTGCGCATCAGCGTCACCGACCGCTGCAACTTCCGCTGCGTGTACTGCATGCCGCGCGAGGCCTTCGGACCGGACCACGCCTTCCTGCCGCGCGCCGAGCTGCTCACCTTCGAGGAGATCGCGCGGCTGACGTCCGCCTTCGTGAGCCTGGGCGTGGAGAAGGTGCGCCTCACCGGTGGTGAGCCGCTCGTCCGACGCGAGTTGCCCAGCCTGGTGGCGATGATCGCGGCCATCCCGGGCGTGCGCGACCTGACGCTGACCACCAACGGCGTCCTGCTGCCGCAGCACGCCACAGCGCTCGCCGCCGCCGGCCTGCACCGCGTCACCGTCAGCCTGGACGCGGATGACGACGCGACCTTCGCGCGGATGAACGACGCCCACGCGCCGGTGGCCAGGGTGCTGGCCGGGATGGACGCGGCGGAGGCGGCGGGCCTGGGACCGATCAAGGTCAACATGGTCGTGAAGCGCGGCTGGAACGAGCACGCCATCGGACCGATGGCGCGGCGCTTCCGCGGGACCGGCCGCATCCTGCGCTTCATCGAGTACATGGACGTGGGCCACTCCAACGGCTGGCGACTGGACGACGTCGTCAGCGCGGACGAGATCCTGGCCACCGTCTCGGCCGAATTCCCCCTGGAGCCGATGCCCCCCACGCACCCCGGCGAGGTGGCAACCCGCTACCGCTACACCGATGGCGCGGGCGAGATCGGGGTGATCGCCTCCGTCTCGCGACCCTTCTGCGGTGCCTGCTCGCGCGCGCGCCTCTCGGCGGACGGCCAG
>DASURX010000240.1:0-22793 GCA_036375355.1 Candidatus Limnocylindria bacterium
GACGCGCCCAGGCTGGCGGCGAGGTCGGTCTGTTCGATCACGATCCGAGCCTGACAGCCCCGAGGCGAGGCCACGAGTGCCGTTCGCCTACATGCCGCGGGCCGAATGGCATGGCGTCCCCGGACCTGCGGCCCACCCCCCGGGGCTACCCCGCGGCAGCCCCAGCCGTCGCCGGCACGACCTCGGGCCGCTTCGCCTCCAGGACCGACGCGATCGCCTGGCGCAGACGCTCCGGCTCGGTCTCGGCCAGGTCGTAGCGGACCCGCACGACCGGCTTGTTCAGGCGCAGGACCAGGTTGAGGTCGATGGGTGTCGCGGACAGCACCAGGTCGGCGGGCGTGTCGTTCAGCGTCCGCTCCAGCTCACGAGTCTGGATCGGGCCGTAGCCCATGGCCGGGATGAGCGGCTCGAGGTCCGGCCAGCGCGCGACGACGTCACGCAGCGAGCCGACCGCATGCGGCCGCGGGTCGACCAGCTCGGCCCCCCAGCGCCGCGCGGCGACGATCCCGGCGCCGTAGTGCATCTCGCCGTGCGTCAGGGTCGGCCCATCCTCGACCACCGCCACCCGGCAGCCCCCGATCTCGCCGCCGTCCAGGCGCAGCTCGCTGCGCGCCTCGAGGATCGAAGCGCCGGGGTTCACCTCGGCTATCGTCCGGCGCAGCGTGGCCACCGCCTCCGGCGAGGCCGAGTCGATCTTGTTGATGAGCACCACGTCGGCACGGCGCAGGTTCGCCTCGCCGGGGTGGTAGCGCATCTCGTCGCCCAGCCGCAGCGGATCGGCCACCACGATCAGCAGGTCGTGGCGGTAGAAGGACAGGTCGTTGTTGCCGCCGTCCCAGATGACGACGTCGCCCTCCTCCTCGGCCCGGCGCAAGATGGCCTCGTAGTCGACGCCGGCGAAGATCGCCCGCCCGGCGGTGATGTGCGGCTCGTACTCCTCGCGCTCCTCGATGGTGGCCTCCAGCAGCTCGAGGTCCTCGACCGTGCCGAAGCGCTGGACACGTTGCTTGACGAGGTCGCCATACGGCATCGGGTGGCGAACCAGGGCCGGCCGGTACCCGAGCTCGGTCACGATCTCGGCCACCCGGCGCGTGGTCTGGCTCTTGCCGGCTCCCGTGCGCACCGCGCACACGGCGATCACCGGGCGGCTGCTGGGCAGCATGGTGCGGTCGGGGCCGAGCAGCGTGAAGTCCGCGCCCGCGGCCAGCGCCCGCGAGGCGGCATGCATGACCGTCTCGTGCGCGACGTCGCTGTAGGCGAAGACCACGGTGTCGACCTTCTCGGCGCGGATGAGCGCGTCCAGCTCGCTCTCGGGAAGGATGCGGATGCCCTCGGGATAGCGCGGTCCGGCGAGCTCCGCCGGATAGCGGCGTCCGGCGATGCCGGGGATCTGCGTGGCGGTGAAGGCCACCACCTCGATCTCGGGGTCGTCGCGGTAGACGACGTTGAAGTTGTGGAAGTCCCTGCCCGCGGCTCCCATGATCACGACGCGCCGGCCCATGAATGCCACCTCGTTGCCGCGGGGCGTTCGCCGGGCGCGCTTGGGACGCACGCCACGGCTGCCCCGCCTGCGGCCATCCTTGGTCCGACCCGGACAGTGCGGGGAGTGCCGTTCGGCCAATCCGCCCGGGCCATCCAGCCCGAGCCGGTCCCTCCGCGGCGGCGGGCTAGTTCAGCAGGTCGCTGAGCGAGGTGAGTGTGAAGCCGCGGTCGCGCAGGCCGGGAACCATGGTCTGCAGCGCGCCAAGCGTCTCGTAGCCGCCGAGGTGCATCAGGACCACCGATCCCGACTGCGCGTTGGTGATCACCTTGGTGGCGATCTGCTGGGCGGTCGGGCCGCCGTCGCTGATCGGCTTCCAGTCGATGGTGTCGACGTCCCACATGAAGGTCTTGGTGTAGCCGATGGCGGCTGCGGCCGACAGGAGCGCGTCGTTGATGGAGCCGTACGGCGGGCGCCAGTAGGGTCGCGGATCCTGGCCCGTCTGCTGCTTGATGATGGCCGCCGCGTCGTTCAGCTCCTTCTGGACGAACGCCGCGGTCGGCGTGATGCCGGCGCAGGGCGCCACCGACGGAGAGCCGCCACCGCCGCGCACCAGGTCGCAATGGTGCATGGTGTGGTTGCCGACCTCGAACAGCTCGGGGTGGGCGCGGATGATGGCCATCACCGCCTGGCCCTCTGCGCTCTGGGCCATCGCTCCGGTCGGGAAGATGGTGGCGCACACCTTGTTGGCGATCAGGAAGTTGAGGATGTCCCTTCCCGGATCCAGGCGTCCGCCCATGTCGAAGGTGAGCGCCACGCCGGAGCCCGCATTCGGGATGCGATAGAACGTCTGGGCGCTGCCCGCCGCCACGCGGTTTCCCGCGCGGCAGCCGCTGGCCACGGGCGTCGGCGCGACGGTCGGAGCGACGGTCGGCACCTGGGTGGGCAGCGGCGTGGCGTCCGGGTCGCCGCTGACCACCAGGGTCCAGCCCGCCTGCAGCGTGCCGGGGTCGGCTGCCAGGCTCGGGTAGCGCTCCGCGTTCCATGCCTGCAGCTGGGCCACGGTCGTGCCCCACGCCCGCGCGATCGAGTACAGCGTGTCGCCGGCTCGCACGGTGTAGCTGGTCATCTCGGTGGAGGCGGAGGCCGACGCGGTGGCCGACGCGGTGGCCGATGCGGTGGCGGACTGCGAGGAAGCGCCGCTTCCGCCGGGCGACGCGGTGGCCGCGGCGGAGCCCGTGGCCGACGGGCTGGTGGCGCTCGGCGAGGCGTCGGCGCCGCAGGCGGCCAGCAGCAGGGTCGCGGAGATCAGGCCGGCGAGCAGGCGGAATCGAGCGGGATGCATGGCGGTGTTGCTCGGTCTCAGTTCGGGTTGTAGCGGAGGTCGGCGGTGCTGACTGGTGGCATGGCGTCCTCGGACAGCAGCCGCGCTTCGCGACGCAGCAGGTCGAGCTCGAGCTTGAGCCGGCCGGCGGCGTCGGGAACCTCGAGCAGCTGCTGCTTGCGGCTCAGCTCGATCTGCAGCAGCCCGCCGACCGCGTAGCTCGCGGCCAGTGGGTCGTCGGGCAGGCGGATCGGCTTGAGGACCTGGTCCAGGGAGGCTGCCACGTCACGGGACTCGTGCGGTTCCGATGCTGAGGACGCGGTCGAGGCCACGAAGCGTTTCACGGTGCTCAGGTACGCGTCCAGCGCCGCCTGGACCTCGGGCAGCAGGCGGTGGGCAGCAGCCGCGTCCCCCACCATCTCGGGAAGCGGTTCGACCTCGATCGTCTCGTACGGGCCGGATCGGTCGCGGGCACCCAGCCTGGCACGCGCCACGCCTGCGGTGAGGAGCACCCAGCGGCCGTCGTCGAACTGCTCGGCGGTGCGCACCTCCACGATCGTCCCCACGCTCGCCGTGCGTGCCGGCCGCGCCATCGGTCGGGGGCCTCCGCGCTGGACCTCCGAGCCCTCCGTGATGGTGCTGATCACGAATCGTCCGTCGAAGGGGGAGCCATCGGCCATGACGTCCCGCGCCAGGGCCCGGTAGCGCTCCTCGAAGACGTGGATCGGGAGCGGCAGGTGCGGGAAGACGACGACGTGGAGCGGGAAGTGGGGCAGCCTCATGCTGCCCCGATGGTGGCATGCCGCCCGGCCCGGCGCAAAGCGGAGGGCGGGGGGAATGCCTATTCCTGGTCCACGAAGGTGGTGTCGATCTGCGCCCGCTGCAGCTTCCCGGAGTAGTCGATGTAGACGCTCTTCCACTCGCTGAAGAAGTCGAGCGCGGCCTGGCCCACCTCGCGGTGGCCGTTACCGGTCGCCTTCGTGCCGCCGAAGGGGAGGTGGGCCTCGGCACCGATGGTGCCGTGGTTCACGTAGCCCAGGCCTGACTCGAAGTCGCGGATGCTGCGGAAGGCGAGGTTGATGTCGCGCGTGAAGAGCGAGCTCGAGAGGCCGTACTTCACGCCGTTGACGACCTCGACGGCCTCCTCCCAGGTGTCTACCGGGATCACCGATGTGACCGGGCCGAAGATCTCCTCCTGCGCGATGCGCGCTCCGGGACGCACGTCGGCGAAGATCGTGGGCTGGAAGAACGAGCCGCGGGCCAGCTCGCCCTCCCGGGCCGGCTCGCCACCGATGACCAGGTCGCCCTCGTTGCGGCCGATGGCGGCGTAGCCCGCGATCCGCTCCACCGCGCGGTCGTTGATGACCGGCCCGACATCCGTCGTCTCCAGTAGCCCGTCGCCGAGCACCAGCTTCGCCACGCGGGCCTTGAGCGCGTCCACGAAGCGGTCATGGATGGACCGATGCACGACGATCCGGCTGGCGGCGGTGCAGCGCTGTCCGCTCGTGCCGAAGGCCGACCAGATCACGCTGTCCAGCGCCAGGTCGAGGTCGGCGTCCTCCCAGATCACGATCGGGTTCTTGCCGCCCAGCTCCAGGCTGACGCGCTTCAGCGTCTCCGCCGCCCGTCGGCTGATCTCCACCCCGGTCTCGGTGTGGCCCGTGAAGCTGATCACCCGCACGTCGGGGTGGTCGACGATGGCGTTGCCGACCTCCGTCCCGCTGCCGGTCACCACGTTCACCACCCCGGACGGGATGCCGCCCTCCATCAGCAGCTCCACGAAGCGCACCAGGCAGGCCGGCGTGTCGGACGCGGGCTTGATGACGGCGGTGTTGCCACAGATCAGCGCCGGGAACAGCTTCCAGCCGGGGATCGCGATCGGGAAGTTCCAGGGCGTGATGATGCCGACCACGCCGATCGGTCGGCGGATGGCCATCGCGAACTTGTTGGGCATCTCGGACGGAACCGTCTGGCCGAAGAGCCGCCGCCCCTCGCCGGCCATGTAGTAGGCGACGTCGATCGCCTCCTGCACGTCGCCGCGCGCCTCGGGCAGCACCTTGCCCATCTCGCGCGTCATCAGCCGCGCCAGCTCCTCCTTGTGCTCCGCCAGCAGCCGCGCGACCTTGAACAGGATCTCGCCGCGCTTGGGCGCCGGCATCTGCGACCACGCCGGAAACGCGGCCCTGGCGGCGGCCACGGCGGCCTCGACGTCGTCGGGGCCGGAGGCGGCGAACTCGCCGATGACCTCGTCGCGGTTGGCGGGGTTGACGCTGGTGAAGGTCGCGCCCGATCGGGCAGGCACCCATCGGTCGCCGATCAGGTTCTGGAAGCTGGACACGGCTGCTCGTCTCCTCGGGGCGCCCGGCGATGGGGCGCATCGGTCTTGCGTGGGCCTCGATTGTACGCCGTGCACCTTCCCGAGCCGACCGGGACATCCGTCCCTAGCGCAGGTCGCGCGGCGGCGGCCAGCATGCGAGGACAACCGAATACCCGTCGGGCGGGAATCCGTTTACGTACGTTTACGGGGCTGAAGTAGTGGCACGCCCGTCACGACGGCCAAAGGCAGGCGCCGGTCCGGCAACGGGCCGGCGTTCGTCATCCGCGGCCGGCGGCGTCCTCGGCGGGTCGCGTCATGGAGAGGACGTCCAGGACGCGGTCGAGCTCCTCCTCGGAGATCCTGCCCTCCCGGACGTGGCCGCGCTCGATGACCACCTGCCTGATCGTCTTGCCCTCGGCCAGCGCCTGCTTGGCAATCTTGGCCGCCTCCTCGTAACCCAGGGAGCGGTTCAGCGGCGTGACGATGGAGGGCGAGCTCTCGGCGTATTCGCGGGCGCGCTGCTCGTTGGCGGTGATGCCGTCCACGCAGCGGTCCGCCAGCAGACGCGACGCGTTGGCCAGCAGCCGGACGGACTCGAGCACGTTGCGCGCCAGCACCGGAAGCATGACGTTGAGCTCGAAGTTGCCAGCCGCACCGGCAAAGGTGATGGCGGCGTCGTTGCCGATGACCTGTGCGCAGACCATGCAGGTCGCCTCCGGGATGACCGGGTTCACCTTGCCCGGCATGATCGACGATCCGGGCTGCAGGTCGGGCAGGTGGATCTCGGCCAGCCCGGCGCGGGGGCCGGAAGCCATCCAGCGCAGGTCGTTGCAGATCTTGTACAGGCCCACCGCGATCGTCTTGAGCTGGCCCGATGCCTCGACCAGCCCATCGCGCGCCCCCTGCGCCTCGAAGTGGTCGCGGGCCTCGGTGAGGGGCAGGCCGGTGCGTTTGGCGAGGTCGCCGATGACGGCGGCGGCGAAGCCGCGCGGCATGTTGATGCCGGTCCCGACGGCGGTCCCCCCCAGCGGCAGCTCGGCCAGGCGCGGCAGCGAGCCGTGCAGCCGCTCGACGCCCTTGCGCACCTGGTCGGCGTAGCCGCCGAACTCCTGCCCGAGCGTCACCGGCGTCGCGTCCATGAGGTGGGTACGCCCCGACTTCACGACGGAGGCGAACTCGTCCCGCTTGCGCTCCAGCGCCTCAGCCAGGTGCTCGAGCGCCGGGATGAGGTCGTTGGCCACCGCGCTGGTCGCCGCCAGGTGGATGCTCGACGGGAAGACGTCGTTGCTGGACTGGCTGGCGTTGACGTGGTCGTTGGGATGGACCGGGCGGCCGAGCCGCTCCGAGGCCAGGGTGGCGATCACCTCGTTGGCATTCATGTTGGAGCTGGTGCCCGACCCGGTCTGGAAGACGTCGATCGGAAAGTGCTCGTCCCAGTCGCCGCGCGCGACCTGTTCCGCGGCGGCGGCAATGGCATCGGCCATCTCGGGCTCCACGATCCCGCGCCGCCCGTTCTCGCGGGCCGCGGCGGCCTTGATCTGCCCGAGCGCCGCGATATGCGAGCGCTCCAGCGTGGCGCCGCTGATCGGGAAGTTCTCCACGGCGCGCTGGGTCTGCGCCCGCCACTTGGCGTGGGCCGGGACGCGGACCTCGCCCATCGAGTCGTGCTCGATGCGGTACTCGGCGTCGGACTCGCTGCTCATCGGTCCAGGTCCGCCTCCGCGGACTCGGCGTAACGGATGACCGGCGGGATCAGGTAGGGGATGTGGCCGGCCTCCAGCTCGTCGAGCGTGCGCTGGCCCTTGCCGACCAGCTCATTGACGAAGATGCCGTGGTGGCTGGGCATGTACTGCCGCAGCCGGGCCAGGCCCTCCCGCAGCTTGTTCCCCGCGCCCCGCGCGTTGCGACGCTGAAGGTGCAGGAGCCCGGCCGCCACCTGGATGAGGCCCTGGTAGAAGTCGCGCTCCTCGGGAGGCGCCACGCGCCACAGCTCTTCCCAGGCCTCGTGCGCATGCCAGTAGAGCACGCCGTTGAAGAGCGCCACGCCGCGACGGAAGGTATCGTCGGCCTGCTCGGGATCGCGCGGGGCCGGGGTCGGTCGGGCGTTCGCCGCCAACGCGGCGGGGTCGGTCATCGCGCCGATCCTAGCAGGCACCGCGGTCGCGCGGCGCCGGGACGTCCGGGGTGGACGAGGGATCCGCTCCCGACCCCGGCCCGGGTCGCCTAGCCGCGCGACCCGGCGATGTTGACCATCCACAGGACCCCGAACCGATCGGTCACCATGCCGAACTTGTCGCCCCAGGGCGCGACCACGAGCGGCTCGAGCACCGTCCCTGCGGCAGCCAGCTTGTCGTAGTAACCGGACAGCTCGGCATCCGATTCGGCGTCGCCGCTGAGCGAGATCTGCACGCCGGCCATCGGCGCCGCCGGTCCGCCGCCGGCAGAATCGGACGCCATCAGGGTGAACCCGCTGGGCGTTTCCAGCTGCGCGTGCATGATCTTCTCGGCGTCCGCCGGCTCGTGCGGCATCCCGCCCTCGGCGAACGTCGAGAACGTGAGCTCTCCGCCCAGGACGTCGCGGTAGAACTCCATCGCCTCCCGCGCGTTGCCCTGGAAGGTGAGGTACGGGTTGAGTCGCGATCCCATGTCGGGCTCCTTGATGCGGTGGTCACACCTTAGGACCGATAGCCCACCCGCGACTCATCGGTTCACGGCGTGACGCTGTTGCGCGCCTTGCGTCAGGCTGTTCCTCGGTCCGATCGCTGGCAAGCCTGCGAAATCGTCAGGTGCAGATGAGGGCCGCACCAACCCGGAATCGCCGCGTTGACGGCGCCAGATGCAGGTTCAGAGCGGCACCTGGCGATGATTCCGGCCGCCGGACGACTGCGTGCGGCTGCCATCTGCATCTGGCGACAACGGGGCAACGGGGCGGCGGAAGGTGGCGCGGAGTGGGCCACGGATGCGCCCACTCGGTTTGCTTCTGCCCCGGAGTGCGTGTTGGGAACCCTGCGACGGGGAGGGACCGCCCCGCCATTCCGTCGGTCCGGTCTCGCCCGATTCCGATGAGGGCTGCACGAACCGGCGTGAACGGACCTGGCGCCGCCCCCTGCAGGTTTCAGCCCCGCGCCGGGGCAGTGGATCGGGCCATCGGACGATTTCGTGCGGCTCTCATCTGAATGAGGCGACCACGCCGGCCCGATCCTGAGCGCGTCGCGTCGAGTCGGTAGGGCCGGAGTCCCGCGGCTCCGAGCTCATTCAACTGGTGAAGCTCGGTGGCCCGTCCCGATGCGCGTTGCGCGCCGCGCGAGGGATGGGCCGGGCGCGCCAGAACTCCATAGGCCCTGGGCGTCAGCCGATGCGGATCAGCTTCTTGTTCACGAACTCGTCGGCGCCCAGGCGGCCCATCTCGCGACCCGTGCCCGAACGCTTGATCCCGCCGAACGGCAGCTCGGCGCCATCGGCCAGCACGACGTTCACGAACACCATGCCGGCCTCGATGCCCTCGGCCACGCGGAGCGCCTGCTCGGAGTCAGTGGTGTAGACGTACGAGCCGAGGCCGTATGGGATGTCGTTCGCGATCCGCACGGCCTCCGCCTCGTCCTTTGCCCGATAGACCTGCGCCACCGGGCCGAAGAACTCCTCCTTCGAGGCCGGGTTGTCCGGGGTGACATCGGTCAGCACCGTCGTCTGGAAGAACGCTCCGTCACGGCTGCCCCCGTGCACGAGCCTCGCGCCATGCTCGATCGCGCGACGCACCTGCTCGTCGAGGCGCTCGGCGGCCTCGAGCGAGGACAGCGGGCCGAGCGCGGAGTCCTCCGACGTCGGGTCGGTGGCTTCGATCGCGGCGAGCTTGGCGGTGAACGCCTGGAGGAACGGCTCGTACAGCTCGTCGGCGACGATGAAGCGCTTCGCCGCGTTGCATGACTGGCCGCTGTTGTCGAGGCGGGCGTCCACCGCGGCCTGGGCGGCGGCGTCGAGGTCGTTCGTCGAGAGCAGGATGAACGGGTCCGAACCACCGAGCTCGAGCACGACCTTCTTCAGGTGACGTCCGGCGATCTCCGCGACCTGGGCGCCGGCGCGCTCGGAGCCGGTGAGCGAGACGCCCTGGACGCGCGGGTCGGCGATGATGCGCTCGATCTGGTCGTGGCCGACGTAGAGGTTCACGTACGCGCCCGCCGGGAAGCCGGCGGCGAGGAACATCTCCTCGATGGCCGCGGCCGACTCCGGGCACTGGCCGGCGTGCTTCAGCAGGATCGTGTTGCCGACGATGAGGTTCGGGCCGGCGAACCGGGCGACCTGGTAGTACGGGAAGTTCCACGGCATGATGCCGAGCAGCACGCCGAGCGACGAGCGGCGAATGATCGCTGAGCCCTCGCCGGCGAGGAGATCTATCGGCTCGTCCTTGAGGAAGTCCGGCGAGTGGTCGGCGTAGTACTCGTAGATGTCCGCCGCAAAGTCGACTTCGGAAAGCGCCTGCGAAATCGGCTTCCCCATCTCGCGCACGATGAGCTCTGCCAGCTCCTGACGGCGCTCGCGATGGAGCTCCGAGACGCGGCGGATGAGGGCCGCGCGCTCGTCCGTGGTGGTCGTCTTCGACCAGGTCCTGTGCGCCTCGTCCGCCGCGGCGATCGCCGCCTCCAGCTCAGCGTCGCTGATGGTCTCGTATGTCTTGACCGTCTCGCCCGTGGCGGGGTTGGTCACCGCGTAGCTCATCGTGTGGGTCTCCTCGTCAGTGCGCCGCCCGGAGCCGCTCCTCCACGGTGAGGCCCCCGCAGAGGTGAGTTTCGGCGGCAGGCCGGATTCTACTCGTGGGTCTGCACGGGGCGAAATGCGCCGTCGGCGGCACGGGCCATCACGAACAGCAGGTCGGCGAGGCGGTTGAGGTAGGGCACCACCTGCGAGTCGGGCAGGCCGCCTGTCGCCGCCAGGGCCACCGCCCGCCGCTCGGCGCGGCGCACGGTGGTGCGTGCCAGGTCGAAGGCGGCGCCGGCCATCGTCTCGCCTGGCAGCACGAACTCGGCGGGCATGGGGTGGTCGGCCTCGAGGGCGTCGATCTCGCGCTCCAGGGCCGTGACCATCGGCGCCGTCACCAGGGTGGTGCCGGGGGCCAGGCGGCCACGTCGATCCACGTGGGTCGCCAGCTCGGCACCCACGACGAACAGCTCACGCTGCAACCGCAGGCTGAGCGGCGCCAGGCGCATGTCGGCATCGGCCTCCAGGGACGCGCGGGCGAGGCCCAGGGCCGAGACCGCCTCGTCGACGGTGCCGTAGGCATCGGTCCGCAGGTCGGCCTTGCTTACGCGCTCGCCCCCGTAGAGCAGGCCGGTGGTGCCGGTGTCGCCCTTGCGGGTGTAGATGCGCATGGGCCGATGGTAGCGCCGCGAAGCCCGCGGCCGTGCTGCAGGGCCCCGCGGCACGCCACGTGCATTTTCGGCGCGGCATGACCAAGCACAACGGCAGCGACGGCGCCGGTGGCGATGGGCGGGAGGCCGCGGGCCGGGCGCGCCCGGCACACGGACGCAAGCGGATCCTGGTGGTCAACGACACCAAGGAGATCCTGGAGCTCTTCCGCGACGTCCTCGAGACCGAGATGGGCCACGACGTCACGGTGATGAGCTACGCCCCCGACGAGCTGAGCCGCATCGTCGAGCATCAGCCGGACCTGATCATCGTCGACTTCATGCTCGGTGAGCGGCAGGCCATCGGCTGGCAGCTCCTCCAGAAGCTGCGGATGCATCCGGAGACCGCGCATATCCCGGCCGTGGCCTGCACTGCCGCGGTGGATCTGGTGCGCGAGTCGGAGGCCTACCTGCTAGAGCAGGGCATCGAGGTCGTGCTCAAGCCGTTCACCATCCAGCAGCTGGAGAACGCGGTCGACAACGCGCTGCGGCTGCCGGAGCAAAGCATGGGACTGCGCCTCCAGGAGCCCGGCGGCGCGAAAGAGGAGGCCGCGGCGGGACCGGGCTGACCCCGGCAACAGGCCTAGAACAGGCCGGGCGGCGGCTCCCAGCGATCGGCCAGCAGCGTCACCTTGACGGGCGGCCCGACCACCTCCTCCGTCTTCTCCTTGACGGTCTGGATCAGCTCGCCCGCCCAGGGGCAGAAGGGGGTGGTGAGCACCATCTTGATCTCGGTCGGGACGCCGTCCGCGCCGATCTCGACGTGCTTGATCAGGTCCAGGTCGACGATGCTCATCCCGATCTCCGGATCGTGGATCTCGTAGAGCGCCGTCATGACCTCGTCGACCTTGCCCAGGTTGGAGTCGATCGCCATATCCCGACCAGTTTACCAAGGATTCGCGAGGAAGCTTCCGGGGGCCACCCGTCCGGGGCCCCATGGCAGATCGCCGCGCCGCTCGCTTCAAGCGCGGGGATCGCCCCTCGCCGGCTACACCAGCCGCGTGTCGAAGGCCGGGTGCGGAGCCGGCACCGGCGGTCGGACGCGGGTGTACCCCTCGTAGACCAGCCCGTCGCGCTCGAGGGCGGCGCGCAGCTCCTGCGCCTCATGGCGCGCGTCCTCCTGCGAGGCGTGGCATTCGAGCGCCGCCACCTTGCGCTCGGCGACGGCGGTGATGTCCAGCCGGTGGGTCGCGGCGCCCTCCTCAGGTGAGAGGTCGTAACGCTGCCGGCCGGGACCGAAGACCGGCGCGATGACGTAGACCGCGTGCGGCGCGATCCCCGACTCGGCCAGTCGCTCGACCGCCCAGCGCGTCGCCGATCCCACGACGACGTGGTCCGGGTGGCCGGTCACGCCGTGCGCTCCGAAGGTGATCACGGCGTCCGGTCGCCGGTCGCCCAGCCAGGTGGCGATCTCGCTGACGAGCTCGTCGAACGGCATCTCGCCGACCCCGTTGTCGGGATAGCCCTCCAGCACGGTGACCTCGTCGAACCCGATCCGCGAGGCGGCGCAGCGCAGCTCGTCCTCGCGCAGGTCGGCGAGCTGAGCTGGTTCGGCGCCTTCGGCACCGCCGCTCTCGCCCCGGGTCACCACCAGCAGCCGCGTGACGCGGCCGGCATCGTGCGCCAGCGCCAACGCGCCTGCACACGCGAAGCTCTCGTCGTCGGGGTGCGCCAGGACCGCGGCCAGGCCGCCGGTCATCTGGTCGGGACGCTGATGGGTCACCCTTCCTCCTCGTCGTCGTCGCTGAGCAGGCTCCAGCCGCGCTGCGCCACGGCCTGCCTCATCGTACGCAGCACCGCCAGCTTGGCGCTGGCCACCTCGGTCACGAAGCGGCGGGTGCCCTCCGCGTCCAGCGGCGAGCCCGGCGGCGCGCTGCCCCGGCCCACGTTCAGCCAGGCGAGGTGGTATCGGTCCATGCGACCCCACACCCGCTCCAGCAGCTCGTCCGAGTTGAGCAGCCAGGCGCGGAACAGGTTCCAGTCCGGCTCGGCCAGCAGCGCCTCGCCATCGGCCACCAGCCGATCGGTGAGCGCCAGGAAGCGGGAGCGGGACATCACGCTGGCGGGCATCGCGGCGAGGATAGGCCAGGCGTGGTCGCCGCGCCCGTTCGTACTATTGCCGCCGTCTGGTGCGCCGGGGATGGTTGGCGGTGCACGACCGCACCACTTCGAGCGCAATCGAGCGTGACAGCGACGGATACCGCGGACCGGATCGCGCGGATCGGAGCCCGCCTGGCGGCGGTGCTCCTGGCGCCGCTCGCCGTCGGCACGCTGCGCCTCTTCCCGCCGCTGGCCCTGGATGCCCAGGGCGTTCCCGGCTGGCTGCCGACCGTGCTGCTTGCCGGCGCCACGCTGGCGCTCCTGGCCGCGGCGGCGGCCAGCGTCGGCCGCGGGCTGGCGTCCGGCGTCTCGGGAGGCTTCGTGGCGGCGGCCGGGTTCGGCTCGCTGGGCGCGGGGCTGGCGGTGGCCGCCATCCGATCCGCCGGGGATCCCTCGGCGTTCCCGGACGGCTCCCTGCCGGCTTCGGCCGTCGTCGCCGGCGCAGTGCTGCTGCTGGCGCGCACGCTGCCCGATCGGGCGCTCGACGGCCGCCGGGCGCGCGCAGGCGCGGTGGCTGGCGCCTTCGTCGTGGTCGAGGCTGCCCTCGGCCTGTCGCTGCTCCTGGCGCCGGCAGCGGACGCGCGGCCGTGGCTCATCTCGGTCGCGGCGGCGCTGATCGCCGCCGCTGCGATCCCCGCCTGGTTCTCGGGAGGCCTGCTGGCCGGGGGGTTGCTCGCCCTGGCGGCCAGCCGGGTGGGCAGCGCCGATGGCCTGGCGCCGGTGCTCGCGATGGCCGCGGGCGGGATCGGCGCCGCGTGGTCCGCCCTGTTCGACAGGGCCGTCGCGCCGGCGGCCGCCCAAATCCCCGTGACGGACCAGCCTCCCAGCCCGCCGGCCATGCGGCCGGCCGAACCGCTGCGGGTCGACGCCGAGGCGATGCGCCTGGCGCGCGAGCTGCGCGGGACGATCGGGGAGCTGCTCGAGGCGCGCCGCACGATCGAGCTGCAGCGCGCCGAGCTGGCGCGTGTCGCGACCACCGATCCGCTGACCGGCGTCGCCAGCCGGCGGCAGATCCTGGAGCGGCTGCGAATGGAGGCCAGCGAGGCGCGCCGCTACAGCCACCCGGTGGCGGTCGTGCTTCTCGACATCGACGGTTTCGCGGCGGTCAACCAGCGTCACTCGCTGGCTGTGGGCGACGCCGTCCTGCGCGAGCTCGCGCTGCGGCTTCGCCTGCGCATGCGCGAGGCCGATGCCCTCGGCCGCGAGGGCGGCGACAGCTTCCTGGCGATCCTGCCGCACACCGACGAGCGCGGCGCTGCCGTCTTCGCCGATGCCGTTCGCCGCCGCCTGACCGCCCGGCCCGTGATGACCGATGCCGGCGAGGTCGGCATCTCGGTCTCGATCGGCGTGGCCTTCATCCGGCCGGGCTCGTCGCAGACCGACGAGGAGCTGCTCGCGGCTGCCGCCGAGGCCCTGGCATCGGCACGCGCGGCCGGCGGCAACCGGATCGCGTTCGATCGGGCGCACGGCCTCGTTCGGCTCGAGGAGCGCCGTGGCTCGAGCGGGCGCGACGAGGGCTCCGAGACGGCCTGAGCCGGCCCGGCACCCGGCTTATCCACCGCCGCGACCGGGTTATGCACAAGATATGGGGTGGTAAAGCCGCGCCATCGGCCATCTTGTGGATAAGCCAGGCCGCCACCGACGCGCACCGGTGCTATCCTGCCCGGCATTCCATGACCAGTGCGCCCGCCGTTTCCGCCAGGCTGATCTTCCCCACCCCGGAGATCGTGGAGGAGTTCTACCTCCCGATCATCTACACCGCCTGCCGGACGTGCTACTCGGAGCAGCTGCCCGACCAGATCTGGGACAAGGCGGTCAGCCGGCAGGTCGCAGACGAGAAGCAGCAGGCACTGGTTCGCAAGGTGATGGAATCGGGCCATGGCTCGACCATCGAGCACGTGAACTTCACGTTCGCCATCAGTGGCGTGACGCGGACGCTGTCCCACCAGCTGGTGCGCCATCGGGCCGGGACCGCGTTCGACCAGCAGTCACAGCGCTACGTGTCGTTCAAGAAGCGCGACAACTACACCATCCCCGACTCGATCGCCGCGGGCGACCTGCCCGATGACCTGGCACAGCGCTTCCAGCAGGCGATCGACGACAACCTGGATCTCTACGGCCAGCTGCTGCAGGCCGAGGTGCCGGCCGAGGATGCCCGCTTCATCTTCCCCAACGCCATGCAGACCAACCTCATCATGACGGTCAACCTGCGCCAGCTGATCCACATGTCCGGGCTGCGACTGTGCACCATGGCGCAGTGGGAGATCCGTCAGCTCTTCAAGCAGATCCGCCACGAGATCTTCCGCGTCTCGCCCTTCTTCGGCTCGTTCCTGGCCCCCAAGTGCGTCCCGCTGGGTTACTGCGACGAGATGGGCAACCGCGACGAGCACTGCCGCATCCGCCCGCACCGCGACACGGTCATGGCCGTGTGGGAAGCCTACCGCGGAGGCACGCTGGCCGAGACCGATGGACCGGTGGTTCCCGAGACCTCTCCGTTCCGGCCGAAGCCACGGCGCACCCCGGTCCCGGTCGTCGACGAGGCCGATCTGCCCGAGCGGCCGATGACCGCCGCCACCGAATCGGCGGGAGACGCCGACCGGGTCTAGGCCTCAGTTGTCGGGCGACACCCCGTCGCCCAGCGTAAAGCGGCGCAGCTCCTCATCGGCCGCCTCCGCCGCGCGCCTGCCCTCCGAGACCAGGAAGCTGGACATCTTGCTGGAGTCGACGATGAGCAGCGTGTGTCCGCGCTCGTTGCGATCGAGCACGATGCGGTCCTCACCATGGAAGCTGATCGCCCAGTTGGCCTGCAGCTGCACCAGCTCGGCCAGCATCACCTTCTCGCTGAAGTACCAGTCGAGGTAGGTCGCGTTCAGCGCCGCGGCGACGTCGCGCACCTGGAGGGTGGCGTTGCGTCGCAGGCGCGACAGGAAGTGGATGATGCGCAGCCGGGCGAAGGGGTCGCCGCTGCGCGCGATCTGGGGAGGGGCCAGGTTCGGCTGCGGCATGCCGTCCGGGGCGTCGCCGGTCAGCAGCGTCGAGGAGGTATCGGTCACGCCCTCAGTGTGCCGCGGTCTCAGCCGATGCGCGAGCCGAGGGGCGCCGCGGGATCGGGCTGCAGCAACCAGACGTTGCCGTCGTCGCCCATCGCGCCGAGGACCAGGACCTGGCTGGCGAAGCCGGCGATGTGCCGGGGCGGGAAGTTCACGACGGCGACCACCTCGCGTCCGACCAGCGCGGCCGGGTCGGGATAGGTCACGGTCAGCTGCGCCGAGCTGACGCGCTCGCCCAGCTCGGGCCCGAAGTCGATGCGCAGCCGGTACGACGGCTTGCGTGCGGCGGGGAACGGTTCGGCAGCGGTGATTCGGCCGACACGCATGTCCACGCGGGCGAAGTCGTCGAATTCGATCATTGGCGCGGCACGCTAGCAGGAAGCGCCGCGAGGCGCCCGCGACGCCGTGTCGCGAGGGCTACTGGTGCTTCTTCGCCTGGCCGGGAGCCTGCTCACGGCCCAGGCCCAGCCCGGCGCCGGCTCCATGGTCACCGCCCCTGCCCATGATCCAGCCGATGCCGGGGTGCAGGTCGAGCGACGCATCCGCCTCGTTCAGGGCAGCGGCGATCTCGCCCCAACCCTGGCCCGCGTCGAGCATCGCCGTGATCTCTGACGGCGCCTTGCCCGTGGCGTCCGCAAACCACAGCACGCGCACCGCACCGCCGACGCCGTAGTCGGCCGCCAGGCCGGCGATCGTCGCGGCATCGGTCTCGACACCGGCGGCTGCCAGGCGATCCACCAGGCGGGCCAGGAGCCGGTCGGAGGGAGCGGCGTCGTCGGCCTCGTCGGCCTCGTCGGCCTCGTCGGCCTCGTCGGACTGTTCCGTGGCCTCGTCATCGCTCGCGCCGGCCTCCGGCTGGCCGGAGGCGGCCATCGGCTGATGACCCGGATCGGCCCGTTCGCCAGGGCGTGCCAGGGCCGAGCCGACGACCAGGAGCAGGAGGGCAAGCGCGGCCAGCGTCACGCGCAGGGTGCGGTTCATGACGACGGTTATAACGCGGAATGCCCCGCGAGTGTTAGCCATGGGCATCGGGACCGTTGCCGAACCGCAACGCGGGGGCCTAGTACTGACGGGTCCTTGGTGACGCGTGCCGCGCTCCATACCCTTCGTGAAGCGCCGCGGACTGCCACGCGGGCTTCGAGCGAACGTAAGGACCACCACGTGACCTTCTGGAACTGGCGGCGCGGGTCCGTCGCGGCGTCGAGCGCGGGGACGGCCGCGGTGGCGATCAGCACCGAGCTGGCGCCGATCGAGCTGTACACCGCCGACGCGCGGATCGTCGGGTGGGTCGCGGCCAATGGCCGCCGCGTGACCGACCTCCTGAACGAGAGCGACGCGCTGCGCCTGTGGCGCCCGCATCCCGGCCCGATCGAAGCCCCGGGAGAGACCTCGTCGACACGGGCGGATCCGCCGACCGCCGACGACGACAGCGGCGAGTGGCAGACGCTTCTCACCGAACAGGTCGTGCTGGCCATGCCCCCCGAGTGGCGCGCCTCGCGCCAGCTGCGCCTGCACCGCAAGCTGCGCCGCGTCGCGGTCAAGGCCGGTCCCTTCAGCGTCACCGGGAACCTGCACATGGCGCCGGGCGCGGAGCCGGGGATGGAGCTGCTGCTCCGATCCCCGCGCTTCCTGCCCCTCACCGAGGCCTACATGCTCCACGACGGCGAACCGCCGTTCGAGCACGTGGTCAGCGTGGTGATCGTGGGCAGCGCCCACGTCAGCCAGATGGTGCCGCTCGTCACCCTGGCCTGACCGCCCGCCAGCTCAGCTGCGACCGGTCGCAGGCTGGTCGACAACTGATCAGATCACTGGAACAGCTCCGCGGGAGTTCGAGGACGGGCGCCATAATCGGCGCGAGATGCCCACCCTGCGGTCAGCGGCAGACAGGAGCTCGCCCGCCTTTGCGGCCAACGACGCCGCGATGCGCGCGCTCGTCGACGACCTCAGGCAGAGGACGGCGGCACTCTCCCAGCGCTCCGCGGCGGGCGACGAGCGGTCGATCGCGCGTCACCGCAGCCGCGGCAAGCTCCCCGTGCGCGAGCGCATCGACCTGCTGCTCGACCCCGGCAGCGCCTTCCTCGAGCTGTCACCGCTCGCCGCCAACGGCCTGTACGACGACGAGGCGCCGGGCGCCGGGATCGTGACGGGTATCGGGCTGGTCGAGGGCGTCGAGTGCGTGGTCGTCGCCAACGACGCCACCGTCAAGGGCGGGACGTACTACCCGATGACCGTGAAGAAGCACCTCCGCGCGCAGGAGATCGCCGAGCAGAACCGGCTGCCGTGCATCTACCTGGTCGACTCGGGCGGCGCCTTCCTGCCGTTGCAGGACGAGGTCTTCCCCGACCGCGACCACTTCGGGCGCATCTTCTACAACCAGGCGCGCATGTCGGCGGCCGGCATCCCGCAGATCGCGCTGGTGATGGGCAGCTCCACCGCGGGCGGCGCCTACGTGCCGGCCATGTCCGACGAGGCGGTCATCGTCAAGGGCACCGGCACGATCTTCCTGGGCGGGCCGCCGCTGGTGAAGGCAGCGACCGGCGAGGAGGTCAGCGCGGAGGAGCTGGGCGGCGCCGAGGTGCACACCGTGACCAGCGGCGTCGCAGACCACTACGCGCTCGACGACGAGCACGCCCTGGCCATCGGCCGCCAGATCGTGCGCGACCTGGGCTGGCGGAAGGCAGAGGCGCCGTGGGAGCGGGCGGAGCCGGCCGAGCCATCGGTCTCACCCGAGGAGCTGTACGGGGTCATCCCCGCCGATGCTCGGCAGAGCTACGACGTCCGGGAGGTGATCGCGCGCATCGTGGATGGCAGCGACTTCGCCGAGTTCAAGGAGCGCTACGGTGAGACGCTCGTCTGCGGCTGGGCGCGGATCGAGGGCTACCCGGTGGGGATCCTGGCCAACAACGGGATCCTCTTCAGCAGCTCCAGCCTGAAGGGGGCGCATTTCATCGAGCTGGCCAGCCAGCGCCGCATCCCGCTCGTCTTCCTGCAGAACATCACCGGCTTCATGGTCGGTCGCGAGTACGAGGCGGGCGGGATCGCCAAGGACGGGGCCAAGCTGGTCACCGCGGTGGCAACGACGTCGGTGCCGAAGCTCACCGTCATCATCGGTGGCTCATTCGGCGCGGGGAACTACGGCATGGCCGGCCGCGCCTACTCGCCGCGCTTCCTGTGGATGTGGCCGAACGCACGCATCAGCGTGATGGGTGGCCAGCAGGCGGCCCGGGTGCTGTCCACCGTCGGGGGCGACGTCGGGACCGATCCCGAGCGCGAGGCTTTCGAGGCGCCGATCCTGGAGAAGTACGAGCGCGAAGGCTCCCCGTACCACTCCACCGCTCGGCTGTGGGACGACGGGGTGATCGACCCGGCCGACACCCGGCGCGTGCTGGCGATGGGCATCAGCGCGGCCCTCAACGCGCCGATCCCGGACACGCGCTTCGGCGTCTTCCGAATGTAGGTCCGTCTCGCCGGACTCTCAGGACGGCGTCGGCGCGGCGGGCTCGCTCGGCTCCACGTCGAAGCGCATGCCCAGCGCCTGGACGCTGCGCGGCGCGGCGACCCCGGCGGCCAGGGTGACGACGGCGGGCACCGGCATCTCGCTCAAGGGCCGGAGGCGCACCGTGTGCGGCCCGGCGTTCCACACCGCCAGGTCGGCGACCGCCCAGAACTCGACGCCCAGGGCGGCGGCATAGTCGGCGGCGAGGGATGGCGGGTCCGGCGTGGCGAGGTCGAGCCGCACCAGCGTGACCGGCGAGCCGATCGGGTGCCGGAAGGCCGATCGCGCGGCGACCGCCTTAGGATCCCACTCCACGCCCGAAGGAGCGTGCCGGATCAGGAACGGCGCGCGGTCGGGTCCCAGCCGCTCGAAGGTGGCGGTCCACCACTCGACCAGCTCGCCGTCCGCCCGGACACGCGAGCCATGCTCCACCGGGCCGATGCTGCTGCCGTTCGCCTGGAGCTCGGCGACCGTGGTCTCCAGCGCGTGATCGACCAGCGCGTAGGTCGCCAGGCCGCCGCCGACCTCCAGGGCGCGGCACGCGGCTGCGCCGATCGGTCGCAGGCCGGCCGCCTCCGCGTCCTCCACCCCGATGAGCTCCAGGTACGGCTCGCCCAGGAAGGCGATCCGGTTGGCGGTGCCCGCCCCGGGGTGGCGCCCGCCGGCGGTGAACGCGAGGCCGAGTGCGCGGCGCAGCTCGTCAGCCGCCGCGTCCAGGTCGCGAACGGCGATCACCAGGTGGTCGATGCCGCGGATCATGGCGATGATCCTAGCGCGGGCCGGTGGTAGGCTGCCGGGCATGGCCCTGGAACGCCCGCAGCCGGGCTCGCACGACCGCGCCACGCCCACCGGCACGCTCGAGGAGTCCGCGGCGGACCTGTTCGAGGCGATGCTGGCGGCGCGCGACGCCGAAGCGCGCGGCGATCCTCCCGGCGCGGCGCTGCGCAACTTCTACCGTGCGCTGATGACCGCCACCCTGCTGCTGCCCGTGCCCCCGGAGCACGGCGACGAGGCGCGCGACGCGCTGGCCGCGGCCGTGAACGACGACGCCGAAGTGGAGATCAGCGTGCTGCTCGCGGCCGATGCCGACGGCCAGGCGATCAGCGTCTGCTTCGCCTCCTTCGCGGCGCTGTCGGCCTGGGCGCCGCGCGGCACCGCCACGCTGCCGATCCCCGCCCGCATCGCGGTCGCGAACATGGCGGCGGCCGGGGTGCCGGCGATCATGGATCCCGCCGGACCGATCCCCTACCGCTTCGAGCCCGACGAGCTGGCTGCGCTGGCTGCTGGGCAGATGCCCGGCGGCGACGAGCCGCTGTTCGCCACCGCCCCTGCCCGCTCGCTGCGGCTGGCGTTGCCGGGGCCCGAAACCATGGTGCTGGAGCAGTCGCTGGCCGAGGCGCTGCGCGGCACCGCCGTGGAGGCGGCGTGGCTGGTCTCGGCTGAGAGCGACGGCCGCTCGCGGCTGCTGCTCGGCCTGCTCGGACGCGACGGCGCGTCGGCCACGGTGGATGTCCCCGACGGGACCGACGTGGTCTGGCTCGAAGAGCCGCTGCTCGGCTCGGTGCGCGCCGTGGCCCAACCCTTCTACCGGCGCGGCTGAGGCCGATGGCGCAGCTGCTTCACGTCGAGCGCTCGCACCCCGGCGGCAGCGTGGCGCGCGTGACGTTGGCGCGGCCGGAGGTGCGCAACGCGTTCAACGCCGAGCTCATCGCCGAGCTGCACGAGGCCTTCACGACGCTGTCGGCGGAGGGCCCGGAGTCGCTGCGCGCGGTGGTCCTGGCTGGCGCGGGAAGCGCGTTCAGCGCCGGCGCGGACATCGCCTGGCAGCGCGCGGCGCTGGCCCTCTCCGCGGAGGACAACGAGGCCGACGCCGCCAGGCTGCAGGCCATGCTGACCGCGATCGACGAGTGCCCGGCCCCGGTGCTGGTTCGCGCGCACGGCGCGGTGCTGGGCGGCGGGATGGGGCTGTGCGCGGTCGCGGACGTGGTGCTGGCCAGCGCCGATGCCACGTTCGGCTTCACCGAGACCAAGCTCGGGATCCTGCCGGCGGTGATCAGCCCCTTCGTGCTGGCGCGCATCGGGGAGGGGCACGCCCGGGCGCTGTTCCTGACCGGGGAGCGGTTCGACGCGGAGCGGGCGCTGCGCATCGGCCTGGTCCACGAGGTCCTGCCCGACGAGGACGCTCTCGACGCTCGCCTGGATGCCGTGATCGGCGAGCTCCTGGGCGCCGGGCCGACCGCGGTCCGCGTTGCGAAGGCGCTGATCCGGGCCAGACGCTCGGACGAGGAGGCGGCCTTCCGCGCCCGCTCGCTGCGGATTGCCGCGCGCCAGCGCGTGTCGGCCGAGGGCCAGGAGGGCCTGGGCGCGTTCCTGGAGAAGCGCGATCCGGCGTGGAGGTCGCGGCCCGGCTGACCTGGCTTCGAGCGCGTCAGGTGCGACAATCGCGACATGGCCGATGACTCGCTCTCTCCGCGCCAGGTGGCAGCCACGCTCGGCGTCACCACTCGCACGGTGCAGCGCTGGGTCGCCACCGGGCGCCTGCCCGCGGTGCGGGTCGGCGGTCGCGTCCGCATCGCCCGTGCGGAGCTGGCGAGGCTGCACGGGACGGAGCCGGCACCGGAAAGCGCGCCGCGCCCGATCCGCTCGCTGCTGATCGCCAACCGCGGCGAGATCGCCGCTCGGATCGCGCGCACGGCGCGCCGCCTCGGACTCCGGAGCGTCGGCCTGCACGTGGCCGGCGAGCGGCCGCCGGACGGCGTCGACCAGTGGCTGCCGGTGCCCGGCTATCTCGACGGCGAGGCGGTGATCGCTGCCGCGCAGGCGTCCGGCGCGGATGCGATCCACCCCGGCTACGGCTTCCTGGCCGAGAACGCCGGCTTCGCGCGCGACGTGGCGGCCGCGGGCCTGGCCTGGGTCGGGCCGCCGGCGAGCGCCATCGCGGCGATGGGCGACAAGGCCCGGGCGCGGCGCACCGCCGCCGAACATGGCATCCCGGTCCTGCCCGGCTACGACGGGGCGGACCAAACCGACGCCACCCTGACGGCCGAAGCGGCGCGCATCGGGCTGCCGTTGCTCGTCAAGCCTGCCGCCGGGGGTGGTGGCAAGGGCATGCGCGTCGTGCGCCGCGCCGAGGACGTGAGCGAGGCGCTGGCGGGAGCTCGGCGCGAGGCGCAGCGTTCGTTCGGCGACGATCGGCTGATCCTGGAACGGCTGCTCGACGGGCCGCGCCACGTCGAGATCCAGGTGCTCTTCGACGCCCACGGCCACGGCGTGCATCTCGGCGAGCGCGACTGCTCGGCACAGCGCCGCAGCCAGAAGATCGTCGAGGAGTCGCCCGGCCCGGCGGTGGACGAGGACCTGCGGCAGCGGATGGGTTCCGCCGCGCTGTCGGTCGCTGCGGCGGTCGGCTACGTGAACGCAGGCACGGTCGAGTTCCTGCTGGCCAATGACGGGTCGTTCTTCTTCCTGGAGATGAACACCCGGCTCCAGGTGGAGCACCCGGTGACGGAGGCAGTCACCGGACGCGACCTGGTGGCCGATCAGCTGCGCATCACGGCTTGCGAGCCACTCGGGTTCGAGCAGGCATCGGTCCAGCTGCGGGGTCATGCCGTCGAGGCGCGCCTCTAC
>DASURX010000241.1:0-7416 GCA_036375355.1 Candidatus Limnocylindria bacterium
CGCCGCAGATGTCCTGCTCGATCACCACCACGCCGAGGCCCGGCGCGCGCCGCAGCAGCTGGTACGCCGTCCACAGGCCGGTGTAGCCGCCGCCCACGATGGCCACGTCGCAGCTCCCGTCGCCGCTCGGGCCGGGCAGGGGAGCAGGGTCGTCCTCGAGCGCGAGTGCCTCGCGCAGCCACGGCGAGCGCACGCCGCGGCCGGGCCGCAGCGCGAGGTCGCCCGGGGTCAGCGTCGACCGGGTCACGCACCCAGACGATAACCGGTTGACACGAAGGTTCGCGCGAGTAGAATCGTTCGCTTGACGCGAACCTTTGATCGCTCCGGCCGGCCCGCGACGGGAAATGGCCACCGGACTGCCGTTCCTTCACCGAGCGCTGAGCAGGTTGCCGACGAGCTCGGACCGCTGTTCGCCGCCGAGAAGGCGGCGTTCGCGCACCGCTGCCACGAACGCCAGATCAGCATGGCTCACCTGTTCGTGATGATCATGATCGACACCCACGGTCCACTGCCGATGACGCGCGTCGCCGAGGCCATCGGCTCCGGCCTGCCGACGGCCACGGGGCTGGTCAGCCGGATGGAGGATCGCGGGCTGGTTCGCAGGACCCACGACGAGCGCGACCGGCGCGTGGTGCTCGTCAGCCTCACCGAATCCGGCGCCGCGGAGCTCTCGGGCCTGCACGCCGCGCGGCGCAGCCGCATGACCGCGGCCCTCTCTCATTGCTCGGATGGCGAGCGCGCCCAGCTCCTGTCCTCGATCCGCGTCCTGCGCGCCGCCTTCGAGCGCGCGGACCGCGAAGGAGCGACCTCATGACCGATTCCACCGCAGTCGCCCCGGAGAACGGAGCGCCCGTCAAGCTCGAGGGACGGGCGCGCATGGAGATCCTGGGCGCCGTCCTGCTGGGCATGTTCCTGTCGGCGCTGGACCAGACCATTGTGGGCACGGCGCTGCCCAAGATCCTGACCGACCTGCACGGCAACGAGCTCTACACCTGGGTCGTCACCGTCTACCTGCTGACGGCCACCGTGACGGGGCCGCTCTACGGCAAGCTGTCCGACCAGTTCGGGCGCCGGCCGCTGCTGATGGTCGGCATCGGCCTGTTCCTGCTCGGATCCGGCCTGAGCGCCCTCTCCCAGGAGATGTGGCAGCTGGTCGTCTTCCGCGGCATCCAGGGCCTGGGTGCCGGCGCGCTGTTCCCGATCAGCCTGGCCGTCATCGGCGATCTGTTCAGCCCGCGCGAGCGAGGCCGATACCAGGGCCTGTTCGGCGGCGTCTTCGCGATTGCCATGCTGGTCGGCCCCGCGCTGGGCGGCTTCCTGACCGACAACATCAGCTGGCACTGGGTCTTCCTCGTCAACCTGCCGATCGGCGCCGTGGCGCTGGCCGTCATCTGGCGGCTGCTGCCGCCGATCCGCCACCCCGAGCGCGTGATCTCGATCGACTACGCCGGCGCCATCGTCTTCGCGGGTGCCATCGCGCCGATCATGCTGGGCCTCACCAACAAGCAGTCCGCCGACTGGACCGATGTCTCGGTCGGCGGGCTGATCCTGCTCGGCACGGTGCTGCTGGGCGTCTTCGTCTGGATCGAGTCACGGGCCGCCGACCCGATCCTGCACCTCGAGCTGTTCAAGAACCGGACCTTCACCGCCTCGGTGATCACCACCGGGCTGATCAGCTTCGGGTTCTTCGGCGGGATCATCTTCATCCCGCGCTGGTTCCAGTTCGTGCTGGGCTCCTCGGCCACGGCATCGGGCTACCAGATCCTGCCGATGATGGCCGGGCTGATGATCGGCTCCATCGGATCGGGCCAGTTCGTGAGCCGGACCGGCCGCTACAAGTGGCTGCTGGTGATCGCCATGGCGATTGCCGCGGTGGGGCTGGGGCTCGTCACGCAGCTGCACGCCAGCACCTCGATCGAGACCGTCTGGCTGTGGCTGGCGGTGATGGGGCTCGGCATCGGTCCATCCATGGCGGTCTACACCATCATCGTCCAGAACGCGGTGCCGTTCCGCGCGATGGGCGTGGCCACCAGCGCGCTGACCTTCTTCCGCCAGATCGGCGGGAGCATCGGCCTGGCCATCGCCGGCACCGTGTTCGGGACGACGCTCACGCAGCAGATGCCCGAGCAGCTGACCAAGGCCGGCGTGCCCGCACCCATCGTGCAGGCCTTCGCGGCCTCGCCGGCGGCCAGCGGCAACGAGGCCACCAACGTCGGCGTGGACCTGGGTCAGCAGATCCTGTCCCAGGTACCGGACCAGTTCCGGGCGCAGGTCGAGCCATTCATCGGCCAGATCGTGAACGGCATCCACGAGGCGTTCAGCATCGCCATCGGCAACGCCATGTGGTTCGGCGTGGCCGCCGCCATCGCCGCCTTCCTGGTGGTGCTGTTCGGGCTGCCGGAGCTGCCGCTCAGCCACCACGTCGGCGAGGAGCGCCGCACGGCGGAGGCGCAGGGGCGCCACCCGGCGATCCCCGCCTTCGACTGACGGCGCGTTCCGCGGCGGCGGTCTAGCGCGGCACCTGGAGCTGGGTGACCCAGCCCCAGACGCTGCCCGCCAGCAGGACGATCCCCGGCAGCAGCAGCCACGGCCCGAACACGATCCCGAGGCCGATCAGCGCCACCGCCAGCGAGCTGACCAGCGGCCACGCCGAGCGGCGGGGGAGCGGCTCCAGCCCGGCGGCCAGTGGCTGCTGGCCGGCCGGTCCGCCCGGGTCGGTGAAGCCGAGCCAGCGCGCCACCACGCCCAGGGTGGAGGCGCCCGGCGCGCCTTCGAGCGCGCGCCGCGCGAAGAGCGCCATGACCACGACCACCGCGCCGGACGCCAGGCCAGCGGCGGCGAGCATCACCGTGCCGATCCAGTCGTACGCGCCGTGCACCGCGTCGTAGCTGGCGAACCAGTAGATGATCCCGATCGCCGCCGAGTAGAGGGCGGTGCGCAGGAAGAAACGCAGCTCTTCAGCCATCGCTGCCCCCGCTGCCGGGCTTTCGGGCCTTCGCCTCACCGCTCACGCCACGGTCCGCCTGGCGTGCGTCCCACACCGGCCGCTCGGAGCGGATCGGCGGCAGCCGGGTGAAGTTGTGGTGGGGTGGCGGCGAGGTGGTCGCCCACTCCAGCGAGTAGCCGCCCCACGGGTCATCGCCGGCCTCGCGGCCGCGGCCCATCAGGACGTTGATGACGATGTTCGTCACGAACGCCAGCACCGAGAGCGCCACCAGCACGGCTCCCAGGCTGATCAGCAGGTTGACCGGCGTCCACCACTCCGGCCCGGAGTAGTCGGCGACGCGGCGGGGCATGCCCGAAAGGCCCAGGAAGTGCATCGGGAAGAAGGTCAGGTTCATGCCGACCATCAGCCCCCAGAAGTGGACGTGTCCGAGCCGCTCGTCGAGCATGCGCCCGGTCATCTTGGGGATCCAGAAGTAGAAGCCGGCGAATGCCGCCAGCACGCTGCCGCCGAACAGCACGTAGTGCATGTGCGCGACCACGTAGTAGGTGTCCTGCACGTGATAGTCGATCGGCGGCGAGGCCAGGAACGGGCCGGTGATCCCGCCGATCAGGAACATGAGCAGGAAGCCGATGCTGAAGAGCATCGGGCTCGGGAAACGCAGCCGACCGCGCCACATGGTCGCGATCCAGTTGAAGAACTTGACGCCGGTCGGGATGGCGATCGCCATCGAGGTGATGGCGAAGAACAGGTTGCTGACCGATCCGGTGGTGAACATGTGGTGCGCCCACACGCTGAACGACAGCGCGCCGATCAGCAGGGTCGCGAAGACCATGGGCCGATAGCCGAACAGGCGCTTGCCGCTGAAGACGGGGATGGTCTCGGTGACGATGCCGAAGAACGGCAAGGCCAGGATGTACACCTCGGGGTGGCCGAAGAACCAGAACAGGTGCTGCCACAGGATCGGGCTGCCGCCCGCGGCCGGGTCGAAGAAGCCCGCGCCGGTGGTGCGGTCGATGAGCAGCATGACCAGCGCCGAGGTCAGCACCGGGAAGGTCAGCACGATCAGCATCGAGACGACCAGCATGTTCCAGGTGAAGATCGGGACCCGGAACATGGTCATCCCCGGCGCCCGCATGGTGAACACGGTCGCCAGGAAGTTGACCGCGCCCAGGATGCCGGACGTGCCTGACAGGATCAGCCCCACGATCCACAGGTTCGGGCCCGGCCCCGGCGAGTAGGTCCCGTCGGAGAGCGGCACGTACCCGGTCCAGCCGAAGGCCGCCGCGCCGCTGATGGTCAGGAAGCCGGAGAAGGCGATCAGCCCGCCCATCAGGAAGAGCCAGTAGGTCAGCGCGTTCAGGCGCGGGAAGGCGACGTCCGGGGCACCGATCTGCAGCGGGATGAGGTAGTTGGCGAAGCCCAGCGCGACCGGCGAGGCGAAGAAGAAGATCATGCCGGTGCCGTGCATGGTGAAGAGCTGGTTGTAGGTCGCCTCGTCCAGGAACTGGAGGCCCGGCGTCGACAGCTCGGCGCGCATGAGCAGCGCCAGCGCCCCGGCCAGCAGGAAGAAGAGCAGGCCGCTGCCCAGGTACAGCATCCCGATCTGCTTGTGATCGGTGGTCGTCAGGTAGGCGACGATCCCATCGCCGCGTGGACGCGCCGGGACGACGGGCTGGGCCAGGTCGGTCATCCGCCGCCTCCCTGCTGCGAGAGCCAGGTCCGGAACTCGTCGGCGGGCACGGCGCGGATCGAGAAGGTCATGCGGTCGTGCAGCAGCCCGCAGAACTCGGCGCACTGGCCGCGGTAGGTGCCCGGCTCCTGGATGGTCAGCTCGATGCGGTTGGTCTTGCCCGGGATGATGTCGCGCTTGATCAGGAACTGCGGCACCCAGAAGGCGTGGATCACGTCGGGCGACTCGAGGTCGAACGCGATTCGCTCCCCGACTGGCAGCACCAGCTCGGGCCCGCCATCTGTGCTGCCGGTCAGGACGACGTCGGTGTCCGCGTAGGCGAACTGCCACTGCCACTGGAAGCCGGTCACGGTCACGGTCAGCGGCGGGTCATCGGTCCGCCGGTCGACGGTGGCCAGCACCTGGGCGGTCAGGATGAAGAGGCCGATGACCAGCAGCGTCGGCAGGCTCCACCAGGCGACCTCCAGGCCGATATTGCCGTGGGCGGTGGAGGCTTCCCGTCCGTCGTCGCGCGCGCGGTACCGCACGATGCTCCAGCCGATGAGGCCGGCCACCAGGGCGAAGACGACCACGGCGGCAACCATGAAGGTGTCGTACAGGGCCTTGACGCGCGCGCCCTCGGTCGTTGCCGGCTCGGGGGCGCATCCGGTCAGGAACGCGACGACAATGATGAGGGCGATCGCGCTGAGCAGTCGCGTCAGCCAGCGATCCATCCAGGCGCATCGTAGCGCGCTCCGGGCTCGGTGACCACCGGCCGCCTATCATCGGGCCATGCAGGCCTATGACCCGCGCACGGCGCTCGTCGTGGTCGACGTGCAGAACGATTTCGCCGATCCGGCCGGCAGCCTGGCCGTGGCCGGGGGCGCGGCGATCGTGCCCCGCGTCAACTCAGAGGTCGAGCGCGCCGGCGATGCCGGCGCGATGGTGGTCTACACGCAGGATTGGCACCCGGAGTCGACGCCGCACTTCGCCAAGGACGGCGGCATCTGGCCGGTGCACTGCGTGGCCGGGACGTGGGGCGCGGAGCTGCACCCCGAGCTGGTCGTGGCGGGCTCGCTGGTGCGCAAGGGCAGCAATGGTGAGGACGGCTACTCCGGCTTCAGCATGCGCGACCCGGTCAGCGGGGACGAGATCCCGACGCCGCTGGAGGGCATGCTGCGCGAGCGAGGGATCGAGCGCGTGGTGGTATGCGGGCTGGCGACCGACTACTGCATCAACGCCACGGCGCTCGACGCGCGCCGGCTGGGATTCGCCACCTCGGTCGTGCGCGGCGCGTGCGCAGCGGTGGACCTCAAGCGCGGCGACGGCGAGCGCGCCCTGGAGCAGATGGCGGCGGCGGGGGCCGAGCTCGTCTAGCGCTCGGCGGGCGGGCGGCGCAGGCCCCATCCCGCGATGGCCAGGCCGACGACCAGTGTCACGGCGCCGATGAAGACCCACGTCCGGTCGCCGGTCATGAAGCTCTTCGGCGCGAAGGCGACGTTGAGGCCCTGGAGGAGCCAGACCAGCCCGCCAGCCGCGACCACGAGTCCGCCGATGAGGCCGATGCGACGCATCGGCTCAGTCTAGGCCGATGGCTCTGCAGGACCATGCCGATGGTCCAAATGGCCCTTGTTGCTTCGCCAAAGCGTGACGCTATACTCGCGCGAAGTCGAGCCGCCGACGAGCGGCGCCAACAGCCTTCCCTTCCCCTCCCACCACGGCAACCGTCGGCTCACGGGGTAGCGGCAAGACCCGTGTCCGGCGCTGACCCCGAGGCTGATGCCCGACGAGGTAATCAATTCTCAGGGAGGGGTCCTTCGTGGCCTACACCGATCAGGTGCTCACCTGTGCGGACTGCGGGATCGACTTCGTCTTCTCCGCGTCCGAGCAGGAATTCTTCGCGCAGAAGGGCTTCACCTCTGCGCCCAAGCGCTGCCCCTCGTGCCGTGCGCAGCGCCGTGCTGCCGGGGTCGGTGGCGGTGGCGGGTATGGCAACGGCGGCGGCTACGCGTCGGGTGGTGGCGGCTACAGCCGCGGTCCGCGCGAGATGTTCGACGCCGTGTGCGCGCGCTGCGGCAAGGACACCCAGGTTCCCTTCCGCCCGACGGGCGCTCGTCCGGTGTACTGCAGCGACTGCTTCCGCCTGATGCGCGGCTAGCCTCACGCCCTCAGCGACTCGAAGCGGCGCTTCCCTCGTGGGAGGCGCCGCTTCTTCATGCCCTGCTGCCTCCCTGGTTAGGCCGGTGGCCCCGGCCGCCACTCCATCCGCCCCGCTCGCTCACCTGGAGACCGGCCGATTTTCGCTTCATGGAGCCACCCTCGTATCATTGACAGCGAAACGACATGATCGGCAGAGAACTTGCGGAGCTTCAGCGCATGAACGACCCCCAGCAGTGGCGCGAGCTTGGGCAGCAGCTGCGCGTCGATTCGGTCCGGTCCAGCTCGGCTGCCGGATCCGGCCATCCCACCTCCTCCATGTCCGCCGCCGACCTCATGGCGGTGCTGATGTCGAAGTACCTCCACTACGACTTCGACGCGCCGGAGAACCCGGCCAACGACCACCTCATCTTCAGCAAGGGCCACGCCTCGCCGCTGCTGTACGCCATGTACCGCGCGGCCGGCGCCATCAGCGACGAGGAGATGCTCACCTTCCGGCGCAAGGGCAGCCGGCTGGAAGGCCACCCCACCCCCGCCCTGCCGTGGGTCGACGTCGCCACCGGCTCGCTGGGCCAGGGCCTGCCGATCAGCGTCGGGATCGCCCTCGCCGGTAAGCAGCTCGACCGCCTGGGGTACCGGGTCT